>MFZI01000001.1:0-6129 GCA_001789355.1 Candidatus Roizmanbacteria bacterium RIFCSPHIGHO2_01_FULL_39_8
ATCGTCATATCAAAGTTAATAATAAAATCGTCAATATTCCATCTTATAGGGCTAGAATAGGTGATATAATTACTTTTTCCAGCGATAAAATTACTAAAGTACCTTATATTGAAAGCTTTCTCGCCAATAAGGACACCATCATACCTGAATGGTTGGAAAAAAAATCCCTGACAGTCAAATTAGTGAAAGAACCGGCATCAGAAGGAATCGAAAAACAAGTTAACTTAAGATTAGTTATTGAACATTATTCCCGTTAATACCGCCTATTTGGCGAGATTATTATTATTTTTCAGTATTTATGATACAACCAAATTTCACAACCCAAAAAGTAGTTGAGGAGAATATGTATGGTAAATATGTTATTGAGCCGTTAGCGCCTGGTTTCGGTCAGAGCTTAGGAATTACTCTACGAAGAGTTCTCCTCTCTTCGCTTGCGGGTTCGGCTATTACCGGTGTTAAGATCGATGGTGTCTCGCATATGTTTTCAACCATAAAAGGGGTAAAAGAGTCATCTCTCGATATCATACTTAATCTTAAGCAATTACGATTCGTTTCGGCGGGAAAAGGGCCTTTTAGGGTACACCTTTCTGCAAAAGGTCAAGGGAAAGTAACGGGAAAAGATGTCGAAGGAGAGGCCGACGTAGTAAATAAAGACCTCTATATCGCTGAAATAACAACAGAAAAGGGAAAATTAGAGATAGATGCTATTGTTGAAGCGGGAACTGGATATCTCTCCTCTGAGGAAAGAGAAACAAAGGAGTCGGGATATATTGGAGTAGACGCCTTCTTTTCTCCAGTGACTAAAGTGAGCTTTAAGGTAGAAGAGGCGAGAGTGGGAAGGAAAAGCAATCTAGATAGATTAATTCTAGAGATATGGACAAATGGGAGCATAAAGCCTTCTGATGCACTTCGTGATTCAGCTTCGATTGCTTCAGAATATTTTGTTTATGTTCTCTCGGGAAAGGATGCGCCACAGTTAAAGTCAGAAGAACAAGAGACAGAAAAGAAAGAACACGTAGATAAAAAACTCTATGAAGTTATTATCGATGAACTCAACCTTCCTTCTCGAGTCATTAATGCCCTGTTGCGGGAGAATATTGAAACAGTTGCTGATTTAGTGAAGGTCGGAAAAGACACACTAACAAATATGAAAGGTGTAGGCAAAAAATCGATCGAACTTATTGAAGAAGAACTTAAAAAGATGGGGATTGAACTTAAATAACAGTTAGTTAGTTATTGGTTCATCGTTCATAGTTTTTAACCATTCGTATGAGGCATAGAATCAAAAAAATAAAATTCAAGTCGGGAAGAGGTGCAAATAAAATGATGACGAGGAAGCTTATCGTGAATTTTATCCGCCAAGGCAAGATAACGACAACCTTAAAGAGAGTTAAGATACTTAAGGCTCAAATCGAAAAGCTTGTGGAAAAAATGAAGGTGAAGAATGAAGCGAATAAAAATAAGTTATTATCGGTTGTGGGAGATGAGAGGTTGATTCCCAAAATGTTCGAAGATATAGGTAAACCGTTAAAAGAGAGGGTGGGAGGATATGTCAAAATCGTTAGACTAGGAGCTAGACAGTCAGACTCAGCCGAAGTAGCAATGCTAGAGTGGGCTTATCCGATTATTACAAATAAAGAGATAAAAGGAAAGAAAGCAAAAGAATCTCAAGAAACTCAAAAAAAGAAATAATATGGTAACTTTAACCCACACAACGAAGTCAATAAAGGAAAAAGACATCAAAAGACGTTGGCATCTGGTAGATCTTAAAAATGAAGTTTTAGGGAGGATAACATCTAAAATCAGTCAGTATCTCCAGGGGAAAAATAAAATGGACTACGCTTCTTATCTAGATATGGGTGATTATGTGGTTGCAGTTAATGCCAAGCAAGTTAAAATTACCGGAAAAAAGAGTTCGCAAAAGATCTACACTCGCTATTCAGGTTACCCTGGAGGTTTAAAAAAGACTACATTCGCTAATTTACTTGAAAAAAAACCTGAAGAGGTTATTAGACACGCAGTTTCGGGAATGCTTCCCAAAAATAAGTTAAGAGATAGAAGAATGGCCAGATTGTATGTATATCCGGACCAAAATCACCCTTATAAAGATAAATTTAATAGTAATAAATAAAACCTATTAGTTACATTTGTATCATTTGATCTATGGCAAGAAAAACAAAGGGACTTCAGTATTACGAAGCTGTCGGGAGAAGAAAAGCAGCGGTAGCAAGAGTCAGGCTATATATTACTACAAAGGAAAAGATGGCTACAGTTGACGGAGTGAAAATAAAAAGCGGAGAAATATATGTTAATAAAAAACCGATCAATATTTTTTTCCCAAGTTCAGCAGAAAGAAATAAATATTTGATGCCACTAAAATCTACCGCTAACTTGGAAAGATTTGGTATATCAATATTTTTGAATGGTGGAGGCAAATCAGGCCAGATTGACGCCATAATCTTAGGAATATCTCGAGCATTAGAACTATCTAATAAAGAACAATACAGGCCGATCTTAAAAAAACAGGGATTCCTCAAGCGAGACGCCCGTATTAGAGAGAGAAGAAAAGTAGGTACAGGTGGAAAAGCAAGGAGAGCCAAACAATCTCCAAAACGATAAATCAGTACTTCTTGCTATACTTAATGGATATGGTTAAGCTTTCTGTAATAATACTTTCCTATAACACAAAAGAAATTACTCAAAAAAGTATTGCTGCGCTTGTAAATAGACTTCCGGTAGGGACCGATTTCCTATCTGAAGTGATAATAGTTGATAACGGATCGACAGACGGCTCAGTAACAAATATCAAAGCTCAAATAGCTAAGCTCAAAGATAAAAACATGCAGTTTAAATTAATTGAAAACAAGTCCAACCTTGGCTATCCGAGAGGGAATAATCAGGGATTAAAGATAGCGAAAGGGGAATATATACTTTTTCTCAATTCTGATGTTATTAGCGAAGACGTTGATTTTTCTCAACTCATATCATATCTGGACAAAAATTCTCATATAGGAGTTTTGACCGTCAAGGTTCTCCTCAGGAATGGTTCGATAGACCCGGCTTCACATAGAGGTTTTCCGACACTTTGGAACTCCTTTTGTTATTTTATTAAACTCGAGAAGCTTTTTTCCAAGATCCCAATTTTAAATACATTTTTTGGTGGATATCATCTCTTAGGGAGAAATTTAGACGATATCCACGAGATTGATTCTCCTACCGGTGCATTTTATTTGGTGAGAAAGAAAATTCTGGAGAAAACTCAGGGATTTGACGAGGAATATTTTATGTATGGTGAAGATCTCGACCTTTCTTTTAGAATCAAACAGCTTGGTTTCAAAGTAGTGTATTACCCATTCTATTTTGTTCTTCACCTCAAACGATTTAGTGGTCTTGAAAAAAAAGATTCTGAAACGAAAAATAAAACAAAACAACATTTTTATAATGCTATGAAAATTTTTTATAAAAAACACTATCAAAAAAATTATCCATGGTTAGTTAATCAGTCTACATATATATGTATAAATATTCTGAAATTATTTTGAACTATTCACGATATCCATCTGTCATGCTGAATTTAGTTCAGCATCTGTCTTTCTCGAATCAGATCCCGAAACAAGTTCGGGATGACATGGAATGACACTATGGTAAAAATAGGCATCGATGCGAGATTATACAGTCATACTGGAGTAGGGACATATTTGCGGAATCTCCTTTTCTACTTAGAAAAAAAAGTTACCAATACTGTTTTCTTTTATATCTACTTGCTTGATGAAAATTATCCCACCGTTCATTTTAAGAGCTCGCAGTTTATTAAACGAGCCGTCTCCAGCCGCTGGCATAGTTTTTCAGAGCAGATTTGGTTTGCAAAAAAAATATATGAAGATCGTCTTGATCTCATGCACTTTACCTATTTCAGCTATCCAGTTTTATACAGAAAAAAATTCATTGCAACAATTCATGACGTTACCCCACTTTTTTATAAAACCGGGAGAGCTTCAATGAAAAATCCCCTAACTTATGAGATAAAACACCAGGTCTTTAAATTCGTTATTGCAGAGCAAGTTAAAAATGCTCATGCAATTATTACTCCGACCAAAGCGGTAAAAAAGGATTTAGAAAAAATATATGGTCAAAACTATAGCAAGAAAATCTACCCAATCTATGAAGGAATTGATTATGAACTCATAAATCCCAACTTCCCAGCCTTGCCCGCTTCGCAGCAAGGCGAGCCGGCAGGCAGGCAATTCCCAGTTTTCAAACAAATCACAGGTCTTAAATCTAAAATGGAAGATGATTCATTTTTTATTTATGTCGGCAATTTTTATCCTCATAAAAATGTAGAGAGGCTTATTAAGGCATTTGCCCGAATAAAAGAAAGGATGAAGTTGATATTGATTGGACCGGCTGACTTCTTCTCTACGTACTTGCTTCGATTAATTAATGAGTTAGGACAAAAAGATAGAATCCTATTCTTTCATAATCCAAAAAGAGAAGAGCTGGTTTACTTTTACAAAAATGCTCTCGCCCTAGTACATCCTTCTCTTTCAGAGGGATTCGGACTACCCATTATTGAGGCCTCCTATTTTAAAACGCCAATCATTGCTTCGGACATCGACGTTTTTAAGGAACTTTTGAAAGATAAATATATATCTTTTAACCCCCTCGATGAAGATGATATGCAAAAAAAAATGGAATTTTTTTTAGAAAGAAAACTTAAAATTCACTCTGCACATATTTTGGACAAATTTTCTTTTGAAAAAATGACTGAAGAAACGTTTTCACTATACAAAAGTAGCCTCTAGGATGGGAAGAAATATACTGAAAGTTGAGCCTTTTCCCACCTCTGACTGGACGGCTATCGTGCCTTTATGTAGTTCCACTATTTGTTTTGTGATATAAAGACCAAGTCCTGTCCCTGGAGTTTTGCTTATCTTTGCATCAGACAGTCTGCCGAATTTTTGAAAGAGCTTAGAAAGATCTTCCTGCGATATCCCATGTCCAGTATCTGAAACATGTACCCCGGTAGTATTTTTATCCAAAGTGAAGTGTATGGATATTCTCCCGTTCTCAGGAGTATATTTGAGTGCATTTCCGACTATATTTTCGATCACTTCTGACAACTTATCTTTGTCGCCGCTTATAGTAAGCTTTTCAGGATAAGGAACCAGAGTAAACGTAATTTTTTTTTCATCTGCCTTGACCTTTAGCGTATCATAAACCTGTTTTACGATTGCGAAGAGATCAAGCGTTTCAATGGAAAGTTCCAATCTTTGGCCTTCAATCCGAGAGATGGTAAGCATATTTTGGACGAGTTTAATGAGATGATCTGTCTCTTGAGCGGCTATTTCCAAATAACTTTTTGCTTCAGGGGATATTGCTTGTGGTTTATTTAAAATCATCCAAAGATAACTTTTGATCGCGGTCATAGGAGTGCGGAGTTCGTGTGAAGCAAGAGAGACGAACTCATCTTTTAATTTGTCCAGTTCCCTGAGACGAATATTAGCCTGCTCAATTTTTTGATAGAGCATCGCATTGTCAATCGCAATTGCGATCACGCCGGGGAGGCGAACGGCAAGATCGCCGAAATGTACAAAGAAGGGCTCCTTATCCTCTTTAGCGCAAATTATGATAACACCCATCGCCTCGCCTCTTATGACAAGCGGATAGAGATTAAAATATTTCATTCCGTACACTTCCTGTATTTTTTTACAGGAATCTTCATCCAAATAAGGAATTAAAAAAGATTGAAGACTATCTGTTTGATGAAGCTGTTTTTCAACGAGTGTTTCGACGACAAGATTTTTCTTATCTACGGCAGAAATCTTGATCGAAAAAAACGCTTTCTCAAGTTCCGGATTAATCGCCACGTTTTTTGTTCCGACTGAAATTGAAAGAGGGGAGATCGTATTAGTTTCCTTGTCGAGCAAAAAAATATACATGGCTTTAAATTCCGCATCCTTAATCACTTCTTCAGTGATTTGATGAGCTATTTCTTCGATATCCGTGACTTTATTTAAAATAATTTCATCAATTTTCTGCAGGAGGGCCAACGTTTTATTCCTTTCCGTAAGCTCCAAGTTTTTTTTATATAACTCTTCTGTCGCATGTTGCAGGTCTGTTGTAGTTACC
>MFZI01000001.1:6219-20097 GCA_001789355.1 Candidatus Roizmanbacteria bacterium RIFCSPHIGHO2_01_FULL_39_8
GAATTTCTTTGAGATATTTGCTTGCAACATCTTTACAAAGTTCGACTGACGCCTGTCCGAACAATGCCTCGTATTGTTTCACAAGATTTTCTAGAACGGTAGTCTTATTGCCAATGAGTGATATGGTATGAGTACTTCCATCTACCTTGATCCCTGGTACTTTTTTAGCCTGTTCAAGGGCCAGAGGACCTATTATATTCTCTTGTTCCTTAATTATTTTTTCCGCAAGCTCTGCAAATATATCCATAACTTGTTTAATCGTAACTATCAAAGTAAACGAATCCTAAACTCATAGTGAGGTATGATGTGGCATACATAAGGTCATTCCAACCGCCATTAACGTATGTCTCTGCCCCTGCAGCATATAAGAAGGCATATTCCGTTAAAAATTGAAAGAAGAAAGCACCAACAAGAAAGAGCACTCTTTTTTTCATCGTGCCGCCTAAAAATTTCTTTGATAAAGTCAAAGTAAACACTCCTATAGTTACTGGTATGATTTCACCCAGCGGATATCCTATATCAAGAAATAACTTAATTGGATTAGATAAATCGAACCCTATGTCTTTTAAAAAGAGAAAATATGCTAAAGGCAATGTTGTAAGAGGAATAATAATGGCATAAAACTTCCCCGACGTTGTCTTTAATGAGAATTTTGCTCCTGAAGCATGGGAAAACATCCAAGCGGCCAGGGTATAAGCTGGGATGAGTGAGAAATAACCGATGTCAGCAAGTGATGGATAAGGAACTTCAACCTTAGCTATGACATTGTAATAAGTCCATATTTGTAAGCCGACCCATTGACCAAGCAGACCGATAGCTAGTAAAATTAATCCTTTTCCGATAACACTCTTCCAACCACCCCATTTTTTAAGAGCTACCCGAATCCCATAAAAAGCTCCACTTATTCCGATGAAACCATAAAACCAGTTAAATAAATAGGCTTCCTCTGTTCCAGCCCCTTGTATCTGTAGTTTAACCCACCAAACAAGAACTGCTATATAGAGGAAAAGAATCCAGTAGGAAAATTTACTCTGTAGAATTCTCTTAAACATATAACAAAGCTAATACTTTACATATCAAAAGTCAAACTCTTTTTTTGCAGTCAGGAATATCATTCCTTTATATCCTTCGAAGTTTTCAGCTTTTTCGTCGACAACCTCTGCCGGAATAGTAAAAAGGGTTAAAATTTTGAAATACAAGCTTTTTAAAAGTCTTTTCAAATCATCTTCATCAATGTGAACGGCAGGGAAAAATTTACTTCCCGCTTTCCAATAAGTTGCATCTTTTAATGCAGACATCACTAGTAGACCTCTTGGCTTAATTAAAGAACAGATATTTTTAATCAATTTTTTCCAAACTTCTTTTGATTTTGCCACGGAGTCAGGAACAAAATTTACATTTAAAAGATCATATATCTGCCGGTAGTTTTTTCCTAAAGGATTTTGATCAAATGCATCACAGTGGAGAAATTTAGTTAGTTTGCTTCTTAATAGGCTCTCCCTTTTATATATGTCATTTTTTTTTACATTTATTTTTCCTTCAATTTCCAGAGCTTTGCGAAAAAAAATTGTCCAATCAAATGCTTCAACTGATCTATTCTGCCATTTTTGCACTTCCAGAAGATTTTTATCTAAAAAATCTGCAAAATGTATTTCTTTCATCACCGGTGCGGCAGAAATCAAAGGGTAGATTGTAGGTCCTCCACTAAATTCAAGCATCAAACCATTTTTTTCGGCTTTTTTATAAGATGAATTAAAAAAACGCAATAGTGTTTCGTTTTCGGTTCCTATTCTTGAATAATACTCGTTTAAGTAGTCTCTAGGCTCAAAAGATGAAAATGACGAATCTATTTTCTGTAACCTCATATGTTTAAGCGCCTGTCCGAAATAAAAGAAGCCCAATGCCTATAAATACTGCGATTCCTATAGATTGATCAATTATATTCCACTGGAAAAACTTGCCGCTCGCTATTGCTACGCCTACTATGGTTACAACAAACCAAATGATTGTCTGCATTTCAGCGGATACGACACCTAACTGTTGGAGATATTTAATAGAGAACCAGAATAAAATCGTTCCTGCGACAAAACTAAATAACGATTTTACAGCTTCGTGAGTTACAAACTGATCATTTTTCCAGACCTGAGAAGAATGAAAAAAACCTTGGGAATCAAGAAATCCGGCAACTAATGTTAATACGATAACGAGAACCAGTGAAAATGATTTTGTCATACTTAATCAATATTTTCTGGGGGATATTTTTTGCCCCTTTCTTCAATATAGAATTCGATATCTTCAGTATGAAAAGTTTTCTTAAAATAATCGATGGCTTTTTGGGTATCGAAGTGTTTGCACGAATAGACATCTGTTGTTACAAACCTTCTCTTAATGAATGTGTGAATACTGACATGTGACTCCTGGATCATGACGAATCCTGACCAACCTCCGGGATCGCGCTTATTATTGCCTTCTGCGTAAACGATATAAGGCTTCATCAGCTTTTTCATTCCAAGCAGGTCGGGAAGTTCATCGAGAATTTTATAAATCAAATTCGTATCGTTCAGACTTTTTGGTGAACAATCATACGCATCAATCATGAGATGAAGACCAAATGGTTCATGGTGCTTTTTCATATAAGAGACGACTTGACTTTGTTAATGAATTGGTTTGGATCAAGATCGCTTTTGATAACATATTCATAGCCCAGACCTTTAATCTCTCCGACTTCTTTACCCTGCTCTAGATTGGTAAGAAAAACGATTTTGCCTAGCGGATTTTGCGGCGGATCTTCCTTCAATTTTTTAACGATGTCCAAACCGTTCATTTTCGGCAGCATAAGATCGAGGAGAACGAGCTTCCATCCACCCTCTGACATTTTTTGGTATCCTGTTTCTCCGTCCGAGGCTGTTTCATAGTGAAGCCCTGCAGATGTCAATAGATCACTATACAATTTCTGCAAAACAGGATCATCTTCGACGAGTAGTATTTTTTCTTCCATTTGTTCAATAGTTTATAGTAGCAGTATTAAAAAATAAAATCAACGTGAGTAGGATCACAGCAAATCATTTTGGAGATTGAAGGAGGATAAGGGTGATTGCCAATAAAATAGCGACTATTCCGACAACAATCACAAGCTCAACGAGAGAGAAAGCAAAATTCCTTGATTTCAGATAATTTTGCAGTTTAGTGTTTTCTTCATCCAAATCAATCTCTCGGTTGTTTTTTTCTATGCTAAGCAGTGATTGTTCTATCGAATTTACTGAGTCGGAAAAAATGGCCATCATATCTGCCGAAAAGGCCTGTTTTTCATCGTTTATTGTGTGGAAGGCGTCTTCGACTGTTTTACAGAGTTCTGCAGTTTTTGGGAAACCCATCATGAGGCATTGGCCCTTGATCGAATGAACGCTGCGAAAAATTTCATATATCACTTCTTTGTTGTTGGTATTCTGACTCAAAAAACTCAGATTTCTCCTCAGATTCACAATAAATTCTTTCGCAGTTTTGATAAATAAAGATTTATATGATGAAAGATCAACTGGAGACATATACAATGATCTTACCTAAGAAATACACTCCATTCAAATGGAAAAAAATCTTTGCCGTATAATACGTATACGTATGTTTCGAGAGAGAAAAATCGCTATTGTCTATGACTGGATTGATAAGTGGGGAGGAGTAGAAAGGGTTCTTTTAACTCTCCATGATGTATTCCCAAATGCTGATTTTTATACTTCCTATTATGATTCTGAAAAAGCCCCCTGGGCTAAAGATTTGAAGATAAAAACTTCATTTATTCAAAAACTTCCGAAATTTATAAAAAAAAATAGAATCCTCTCCTTTCCGTTATATTCATATGCTTTCGAATCTCTGGATTTTAAGGGTTATAATCTAGTCATTTCTGTTACTTCATCATTTGCTAAGGCAGTAATAACCCGCCCTGAAACCCGACATGTTTGCTATCTTTTAACTCCCACAAGATACTTGTGGTTATATCCAGGAGAGTATGTAAAAAATAAGATAATTTCCGGAATTTTAGCTCCATACATCAATAAGATGAAAAAATGGGATATGATTGTCGCCCAAAGACCTGATAAAATCATTTCTATCTCCCAAACCGTTGCTGATCGATGTAAGAAATACTATAACCGAGAATCCGAAGTAGTATATCCACCTTTTGATATAAAGTATTGGACTAAAATCAAATCCAAATTTCAAAGCTTAAATCTCAAATCAAATCCAAATTTTAAATCTGAAATTCCCGAAAAATACTTTTTAGTTGTTTCTCGCTTGGAGCCGTATAAAAAAATTGACTTAATTATCAAGGTTTTTAACAAACAAAATCATGTACCATCTCGCATCGATCGGCATCAAGATGGTAAGACCGATAGTAAACATCATTTAATAATAGTTGGTGAGGGAAGTGAAGAAAAAAAATTAAAAGAAATAGCGGGAGAAAATATAACTTTTCTTTCAAAACTAACCGATGAGGAGTTGGTATATCTGTATAGTAAGGCAGAAGCCTTGATTATGCCACAGGAGGAGGACTTTGGTTACGTGGCATTGGAGGCTCAGTTTTTCGGCTGTCCGGTGATTGCATATAATAAAGGGGGAGCAAGCATAACTGTCAGTGAAGGGAAGACAGGACTATTTTTTCACGATCAGACCGTGGAAGAGCTCTCTAAGGCTATTGGGAAATACAATATGGTAAAATACAAATTGCAACGAAATACTCTAGAGTTCGGACCTAAAAATGTAGAAAGGTTTGCTAAGGAAAAATTTGTAAATGAATTTAAGCGAGTAACTCGTAATTTGTAATTGGAAATTCGGAGAAAATTATGAAAGCAATCATCTTTGCCGGTGGAACAGGGACAAGGCTTTGGCCTCTTTCGAGAAAAAAATCACCCAAGCAGTTTGAGAAAATTGTTGGTGACAAATCAACTCTACAGTTAGCGGTTGAGCGTTTAACTCCCGATTTCGCATTTGAGAATATCTACATTTCTACTAACATAGCGTATAAGGGGATTATAGATGATCAACTTCCCCAGATTCCTAAAAACAATTTTATCTTTGAACCGGAAAAAAAAGACGTAGGTCCTGCAATTGCCTTAGCGATGGGAATGATTCAGAGAATTGATCCCCGGGAGCCGATTGCGATTCTTTGGAGTGACCATTTGGTCAAAAAAGTCTCACTTTTCAAAAAAATACTAAAAGTCTCCGGAGAATATATCAAGGAACACCCCAACAAAATAATTTTTATATCGCACAAACCTCGATTTCCGAGTTCTAATTTGGGGTACATCCACTTCGGCAAAAAAAAATTCGGTAACGATGAAGTTAATTTTTATGATTTTCAGGGATGTAAATACCGGCCGGATTCAGAAACAGCTAAACAGTTTTTTCAGTCGGGAGAATACGCCTGGAATCTTGGCTATTTTGTTACCACAGCAGAATTCATATACGAAGCCTTTAAAAGGTTTGCGCCAAATATTTTTAGTAATACTGAAAACATACTTTCGCACTGGGGGAAACCTAGTTTTGAGCAGGAATTAAAAAAACACTATGGTGAAGTTGAGAGTATTAACTTTGACAATGCGATTTTGGAGAATCTAGATAAAAAAGACGCACTCGTGGTAGTAGAGGATGTTGGTTGGAGTGATGTCGGTGCATGGGAAGCCCTAAAGGAAGCGCTCGAAAATCATCCTTATGAAAATGTGATCCGAGGAAAAGTCTATCTTGAACATGTGCGGGATTCGCTTATCTATAATTACGAAGATAAGAAGTTGATAGTAGGGATTGATTTGGATGAAAATATAATAGTCAATACACGAGACGTCCTTCTCATCGCAAAAAAAACTTCAGTTTCAAAAGTAAAGACTCTTGTAGAAAGCTTCGAGGGAACTGAGCACGAGAAATTAACATAAAACAACACAACCATAAATTTGTTAGAATATCCTTCATGTCTAAAGTTTTTTTTGCATTTCAAGGGAATATTTATAGGCACTATGTAAAAAGAATCATCGATATAGTTGGAGCTTTCATTCTCCTTGTCTTATTTCTTCCTGTAAATCTATTGTCTGTAATTGCAATCAAATTAGATTCTGAAGGACCGGTAGTGGCCGATGTCCCCGAGCGGGTAGGAGAAAAAGGAAAAAAATTTAAGATGTTTAAGTTTAGATCCATGGTAGTAAACGCTCATCACCTTTTGCGTACCGATCCCAAGTTTCAACACCTCTATGAAGAATATAAAAAAGGAAGCTATAAATTGAGAAAAGATCCAAGAATAACAAACGTGGGTAAATTTATCAGAAAACATTCGATCGACGAAATTCCTCAACTGCTTAATGTACTAAAAGGAGATATGAGCTTAGTTGGTCCCCGAGCTTATTATCCTGACGAGCTTGCTAATCAGCAAAAAAAATTTCCCCAAACTAAAAAGTTAGTCTCAAAGGTATTATCGGTAAAGCCCGGAATTACTGGACTTTGGCAGGTATCAGGGAGATCGGAAATCAATTTTGACAAAAGAATAGCAATCGACGCTTTGTATGTAGACACAGTTTCACTGTGGTTAGATATCAAGATAATCCTAAAAACACCTTTTGTCATGTTGAGTGGACAAGGTGCAATTTAATAGTGTAAAATATAGGGATTGTGATTTAATTTACCCGAGAGGGTTTTTTTTTACCATATGAGGCAATTCGGTTTTCAGTCTCGGAAGCCTGCCAAACTGGTTTTGTTCGTCTTGCTATTCTTGGTTATAGTCTTGGGTGCGGTTGGCGTTTATGGATTTCTTACCTACAAAACTCTATCTGGCAAAGCGAAGGTTCTTGTGGCATCCGCCAAGGAATTAAAACAGGCGTTTTCTCAAAACGACATCGATCTAGTAAGCAATAAACTAAATACCTTTTCCGACCAATATAAGGATTTCGAACGTTCAGCTCAGTCAGTATACTGGGCAAGTTTCGTTCCTTATGTTGCAGACTTCAAAAATGGGGTAGAAGCAGGTGACTATCTCATACAGGCGGGGCAAGAGTCAATCAAGGCGATTTCTCCTTATGCGGACCTTATTGGATTTAAAAAGGGTCAGGTATCATTTGTTGAAAAATCCGCAGAAGACAGGTTGGAAACTGCAATTCTTACGTTAGATAAAGTATTGTCAAAAGTTGATTCTATCTCGGAAGATATTCGCCAAGCTGAGATGAGAATCGATAGGATCGACCCGAAACGATATCCCGAGAAAATTGGCTCCATATTCATCCGAGGGAGAATCGAAAACATCCAAGAACAGTTCAAAGGTCTTTCCTCCTTATTTGTTGACGCAAAACCTCTCGTTAAGCGGTTACCGGAAATTTTTGGTAAAGACGGGGAAAAAAATTATTTAATACTTTTTCAAAATGATAAAGAGCTTCGCGCTACAGGTGGTTTTCTTACTGCCTATGCAGTATTTACGGTAAATGACGGAAGGATTCAAATCAAAAGATCAGAAGATATCTATACTTTGGATGCAAGCATTTCTCAACACCCCATCGCACCAAAAGAAATTTTAACCTATCATAAAGAAGTGAATAGTTTTTTTATCCGGGATAGTAATCTTTCACCAGATGTCCCGACAACCGTAGAACTTTTTAATAGCCTGTACGCAAAAAGTAGTGAGAAAGTAAACTATGACGGCATCATCATGCTTGATACTAAAATATTAGTTGACATGCTCACCATTTTTGGCGATACAGAAGCAAGAGGTTTACGTTTTTCGGCAGAAACGGACAAACGATGCGACTGTCCCCAAGTAATCTACACTCTATTAGACGAAATCGATAGGCCAGTTGGCTATATTAAAGAAAATAGAAAAGGTATTTTGGGCGATCTTATGTATGCATTGTTCTATAAAGCAATTGGATTTTCCCCTTCGAAATATTGGGGAACTTTGGTGCAGGACATGTTCAAGAATTTACAGGAAAAACATATTTTAGTTTACTTTACCGATCCTGATCTGCAAAAATCTATTGAAAAACTTAATTTTGCCGGAAGAGTAAGAGAATACGAAGGGGATTATCTCTATGTAAACAATGTGAATTTCGCAGGGGCAAAATCCAACTTATTTGTCACCCAGTCGATTGACTCGAAGACAAAGCTAAATAATAATGGAAAAATTTCACGTGAAGTAACTATAGAGTTTAGAAATCCTTACCCTGCTTCAGATTGTAATCTAGAGCGTGGGGGCTTATGTTTGAATGCAACTTTGCGAGACTGGATCAGATTCTACGTACCGGAAGGTTCGGAACTCGTAAGTTTTGACGGATCAAAGAAAAAAGTTCAAACATATGATGAATTAGGTAAAACAGTATTTGAGGGATATCTGGAAGTAACCCCTCAAGGCAAAGCTCAAGTCGTAGTTTCCTATACATTACCAGATAGCCTGAGTAAAAAAGACTATAAGCTCCTTATCCAAAAACAGCCAGGAACATACAGCGACAAAATTAAAGTAGACGTAGATGGAAAAATGATTTTTGACGGAGTCTTAGATACTGATAAAGAAACTAGGCTATAATGAGTAATAGGTATGAAACGAATTCTTAAAACAGAAGCTTTCATCTTACGTAAACGATCCCTTCCCAACGAAGACAAGATTATTACTTTATTTACAAAGGAAATCGGCAAAGTGCAAGTCTTTGCAAAGGGGATTAAGAAAATTACAAGCAAGAGATTACCTCATGTCCAGACGTCGAACTTTATCCACGCCGTTCTTTATCGAAAGAACGATCATTTATATCTCCAGGATACTTCCTTGATATCAGGATTTCAAGAGATTAAAAAAGATCCAGAAAAAGTTGAACTACTCTACGCCTACCTTTTCATTCTTGATCGTCTATTGCCGGAACACCAAAACGAACATCTTGTGTATCTTGAAATCAAAAAATTTCTTGTCGAATTATCCAAACTATCCTCTTCCGACAGGCGTTTTCTCGAGAAGTACATGAATAAAACACTCATGTTACTCGGCTATACTGATGAAAAAAAAGAATTTGAAGAGTTACGGCGGATCATCGAAGATTTGATTGGTGAGCGAATGCCACATGTTTCTTAGGAGTTTTTTTGTGTACAATCTAACTATGAACAATGAAAATCTGATGGAAAAAATTGTTGCATTATGTAAACGGAGGGGATTCGTTTATCCATCTTCTGATATTTATGGTGGGCTGGCGAATGCGTATGATTATGGCCCGCTTGGTGCAGAATTACTACATAATATTCGTTCACTCTGGTGGAATGAGTTTATCCAGAGAAGAGAAGACATGATAGGGATTGATACCCAAATCATTCTCCATCCACGGACCTGGGTTGCCTCAGGCCACGTCGTATCCTTTAATGACCCCTTAGTTGAGGATGTCGTAACCCATAAGCGCTATAGAGCAGACCATCTCATTGAACATTGGTCTAAGAAACAGGAAAATAGAAACACGGAACCAGTAATTATTGAAGACTTGAATATGCAACAAATGGCAACGTATCTAAAAAAGCATCATATAACGAGTCCAGAAGGGAATAGGGTAACCGAGCCAAAAGAATTCAACCTCTTATTTGAGACATCTCTCGGGGTGATAAGTGGAGAGAAGTCTAAAGTATATCTTCGTGGAGAGACAGCCCAAGGTATTTTTTCCCATTTTAGAAATGTGGTGGATACCTATAGAATCCAGTTGCCTTTTGGAATTGGCCAGATAGGAAAAAGCTTTAGGAATGAAATAACGACAGGCCAGTTTATTTTTCGTACTTTTGAGATGGAACAGGCAGAAATAGAATATTTTTTTGACCCGACAGAGATTGATTGGCGTGTACTTTTAAAAAACTGGCAGCAAGACATGTGGAATTTTGTGACGAAAACCCTTGGGATCAGTGAAAAAAATCTGAAATGGAGAAGGCACACTGATAAGGAGCGAAGCCACTATAGTAAGGAAACATATGATCTGGACTATAAATATCCTTTTGGATTTAAAGAGTTATGGGGTGTTGCGTATCGAACTGATTATGACCTAAAACAGCATTCTTCTTTTTCGGGGAAAGATCTTTCTTATCTTCATCCGGTCACTCAAAAAAAATTCATTCCCCACGTAATTGAACCGGCTCTGGGAATTAACAGGACTTTTTTCATGCTTCTGGTAGATGCATACAGAGAAGAAAAAACAAATGACAAAATGAGAGTTTTCCTCAAATTAAACCCTAAACTAGCGCCTTTTAAAGGTGCGGTATTTCCTTTGGTGTCAAATAAAGAAAATATAGTCC
Organism: Candidatus Roizmanbacteria bacterium RIFCSPHIGHO2_01_FULL_39_8; assembly: GCA_001789355.1. Classification (GTDB taxonomy): domain Bacteria; phylum Patescibacteriota; class Microgenomatia; order UBA1406; family GWC2-37-13; genus O2-01-FULL-39-8. Next base: position 16,495 of record MFZI01000001.1, read on the forward strand.
AGAAGGCAAAAGAAATATACAGAAATCTAAAAAAAGTCCTGAATGTTACCTGGGACGATAGAGGAAATATCGGAAAAAGATATTTTTCTCAAGATGAGATTGGTACCCCCTTTTGTATCACTATTGATTATGATACTCTTAAAGATGACACCGTCACGGTAAGAGATAGGGACACAACAAAACAGGAAAGAATCTCTACTACAGAATTAAGAAAATATATTGATTCACGAATTAGAAGTTTTTCAACATTATGAACCTTGATAAAAAAAAGAAGATACTAGTGGGAGTAGTGGTTTTTATTTTATTATTTGGTGGCATGCTTCTCCTTTCCCGAAGAGATAATTCGAACGGGCAAAAAGAGGAAACTAATAGCTTACCTACAGAAGCGGTTATTCCTACCATAAGCGATGACGTCAAGATTGATCTGGTTTCATCTTCTGCGGGCCGCGAAGTTGCTCTTCAGATTAAAAATATTCCTCCCGGGACGCAGATGATAGATTACGAACTCTCCTATCAGACAGCGCAACAAGGTCTCCAGGGGGTTATCGGCACAATAGAACTAAAGGGAGAGTCTGATATTGATAAAAATTTGACACTGGGAACATGTTCTTCTGGCACTTGTATCTATCATCAGGTAGTAGGTAAGGTCAGACTCAACTTGCGATTCAGTGGGGAATATGGTGAAAAAGTTTTTGAAGAAGAATACGAGCTATAAAACTATATCAAATATCAAAAATCAAAGATCAAAATTACATATAAAAATTCAAAATTTTCCGATCAATTTTTCATTTTACCTTGTCATTTTAATATTTAAGATTTAACTTTTAATTTTTTGAATGGGGGTGTTATTATGCCAATCATCAAATCTGCCAAGAAAAAACTAAGGAAAGATATCAAAAGGACAAAACGTAACAAGTCATATATTAACGCCTATAAAAAAGCTATCGATAGAGTAAAGAAAAGTAAAACAGGTAGCAAAAAAGCCGATTTAATAAAAAAAGCTCAAGCTGCGATCGATAAAGCGATAAAAAGAAAAGTGATTCATAAAAATAAAGGAAGTAGGTTAAAGTCTTTAGTGGCCAGGATGTCTAAATGAAATATAAAATCAATTTGCTCACAATTCATAAAGAAAAACCTTTAGATAGGGTTATCTATTTTACTCTCAATTATTTACGCTACATTCTTGTTATTACTCAAATTGTCGTAATTGGGGTGTTTTTCTATCGCTTTAAAGTCGATCAAGAAATTGTCGACTTGCAGGATACTATTGACCAGAAAAAGGAAATTGTTCTGGTTTCTCAACCGATGATCAAATTAGCAAAGCAGAATTCATTTAAGCTGGGCCAAGTGGAAGATATTGTCAAAAAGCAAAAAAACTTCTTAAACTCTATTGACTACGTCTTATCGATATTTCCGGAAAAATTTCTTTTGAGTTCTTTTTCTCTTGCCGAAGAAAACATATCAATGACGGGCACAACTCAGGATATTTCAAATGTAAACCTTTTTCTTAATAGGTTAAGAAAAGAAGCAAAATTCTCAAAAATCGAGTTGCAAAACATAACTAAAAAAGATGCCGGATTCGAATTTATTTTTCAGTTAGTCGGGTATAAGGGATAATTATATGGAAAAAAAACAGATTCTAAAAAAATTGTTTTCACAAAAAAACAAGGATTATACCTATGCGATAGCCTTTTTCCTTATTTTCTCTTTCTTCATTTTGTTTATCATCAGACCCAATCTAGTTTCTGTTTTTGAGGCAAATAATAAAATCGAAGAGTTGCATAAATTAGACACGTTTTACAATACTCAAATTGATAAAATTATTGAACTGCAGACAACACTCGAAGAAAACAGAGACAATATGCTTCTTTTAAATCAAGCAATCGCAAACAAACCGGAAGTAAACAAGATATTAAGCGATCTTGATATTTCCTCGCAAGAGGGAGGATTGGTGACATCTGGTATAACTGTTTCTGATATCAACCTCAAAGAAAAAGAAGACGGTGATAAATTAAAATCATTCACTTTAAATATGGATTTTAACGGAGATTTTCAAAACTCGTTATCATTTATTAAGAAGATATTTGATCAAAGAAGACTAAAGACAATTTCAAATTTAAGCATTGGAAGAGATGAAAAGGAGTCTTCTGAAAGTTCAAAATTACAAATTACCATGATGATATTAGGTTATTTCTTATGAATCAAAAAGAACTTCTTTGGATCTCGATCACCATATTTCTCACCATCGTAGCCTGGATGTTCGTTGATATTTATCTAGCTGGACTTAACATAAATAGAGACGTCAATGCGCAGTCATTACAGGTAATCGATTTTAATCTCAATACTGATGTATTAAATGAGATAAACAATAGGCAACCATAACTATGGCATACAGCGACTTTTTTAGATCCAAGGAAAAAAAAATTCCCTTCCCTCTATCTATAGTCATCATACTTGTTATCATTTTATCCTTGGGAAGGATCTTAAGCTCAAATCCTAGTCGTTCCAAAGCAAGTAACAAAGTGGTGAGGAATATGACCGTTGTCAACCCAGCACCCAGCGAATTTGCTCTTTACTGGTTGACTGATACAAAAGAGATGGGATGGGTGATATATGGAAGTTCTCCAAACAATCTGGATAAGATTGCCTTAGACGAGCGCGATCTACAAAACCAGAAAAATGCATATTATCACCATTTTGTTCGGATTAGGGATTTAAATCTTGGAACTACATATTACTATAAAATCGTAAGTGACAACCAAGTGGTAGCTTCTGAAAATGAACCATTTTCTTTTACCACGTTGCAAAGTTTTAATCCGGGTTTGCAAGCGAATCCTGCCTATGGAAAAGTTATCCAAAATAACGGAGATCCACTAGAGAACGCAATCATAATATTACATTTCAAGGGAGCGATCCCTCTTTTAGCCATCACAAAAACAACAGGCGAGTGGCTTATTCCTCTAAATGGTTTAGTCAACAAGGAAGATAGGGCCGTATTATCATTTAAAGACAGCGATGTGTTTACGTTAGATATTTTCAGCGAAGAAAAAGACATAAGCCACATACAAGTTTCTCCTTCAAATATAAGTCCACTCCCTCAAACAATCATAATCGGTAAGAACTACACATTTTTAGGCTCAGACAACGTTCTTGCTGTTTCTTCTGAAGCGAATCGAACCAAGAGTGAAACAATTTCCGTACTTTTTCCTCAAGAAGGTGCACTAATCCCCGGAAATACGCCTATTATCAAAGGGACAGCCATCATCGGAAATGAAATAACGGGTTTGATTGAGTCGCAAAATAAATATACATTTAAAACGAGTGCAGACAAGAATGGAGAATGGAAAGTGGCAGTCGCGAAGCCATTTTTGCCAGGAGATTACTTACTTACGGTCACTACCAAAAATAAGGAAGGCCAAGAAATCCGACTAAGTCGAAAATTCAGTATCGCAAAATCAGGTGAGCAAGTGTTAGGAGAGGCCACTGCTGAGGCACCTCCGACCCTTATTCCCACAGTGGCCCCTACTATTGCTCCGACTTTATATTCTACTCCCTCTATTACGACGTCATCGGCAACTACTATCACTCCACCGACCTCTGGGT
>MFZI01000002.1:0-2718 GCA_001789355.1 Candidatus Roizmanbacteria bacterium RIFCSPHIGHO2_01_FULL_39_8
GGTTTGCAGATTATACGAAAGGCACTTTTTCTGTCGTCGAGATGACAGGAGGACCACCGGCGGGAGCCGACATTCAAATTCAGCTTTTAGGAGATGAGCTCGGCGTCCTTGATCAATATGCAGATAAAATAATCGGGTATCTTAAGAAACAATCCGGTGTCGTCAATATTGACAAATCGATCAAATCAGGAACGAGCAAAGTTGTATTTGTACCCGATAATACAAAGATCTTAACTGCAGGATTAACCGTCGATCAGATCGGACTTTGGCTTCGGACCTACGCAAGCGGGTTCACCTTGGATAGTATTTTATTCGGCGATGAGAAAAAAGATATTGTATTTCGTACCAATTCGTATGATGCAAAACCTTTACAGGAACTTTCTTCGGTCGAAATTCCTCTCGCGACAAAACCTGGAGAAACCATACCTCTTTCGTCCCTTGGCACGCTGCGGCTTGAGACCAACCCGACCATTATTACCCGTGAAGACCAGAAAAGGTCGATTTCGATATTTGCCGGTGTCACTGCTGGCGTCAATATTCCGGAAAAAAATGCCGATCTTTTAAGATATGCGCATTCACTACATCTCCCCATCGGCTATGAGTGGAAGACAGGCGGAGTCAACGAAGAAAACCAAAAATCAGTCCAGTCGATCTTGCAAGCGATGGGTCTTGCATTTCTCCTTATTTTTGTCACGATGGTCATCGAATTCGGATCTTTCCGCCAGGCGGTGATTGCGATGATGATGATCCCAATCTCGATCGCGGGAGTATTTTATATCTTTGCTCTGGTTCGTGTTCCTCTTTCTTTTGCAGCCCTCATTGGAGTCCTTGCTTTATTTGGAATTGTGATGCGCCACGCTATAGTCGTCATGGAAAAAATCAATGAAAACCGGAAACACGGGCTAAGCCTCCACGATTCGATCTCTGATGCTGCAGCAAGCCGGCTTGAACCGGTGCTTCTCACCTCTCTTGCCACGATAGCTGGCCTTATCCCGATCACGATCGCCGATCCTTTCTGGAGGGGCTTGGGAGGAGCAATCATCGCCGGCCTTCTCTTTACCAGCGCCCTCAAACTTTTTTTTATTCCCGTCCTCTACTACTCCTGGTTTACGGGAGAAGAAAAGAAAAAGAAATAGAACAAATTATTTGCTAATGAAGTAGTATATACAAAATATTCAATTTTATGGAAAACGGTCTAATTCAAGGTCCTTTCATTGATCCAGCCGGAGCTCTCGAACTCATGTGTGTCGCCTGTTCACGGACAATTTTTACGCTTAAACCATTCTCCCTCGACCTTGCCAACCCGCCTGAAAACCTTGAAGCTACAGGAAATTCTGAAAGATTTATAACCCAGGCACTTCTTCATATTGCAACAACCCACAGATTTACTACTCAAACCATCGATGCGCTTCCCGATTACTATCTGGCGGTCTTAGAAATTCCTTTAAGTTTTCTGGTGGTTGCAACCTATAATCAAAGAGGCGGGTGGATTAATGTCGACCAGTTTGGGATTAGTTCATTCCAATTGCCTAAAAAGTAATATACGCAGACAGAAATTACAAGAACACTCTATTCCTCGTTCCCGCACAATTCAATTTTTAGTAGAATAAGATTATATGGAGTTTTTTTTCATTCTTTTCCTCATCCTGCTCAACGGGTTTTTTTCGATGGCGGAAATCGCCGTGGTTTCGTCCCGCAAGAGCAAACTCAAACAGATGGCGGCCGATGGCAGTAAAAAATCACAAATCGCCTTAAGTTTGGCAGAGCGGCCCGGAATATTCCTCTCCACGATCCAGATAGGCATCACCTTTATCGTTATCTTGACGGGAGCGATAAGCGAAGACAGTTTGGTTAAAAAATTTGCGGTTGCTCTCGATAGTCTGCCTCTGCTTAATCTGGTAAATGAACACGTTGCATTCATTCTCGTCATCATCGGAATTACCTATCTTTCGGTCATTCTGGGTGAACTCGTACCGAAGCGAATCGCGATGAGCAATCCCGAATTCTTTGCCTCGCTCGTTGCCCCCATTATGAATCGTATTGCAAAGATTATGTCACCGCTTGTCAAGATTTTGAGCGGCTCTACCGATTTTATCTTTAGGTTATTTCGAATTAATAAAACCATAGCTCCATCGGTGACCGAGGAAGAGATTCGCGTGTTGATTCGCGAAGGCACCGACATAGGAATTTTCAACAAAACCGAGAAAAAATTAGTTGACCGAGCGCTACAGCTTGATGATCTTCATGTGAACGCGCTCATGAAACCGCGCAACAAAATCATCTTTTTCAATATTAAGGAATTCCTTAAGGATCCTAAGTCGTTTCTGGAAAATTATCACCACTCCCGACTCATCTTTACCCGTGGAGACTTGGACAGCGTCATAGGTGTTGCCCACGTCATTGAAATTATCCGAAGTTATCTCACTAACTCTCTTTCTGATCTAGAAAAAAAACTTGTTCCGCCTCTTTTTGTTCCTGAGAATACCAAAGCTTTAAAAGTCCTTGAGATGTTTCGACACTCCTCCATGCATCTTGCACTCGTCATCGATGAATATGGCCACGTCCACGGACTCATCACGCTCAAGGATGTCCTTGAAGCCTTGGTTGGAGATATTAAATCACAGGCTGAAGTAGATCCACATATCACAAAAAGAGAAGATGGATCATTTTTGATTGATGGGACCGTGTCTGTCCGGGAATTCGCTAAGTTTTTTCATC
>MFZI01000002.1:2746-13454 GCA_001789355.1 Candidatus Roizmanbacteria bacterium RIFCSPHIGHO2_01_FULL_39_8
TTATCAAACCATCGGAGGATTCGTCATGGCGAAGCTTGAAAGAGTTCCCAAAACCGGGGATAAGTTTAATCTAAATAGCCTTATCTTTGAAGTAGTCGATATGGACGATAATCGAGTTGATAAAATCCTAGTGAAAAGACGAGTTGTTCAATAGCAACATCCAGACTAGCTGCCAATCCATAACGAGCGAGAAAGATCAACTTTGCCATGGTTAAAATGAACTCCTTCGACCTCAAGCATCGTTCGTTTTTCTTGAATTCCTCCCTTACCGGAATACCCTGTTAAGGCTCCATTTGAAGCTACTACTCGATGACAGGGGGTGTGGGGAGCATCGGGGTTGGTTCTCATAAATGTACCTATCATTCGTGCCGCCTTTGGTCTGCCTGCCAATCTGGCCAATTGTCCATACGTTGCGACTTTTCCCTTGGGTATTGCACGAGTCAATCGATATACGGTGTTCTTAAAAGTATTCATAATTTTTCATTTACTATTTCGTTGACTTTTTGGACTACGTCTTGTATTTGGATTTTTGTTTTAATGAGATATGAAGAAGGTTGGTTCAAAAGGAGCTTATTGTACATTGTGTCTTGTGGGTTAAGATTGGTTAGAATAATGACTGGGACTTGTGATCCCCAAGCATCATAACGAAGTTGATCGAGCATGGTGGATCCATCCATTCTTGGCATGATTAAATCGATAATAATAAGGTGAGGATGATCATTAAGAGCCATCGTCAAACCAACCTCTCCATTTCCTGCCGTGAAAATCTCATGTCCTTCTTTTTCCAAAGCCATCTTTAGGCTATTTTTATAGCCTTCTTCGTCTTCTACGATCAGTATTTTTTTATTTTTATACATATCCAAAGTATACAATGTTTAATTTTTGAGTCAAACTTTATTTTTTTCTCTTTAGTTTCTTCGCCTGCTTTGTGTCATCAGGATATTTTTAAATTGGTTCGTGTGATTTTAAGAAGTGTGTCTATCAAAGCTATCATTTGTTTATTTGCTTTAGCTATTTGATTGAAGAGCTGCATCTGTTGTGGATTAAGATGGAGATCTTTGTCAGCCAAGAGAAGTTCTATCGACCACTTGATAATACCCTGAGGAGTACGAAGTTGATGGGAAGCTATTGCGATAAACTGTGTTTTTGTATTATAGAGCTCGCGGAGATTATCCTCATAGATCACTCGCTCTGATATATCTTTTTCTGTTGCTACAAATCCTAAAAGTTGCCTATTTTTGTCTAGAAGGGGAGAAATTCTTGCAATAGCAGTGTACGTTTCTCCTTTTTTTCTTCTATTCTTGATTTCGCCCACAAAAGGCTTTTTCTCTTCTTTAAGCGTCTTCCACATTTTTGCATAGAATTCTTTTGGCATCAATCCGCCCCATAATCTCGGAGTCTTTCCCTTCATTTCGGCAAAACTATATCCTGTTAATATCTCTGCAGCCTTATTCGCATAAAGAATATACCCATTCTTATCAGTGAAGACGATATGATTCGAAGAGCTCTCAACTGCTAATTTATATTTGTATAAATCGTTCGTTTCCAGACGGACATTTTTCATTCCTTACACTATACCTCATCCTCCTTTTTTTGTAAACTTTTTTATCCTCTTTCCGCTTTGATGGCGAAGTTTTTTCCTTTGCTCTAATTTTTTATCATAGTTTTTTTTGATTCCAATCAAAAATTCTTTTTTTTCTCCAAGATCGATTGTATCGATTATCTGCTCTATTTCATTTCTTGTATCAACAATCTCTCCCTCATATTCCCCTTCAGGCATGTCAATTTTTCCTCTCAAAGGACTCACGTTTGTAGTAAGCGACATATATTTATTTATCTTCCCATGGTAGATTGGACGTCGTAATTAAGCAAGAAATCGGTAAAGATTTTCATTTACCTATTTTTCAATCTGAGTGAGTTTTGTTTTGGCCCGCGTGACTGAAACGTGAGAGAATTTTGAACCTTTTATAGCTCCGTGCCAGTGTTCTTCGCCCGCCGGGGCCCATACTATATCTCCTTTTTTCACTTTTGCTACTTTTTTTCTGGTAGCAACAATTCCCTTGCCTTCAGTCACGATTAACACCTGGTCATTTGAATGTTTGTGGAATTTATTCCGTACGTTTTTTGGGAAATGGACATAGTCAATGTTAAGATCAGCTCGGTCTTTTTCCCCTACCGGAGTCTGCTTTGTCACGGTATCCGTAAACAAAGGAGACCTCCACTTCTCTTTTTTTACTTTTTTGAGATGAATAACTTTCATTTAGTACCTATTATATCAGCGGATTTCCTATTATGCACAAAAAAATCTGACTCTTATATAGTAAGATACTACTTATGTTTATCGATGAGGCTGAAATCACTATTCAAGGCGGCAACGGGGGAAATGGCAAAGTGGCTTTTTACGCCGGTAGAAAAGGACCAAGCGGAGGTAATGGCGGAAAAGGAGGAAATCTGTATTTTATTGCAAGTTCTAACAGTAAGGATCTAAAAAGATTCAGGGAAGTCACCAAGTTCAAAACTGAAGATGGTCAAACGGGAGGATCCAATAGAAGACTAGGTGCAAACGGGAATGATACATATCTACAAGTTCCCCTCAATACCACCATCATCGATACAAAAACACAAAAGGAAGTTACTCTTGATAAGAGATTAACAAAAGTATTGATTTGTCGGGGAGGAGAGGGCGGCTTAGGAAATGATGCATTCAAAACGCCGACCAATCGGACTCCGCGTCGCGCATCTCCAGGTGAAAAAGGTCAGGAAAAAAAAGTCCGGCTCATCCTCCGGCTCCTCGCCGATTTCGGACTCATCGGGCTTCCCAACGCCGGCAAAAGCAGTCTCTTAAATGAGTTGACCAATGCCAACGTCAAAACTGCCGATTATCCTTTCACCACTCTCGAACCGAATCTGGGAGTCTTTTCTGGCAAAATCCTGGCCGACATTCCCGGGCTTATCGAGGGCGCATCTGCTGGAGTTGGTTTAGGAATTAAATTTTTGAAACACATTGAGAAAGTTACCTTGTTGTTACACTGTATTTCTGTGGAATCAGAAACCATGGAAAAAGACTATGATACAGTGATCGAAGAAATTGCAAAATATAATAAAGAAATCCTCAAGAAAAGAAATATTATCTTGCTCACGAAAATAGATTTGGTTTCCCCTACCGAACTCGAAAAGAAAATAAAAATAGCTGAAAAATTGAATCCCGAGGTAATACCCGTCTCAATTTATGATCAGGATTCACTTGACCAACTGAAAAAAATTCTTGCTTTTTAGGAAAAGGGTGCCTTCCGCAGATCAGTTCTCTAAAATAGTTAATTTTGAAGCGGCGTCATTTCGTACTTCTCTGTCTGTTTTCGAAACTTCGGGATGGGAAATCTTCAGATGATTTTTAGCCTTTTCAGTCAGTTTATTGAGAGTCTCCTCTTTATTTTCTGCTTGGACGGTCATTACATCTCCGCAGCCAGCCAATGGGCACGTAAAAGAATATTTCATAATTAAATGACATCTTGTTTATTATCAAATCTGTGTAGGAAAATAGTAAGATAAAAATAAGACATCGTCGCCAACATCTTGACACTCTCCTCTTAAAAGCCCATAATGAATGTCTTCGAATATGCTAGAAAAACCCTTTACTATTGTCGATGTTGAAACAACCGGTATGCATGGCTGGTTCGACCGGATCATAGAGATTGCTCTGATCCGCGTGGAAAAGAATAAAATCATAAATGAATTTAAAACGCTTATTAATCCACAAACATTTGTTTCTCCCTTTATCGAACAATTTACCGGCATCTCATCTGACGAGCTCAACGACGCACCTACGTTTTCAGACATGAAAGATGAGATATATGAAATACTTTCTGATGCGATTCTCGTTGCTCATAACGCCCGCTTTGACTACAGTTTTTTGAAAGGGGAATTCAAACGCCAGGGAATTAGCTACACAGCCAAGACGCTTTGTACGGTCAAGCTTTCTCGTAGGCTTTATCCTCAATATAGGACTCATAGTTTAAGCGCCCTGATCGAGCGCTTCCATATCACCTGCAAGAATCGCCACCGCGCCTATGACGATGCGCTTGTGCTCTGGAAATTCATCCAAAGAATACGTAAAGAATTTCCCGAAAATGAGGTACAAGAAATCCTCAAAACACTTTTGAAATCAAACTACTCCGGTGATCAAAAAATCGTGAAACAAATAGAGAATCTTCCGGAATCTCCCGGAGTCTATATTTTTTATGATGAACAAAATGTCCCCCTCTATGTTGGAAAAAGCAAAAATATCAAAGACCGGGTGATCGCCCACTTCTCAAACGACTACGAATCTACGCGTCAGCTTGAGATGACCAAATCCATTGCAAGAATCGACCACATCCAGACCGCAGGCGAGCTCGGCGCCCTCCTTGAGGAATCCCACCTCATCAAAGAACTCTTACCCGTTTTCAACAAAGCATTACGGCAGAAAAAACAGTTCGTCGCTGTTACAAAAGACAAACTAAAAAATGGTTATCTAAGTTTCAGAGAGGAAGTTATCGACCGGATCGATACCGCTGATTTTGAAAATCTTTTTGGCGTTTTCAAAAACAAGCGAAGCGCAAAAGAAGTGATTCGTCATATTGCTAAGAAATATTCTCTTTGCCCTAAGTTATTGGGTCTCGAAAAAACAAAATCATCCTGCTTCAACTACAAATTGGGGATCTGCAAAGGAGCGTGTGTCGGCAAAGAGAAAAAGGAGAGGTATAATGCTCGCTTTACCCTGGCATATGTTGAGAATAAACAGTTTCGCCCTTGGCCTTTTAGCGGACCGATCGAAATTATTGAGAAAAACGAAGAGGAAGAGTTGTTTGAATCATTTCTAGTCAACAACTGGTGCTTACTCGGCAACAGAAAAGGTGGCGAAGAATTAAACAATTATGAAGAAGTTGATTTCGATGTCGACACTTACAAAATCATCTCCAGTTTCCTCAAAAATCGAACCCCAAACTATCATGTTTTGCCAACAAATTTAGCATAGATCATTTCTGTATCAACTATAGGATAAATATGTTATAATTATCTGATGGGAGAATACCTAAAGGTAATAAACGGTTTAAGTGTAAAGGCTGATGTTGCTAGTAAAATGCAACCTGTTCAGGACGCTGCACTATTTCAAGCAAATAATTTGTGTCAAGGAGTGGAACCTCCATTTTTAGCAGCTGAATATATTAGAACTACAACTATTGCTACTGATTCGTGTAAAAGATTTGAAGGATATCTCAAACAAGCTCCCGATGAACTTACAAAAACATTTCTGTTTTTTACTCATGCATTGAACTTCGGTTGTCCTGACTTATCTAAACATACCAGTATTGTTATAAAACTTGCCCAGGCCTTCTTCTCAAAATAAATATTTAATAAGGCTATAATTTCATCTAGAGCTTTTCCGCTTTAGTTCAGTTAAAATCAGAGTTTTTATGCGTTTTTTTTCGACCTCATTCACTTTCAATTCGAGATTGCCGATCTGAACAGAATCTCCGCCCCTTGGTTCCCTCCCCAGCAGTCCAAATACTACTCCGCCGATCGTAACATATCCCTGGCCTTTGATGGGGAGATTGAATTTCCTTCGAATGCTTTGGGTCGAAACTAAACCATTTACCAAATATGTTCCGTTTGGTTGTTTTTTGATTTCGACGTCGGTCGTATCAAACTCGTCATAGATTTCGCCCACGATACTTTCAAGTACGTCCTCCAGAGTCACAATACCTGCTGTTCCTCCATATTCGTCATTCACCACCGCCATATGGACTCTTTTTTTCCGCATCGCATACAACACGTCGTCTATCCGCTGACCTTCGGGAACATTGATGATCGCTCTTATGATTCCGCTTTTCAAAAGGGAAATATCTTGATTGTGCGTTTTAAATTTATTCACGTCTTTTTCGTGTACGTAGCCTAAGACCGTGTCTATCGTTACCTTATATACGGGATAACGGCTAAGATTGGATTTGCGGACTAACGTTTTTAACTCCCTCATATCGATATCTGCACTTACCGCCTCAATTTCTGTTCTTGGCATCATGATATTTTTAACCGGGATATCTCCTAAAGAAAGTATTTTATGGATCATCTCACCCTCCCGCTTTTCAATGGCTCCGCCTTCGGCGCTTTGCGCCAAAATCATTTTTATTTCTTCTTCGGAGTGGACCAGCTGGTGTGCCGAAGGAGCTGAAAATCCGAATGGTTTCAAAACTAAAGATCCTGCTCCGTTTAATACCCAGATAAAAGGTTTGAACAGGTTGGTAAAAAACATCAAGGGAGCGATGATAAAAAGTGACGTCGCCTCTGATTTTTGCAAAGCAATGGTTTTTGGCGCGAGCTCTCCAAAGACAATATGGAGAAAGGTAATCAGCGAAAAAGCGATAATGACTGCAAGCGTGTGTGCCGTAATAATTGATGCCTCGTTCGGCAAAAAGGAGAGGAATGGTTCGAGAAAGCGCGCAAGAGCCGGTTCGCCGATCCATCCGAGTGCCAAACTTGCCAAAGTGATCCCGAGTTGGGTAGCGGAAATATAACTTTCGAGCTCATTGAGGGCTTTGAGGACCATCCTGGCTGGAGTGATTCCTTTTTTCGCCAACTCTTCGATACGCGTCTTACGAATCGCAACCAGTGCAAACTCTGCAGCCACAAAAAAGCCATTGAGAAAAACCAGAAGCACAACAAGAATAATCTGGAACAAAAATGTCATGTCCCATTATAGCAGGACGGACTAGTCAGCCTAATATGCTCCGTACCCTGTTGGATTAGCGTGAGCAAACCACAGATGGCCTGGTCCGAAATTTGGGTCTATTCCCTGATCCATAATTACCGCAAATTGTCCCCATATGCCATATCCTCCGTCAGGAACTAAAGATGGGTCAGCAACATAATCACCTACCCAGACTATTTTGTAATGCCACACGGCCCCAGACCCACCATCGACTTTACCATTCCATTCATTATTTTCCCACGCCTGATAACCATTTGGATCAGTCCAGCCTTCGGCATTTCCTCTATCCCACTCTGCATTCCATTTCATAACTAGTTTATCTTTGGCATAAACACCTAAATAGTCTGCAGGCAATCCTTTAGCAAGAGACCAACTCTCTCCAGTGCCATTGAAAAGTCTTGCCGTGTAGTTATATCCGAATTCGTTAAATCCTTTGCCTGTCGGTTGCACAGCAGAAACTGAAGTTGTAGCTAAAACAAGCACGAAAGTAAAAAAAGCGAACACTAATAGTTTCTTCATTTTTATCACCTCCTTTCATGTTCTATTTAAAGTTTAGTATAGCAGAGATTAATACTAGTGATCACCTGTATATTAAATATTGCTTCTTTTTAAATCCCAAAAATCATAGAGTACTGATGCTAAGTAAAGAATAACCAAACTCAGATTGAAAACATGAAAATTTCCGATTAAGACAACCGCAAGGATTGCGGTCATCTCCAAAGATATTCCAATAAGTAACATTAATAATCCTGTGGTTATGTGTGCCAAGATTCTACTTCCTGTATCTTTATGATCGACTTTTTCATACGTGAAGGCGAAGTTTCCAAAACAAGCGGTGACAGCCAATATACTTACTGCAACTAATAGGCTTCCTGCCGATGTTTGATCGATGCCTGAACTTTGGATAAAATTCTGGATACTCAAATAAGAAGGAACAAGGAGGATAAGGATTATAATATTTTTAATCAAATTCTCCCAATAAATTTGCTTCATAGTAAGAAGTATATAATACAGAAAAGTTTAAAAAAAGTTGCTTTGCGGAGATCACATTATATAATTATCGTGTGAAAAGTGTTTATTTGGCTCGCCACGGTCATTTAGAATTACCAACGGGGGGTGACGGCGTGCAGCTGTTATATGGACCCAATGATCCACTGAGTCAAAAAGGCTTCGAACAAGCTGACATGTTAGCTGATTTCCTATTTAAGACAGCCGCATTTGCCCGAATTGAAACAAGCCCCAACCTTCGCGCCTTCCAAACAGCAGAGAGAATAAGTATAAAATTCGGAGGAATTCCTATCATTTCGCATAAAGGGTTGAGGGCAGCCGATCTCCTTTATTATAGTAATCAACCTTTAGTTCGTTTTTTACAAGACGGACAAAATCCTTTCTCTGTTGCTCATGAAGGAAACGAAACACTTGAAGAATATGAAAAAAGAGTGTTAGAGACATTCGAAGAAATTACCTTTAACAGAAATGATCCTGTACTTATTGTAGGACACGGAGAAGCTATAAAACTCCTCATGCATAGACTCAGACATCCTGAAGGCCCTCCTAGCTTTGGTGAATCAGTCGATTATGGCCAAGCCTTAGGACTTACACTGGACGAGTATGGAAAGCTCATACATTCCGTAAGCATCCCTGAGGAAACAAAACCACGAGGAGAACTTCGATAAAACCTTAGTCTTTTATCTGTATTACTACTTTTCCTCTTGGATGGCCTAGCTCTTGATGAATGAAGGCTTCTTTGGCTTGATCTAAAGGAAATACTTTATCGACATTAACTTTGATTTTACCGCTGTCTACCAGTTCTGCCAAACGAGTAAGATGTTTAGTATTCGTCTTCGTTCCTTGTCCAATACCAATTACGCCATATTTCCGAACTAAATCTGGATTTGGTTGACCAAGCATCGATACAAGCACTCCGCCCCTCTTAAGGACAATAAAAGATCTGTCAGTAGTTTCGCCGCCTACTGTATCATATACAGCATCAAAATCTTTTAATATCTCTTCAAACTTCTGTGTTTTATAATTGATCACCTCAACTGCTCCTAATTGTTTGACAAAATTGATATCATCTCCGCCCACTGTCGTTGCCACATAAGCTCCGAGTGCTTTTGCAAGTTGGATCGCAACATGCCCGATTCCTCCTGCTCCGCCATGAATGAGAATCTTTTGTTTACTTTTCAATTTAGCATGTTCTTCCAGAGCTTGAATCGTGCTCGATCCAACGAGAGGCAAAGCAGCCGCTTGTATAAAATCTGCTGATTTTGGTTTTTGAGCAATATTTATTGTATTTGCCGCTGCCAATTCGGCGAAAGAGCCAGATCCTCCATTTGCAATGCTTGCGCTCCCGAATACCTCGTCTCCTATTTTAAAGTCATTTGCTTGTTTTCCTACCTCCTTAACATTCCCGGCAAAATCTCCTCCCAGCGTGGCAGGAAATTGAAGCTGAATATAATCTCTTGCGTATCCTGCTCTTAATTTTGCATCAAAGGGATTTATGCTTGTCGTATGGACCTCGACCAACACTTGATTATCTTTGATTGCCGGCTTTGGAGCATCAGGATTAATCTCGATAACCTCCGGTCCTCCGTATCTGTTGATCTGTGCCGCTTTCATATATATATATAAAAAATTAGCTAAAGGATTACTTATCTTCCCAGGGGGTCATGAGTTGAAAGTAATTCCCATCCGGATCTGCAAAAGTCGCGATCCATGCGCCTTGCATTTCATAGGGTTCTTTGATGACAGTAGCGCCAGTCTTTTTTATCCGCTCAAATTCCTCTTTCACTTCTTTTGTCTCCAGATTAAACATCACCCGTGCAGGCTCTTTCGCTTTTCCCTTGATTTCCGAATGAGGGCCAACTGAAAGAAATGCATTTCCTACAGACCATCCCGCCCACTCTTCTTCATCCATATCCGGTTTTTTTCCGAATACTTTCTCGTAGAATTCCGCGAGCACTTTTGGCTGGGAAGATCCGATCATGACTGAATTTAAGTTGAGCATATATTGATTATAAACGATCTAAAAGACGAGCTGTAAATTTTTAGTAAGAATTTTATTAGGAAAAAACTAACGCGATGGTTGAAGCATACCTATACGATTTCCTTCCGTGTCTTTCGTCATTACAAATGTGCCAATTCCTTGGATATTCATTGGCTTACCAAGAATTTTTCCTCCGGCCTTTTTTACCAACTGCACGTGTTTTTTGAGATTATCAACTGCGATGACAAGGTGTGGGACCGTGCCATATGAGCCTCTCTGATAAAATCCTCCGTTTATCGCTCCTTTCTTTTTGTGCATGCCTTTTTTATCTATGGGTGAAGTCGTAGCCAAGAGATAATCACCCATATCGGCCCCGAGCTGATTCATCTGCCAACCAAAAACATTTTCATAAAATTTTTTAACCCGCTTTCTGTCTTTTGCGGGCATCTCGAAGTGAACGACAGGATTCATTTTCATAATAAGAAATGAACTTATAATTTTAAGATTGTAACAAAAAATTATTTCTCGTTATATGTGAGATAGGTAATAAAATACTTCGAGGATTAGTTTTCATTCCTCTTGCTATGAAATTCTCTACATCTGTTCTTTTATTTGAGCTTCATTTTCATTTCCAAATGAAATAAGTATGCTGTCTCCAGAATGAATCACTTCATCAAGAACATTATCATTTCTTTCTCCATTCAGGTAAAATTTTAGGCTTCCTCCTTGACCAGTACAGAAAGTCTCACCTAATCCCGTTGTTAAACATTCTTTGGTCAGCTTAAATGGGAGCGTCTTGAAGAAATCATTCCACGTGACTCCCTTTTTTCTGACTTGAACTTTATTGGGTTCTCCCGATTGAATATATGCGTGTGGCGATAAATTATGATACATGGATGCAGAAAAATCCCGAAATATCCCGTTGGTAAAAATGGCAAATGAAGCGTCATAGCTAACTCTTTCTGGCTGCTTTT
>MFZI01000003.1:0-1274 GCA_001789355.1 Candidatus Roizmanbacteria bacterium RIFCSPHIGHO2_01_FULL_39_8
TCTCTAAATGTAATAGTCTCCGCAGGAATCGTGAGCTATTGGGCAATAAGTAAGTTATAATAAAAAATACATTTTTGCCCGGATGGCTCAGTGGTAGAGCAAGTACTTGGTAAGTACTAGGTCGGGAGTTCGATTCTCCCTCCGGGCTCACTTCATTCCCATCTTCATTTGCAATTTTGATTTTATGGCTTATAATAGACCGATCTAATGCCACTTCGCTATTAAATTAAAAATTGATAGCTTCGCGGCATAAACACTATGATTCACCAACAAAGGATTTCTGACCAAATGATCAACACGATCGTCGCCGATACTCCCTATGCATGTAATCACTGTGGATTCAGGGCAAACGGTGAAGACCTTCTCAAGTTTCACATGAAGGACTGGACGGAGATCCATAAAAATATCAAGCTCACCAAACGCAATTCGCCCCACTAATCTTTTCTATCACCAAAATCTTACCTAACATTTACTCCTCGCTTATTTACGATAGTTAAGATGAGTCTATTAGTCATTTATTAATTCATCTATGATTCACCAACAGAGAGTTTCGAATCATCTGATCAATTCGATTTTTGCCTACACGCCGTATATTTGTACCGAGTGCGGATTCAAGACAAACAGTAAAGAAATACTGGACGCGCATAAAAGGGATTGGAATCTTATTCATAAACGACTTGACAAAAAAGTAGATGAGCAGCACTAGCCTGCGTAATCAAGGAGGGCATCCTTCAGATAGGGGATGCCTTCTTGAGTGATAGCAGAAATAAACAACGGTTTGTCTTGAGAGAATTTTTTGGCGAGGAGCTGCAATTCTTCTTTTCTTTCCGGAGAGACAGTATCTACCTTGTTAAAGACGAGTATGCTTTTTTTGTCACTCATCCCGAGGTCTTTAAGTATCTGCTGCACCGTCTCGATTTTCATCGCAATTTTTTCATCACTGCTATCAATAACATGGAGCAGAGTATCTGCATAGATTGATTCCATGAGGGTTGATTTAAAAGTACCGATAAGACTGGGAGGCAGATTCCGGATGAACCCTATTGTGTCAGAGATCAAAATTTCCTTTCCGGAGTGGTTTTGCAGTTTACCCGAAACAGAATCTAAAGTGACAAAAAGGGCATTTTGAACCTCCCGATTTTTTCCCGTGAGAATATTGAATAATGAACTTTTCCCCGCATTCGTATAACCGACTATCGAGATAGAATAGGCTCCATTTTCCCTTCTTCTTAGCATTTGGCGTTCTCGGTTCTTTTCGAGTTTACTTAACTCGT
>MFZI01000003.1:1325-14755 GCA_001789355.1 Candidatus Roizmanbacteria bacterium RIFCSPHIGHO2_01_FULL_39_8
TGTTGACGATGATGGAGCTTCATCCGCTCGATATTAGTTTGTCCGAGTCCCTTGGTGCCTATTCCACCACCTTGGCGTGAAAAATAGGTCCCAAGTCCATATATTCTGTTTCCCATGTGATGCATTCGCGCTATCTCAATCTGAAGCCTTGATTCGGCAGTCTTCGCGTGCTTTTCAAAAATATTAAGGATCAAGTCTATCCGATCCCAGACCTGAATATCTGGATTGACGCTCCATAGGGATTCAGTGAGATTTTGGAGTTGGATCGGATTTGCGAGGGCATTGACAATCACGATAGAAACTTTTTCTTTCTCTACAATCGAGATAAGCTCCTGCACTTTTCCAGACCCGATAAAAGTTGCTCTATCCGGTTTTTCCCGATGTTGAATAATTCTTGCCACATCGACTCCTCCGTACGTCTTGATGAGGGATTGAATCTCAGCAAGTTCTTTGAGAGCTGTGTCAATATGTCGATGTGGGTGAGCCAAATCGATAAGTACTACCGGTATCATCTATAGTTAATTATACTGACTAATCTTACCTTTTTCATACAAAGCTCTATAATTTTTCTTACGATCTTTTTATATTATTATTCTCTGAAATAAACTATATTAGTCGAGCAATCTCCCATCTGTGTGGAGAGTTCTCTTGCTAATAAAAAATAAGACTTTCTTATGGATAAAAATAAGGTTAAGCTGGATAAGGAATTTTATGCCAGGCTACTTGACAGTTTGGAAGGATATGCCGTATTTACGATGGATAAGGCCGGATTGGTCACGAGTTGGAATAAGGGAGCAGAGAGGCTATTGGGTTATAAGGACGATGAGATCATTGGTAAAAACGCTTCGACTATTCTCCTTCCCGATGAGAGAAAAGACGGCGAACAGGTAAAAGAATTAAACGCTGTCTCACATCAAGGAAACATCAAGAGTGAGAGGTGGTATCTAAACAAGATGGGCTATACGCTTTTGAGTTCTGATACCATATATCCCTTAAGAGATAGAAGAGGAGCGATAAGCGGATATGTAAAAGTAATGCGCGACGTAAGCGATTTCAGACGATCAGAGAATAACCTGCTTTTTCTTTCGGAAGCGAGCAAACTTCTTTCTTCTTCGCTTAACTACACAAAGACTCTCAATCGAGTTGCTGAAATTGCCGTTCCCCAAATAGCTGACTGGTGTACAGTCGATTTACTGGTGGGCAAAGGAAAGATAGAGCAAGTAGCAGTAGCCCATAAGGATCCAAAGAAAGTTACGTGGGCGAAAGAATTAAGGAAAAAGCAGCCAATTGACATGAAAACAAATTCGGGAGTTCCTCACGTATTGCGAACCGGAAAATCAGAGTTTTATCCCCTGGTGACGGATAAGATGTTGGCGGCTTCTGTAAAAACAAAAAAAACCCTAGATCTTGTTCGAAGTTTACAGATAACTTCTGTCATATTGGTCCCACTTCTTGTTGGTGGGATGGCGATAGGGGTAATCACATTCCTCACTACGGGAGGTCGCAAGCGTTTTACCAAGACTGATTTACGGATGGCAGAGGAGCTTGCAACTAGAGCTTCATTGGTTATCAACAATGCGCAACTTTATAAGTCCGCTCGAGAGAATGAATTTAAATTCAAGTCTTTCGTAAGATCTAATATTATCGGCGTCTTCATTGCGAATAAAGAGGGAAAGATTTATGCAGCAAACGAGAGTTTTTCAAAAATTATAGGATATTCAAGAGAGGAATTGAAACAGGGAAAAGTTATCCGTTGGAAATTGGTGCCGAGAGAATATGAAACACGAGAAAAAAAGGCGATGAAGGAACTTGAACAAAAAGGAAGCACTACCCCCTGGGAAAAAGAATACATACGATCCGATGGGAGCCAGATACCGGTTCTCGTCACCTCGACTCTCATAGAGCCATCTTCCGGAACAAATATTACCCTCGTTGTTGATATGACAGAGAGAAAGAAACTGGAACAACGAAAAGATGAGTTCATCGGAATTGCGTCACACGAGCTTAAAACTCCTCTTACCAGTATAAAAGGGTACATACAAATCCTGGAACGTATTATCCGCGAGATGGGCAACGAGAGAGCCAAGACTCTCATCTCAAAAACGAATACTTATATCAATCGTATGAATAGTCTTATTTCCGACCTTCTCGATGTTTCAAAAATACAATCGGGTAAAATTAGATTCAATTATGAGAAGTTTGACTTTTATGACTTAGTGACCGAAGTGATTGACGCAATTCAACCCACTACGACGAAACACACCATAATTTGCAAAGATTGTATCCATCAAGACATTATTGGGGATAGGAATCGTTTGGAACAGGTATTTACCAATCTCCTCTCAAACGCAATAAAATACTCTCCCAAAGCCGATAAAGTGACTATTCGAATGACAAGAGATAGCAAATATATCACGGTTGGTGTCACTGATTACGGGATAGGAATAGAAAAGAGACACCATGATAAATTATTTCGGAGATTCTACCGGATCGAGAAATCATCCAATCAATTCTCTGGTTTGGGGATTGGCCTTTATATTTCTTCTGAAATTGTAAATCGTCACGGTGGTAAAATATGGGTAGAGAGCATGGAAGGAAAAGGATCTACCTTTTATTTCACATTACCCCTGAAAAATAAATAATCAAATAAGCAAATCCGACAAATACTATTTAAAGATTAAATAGTAATTATTAAACAAACGTTTAAATATTAAATCTTAAAAATTGTTTACGATTTAAAAATTAACATTTAAGAATTAAAAATGTCTATTTGTAGTATTTATTTATGAAAAAAGTCTTAATATGTGATGATGATGAAGGGATTGTAGATGTGATGAAAATCATCTTAGAAAACAAGGGATACAAAGTAAAAGTTTGTGCAAATGAGAGTTTAATATTTAAGATCATTTCCAAAGAAAAACCAGACGTGTTGCTTCTTGACTTATGGATGCCTCATCTGTCTGGAGAAGAGATCACCAAGCGATTAAAAAAAAATGACGCTACAAAATCAATCAAAGTAATTATTATATCTGCTCATCGCTTTGCAGCAAAGATCGCTAAAGAGATCAAAGCCGATGATTATCTTCTGAAGCCTTTTGATATCTATGATTTAGAAAAAAAGGTAAAAAAATACGCACCCTTACTATGACGCCTCCTTAGTATAATTCTTACCCAATTTTGCTACTCCGGCCTTTATGATAAGAATATACCTATGAATAATACAATCATGGTGATCGATGACGACAAAGGAATCCTTGAAAGCGTCAAGATCATTTTACAAGAAGAGGGATATGAAGTGATGAGTTATGAAGAAGCTCCGACTTTGTCGGAAATAAAGCGGATCAAGCCTCAGCTGATCATTCTCGATATTTATCTACAGGGTCAAGACGGGAGGCAAGTAGCCAAGAAAATCAAAAGCAACTCAGAAACTCAACATATTCCCATCATCATGATTTCGGCGGTATCAGGAGTAGAGCAGTCGGTCGTGCAATCAGGAGCCGATGAGTTCCTTGCCAAGCCATTCGATCTCTATACTCTGGTTCACCACGTCCATAAGAATATACAGGTAACTAACGTGTTCTAGACAAAGGAAATTAAATAAGCGTATAAGACAAATTTTTAACAATTAAATAACAATTATTAAACAAACGTTTAAATATTAAATCTTAAAAATTGTTTAAAATTTAAGAAGTTAATACTTAAGAATTGAAACATCTTGCCTCTGTACTACCTTCCAGTTGGTATAATATAAAGATGAACTTAAAGAAGGAACTCAAAAGAGAAGTAAAGGTATTTATTATCGCATCCTTTTTCTCGACGTGCTTTTTTTTTCTCACGATTACTGCACTTTATCGACAGTACAAGATCCCCGTCTTTGCCCAAATGACTGAATTTAGCCCAATTCCTATTGAGACTAGTCCAGTTCTTTCCATTACTCCAAGTGAAACACCCACTCCCCCCACTTTTACCACTGTTCCATCGAGTGCTCCCGATTCACCCACCCCACAAAGTTTGAAATATCCTTCCCAAATACTTAATCTCACCAATTGGAAACTCACCCTCCCAACAGGTAAGTCCAAAAAACCTGTCGAGATCAAGCAACCAGAGCTGGCTAAGTTCATAATCGATCCGTGGTTTGTGATAGATCCCTCAGGGGGTGGTGTACGTTTTAGGGCTCCGGTAAACGGAGTCACGACGAGCGGCTCGGGGGATCCACGCTCAGAACTCCGTGAAATGACTGACAATGGGAAAAATAATGCGAGCTGGTCTTCGATGTCGGGTACGCATACGATGTTTCTTGATGAGGCCATAACAGCGGTGCCTCTTAAAAAAAAGCACGTCGTAGCCGGCCAGATACATGACGGCGACGATGACGTGATTGTGATACGACTTGAATATCCAAATTTATATGTCAACGTTGACGGAGATAATGAATATACACTTGATTCAAACTACACGCTTGGGAAGAGATTTGCAGTAAAATTCGAGGTAAAAGACGGCAAAACGAATGTTTTTTATAACAATAGTTATGAACCCGTCTATGTTTTGGACAAAAGCTATTCAGGAGCATATTTTAAGGCCGGTGCCTATACCCAATCCAACTGCAGTAAAGAAGATTCTTCTTCCTGTAATTTTGACAATTATGGTGAAGTAGTAATCTATCAACTATCCATCTCCCACTAAATAATCTAAGAGCTTACTATTGCGAATACAGGTCCTATAGTATAGAATGCTTCCTGATGACCTCTGCTGAAAGTTTGGAAAATCAACCAAAGCGGATCCGAATGGGTTTTACCTGCAGATTATGTGGTCATCACAGAACTCTCGATGCGCTTGTATACCTTCAAGGAGCCTTTGTATTAGATTATAAAACCGGCACAGACGCAACTAAAGGAACTTCATACGAGGTTATATTTTTAGATACTCCTCTTAATAGAGACGATACAATACAATTTTTAGGGAAGAGCCACATCGCAAATTTTCATCCTGGTTCAAATGGTAGTGTCGTTGATATAAGAAGCTAAAGTACACCTCAGAGGTGTACTTTGGGCCGCTAGAATATTCCTAAGAGAAAAATGATGAAGGTGATAATGATGGCGATGACAAAAAGATGAGCGAGTCCGATGAAAGGAATAATTCCAAAGATCGTCAGAGCAAACAAAAGCAGTAAGACAGCCATGATTTGTTTAAAAGGATAGGGGAGAAGGAGGAGAAGCACTAAGACGACAAGGGCTATCAAGAGGTTGTACAAAGTTATCGGGTGTCCATTGATGAGAAAAAGAGTAATATCGGGGATCGAAAAAAAAGTAAAGTGAATATAGCCAAAATACCAGAGCGCAACAAGTATTCCCAATAGGAAAAAAAGCAGCATGCTGCTATTATACTGCAAAAAAATCAAAACTTGCTTTTTTTGTGATCTTTATCATATATATTCAGATAGGATTTACGTAATTTTAATTAATGTCCAAAAGATTTTGGAGAAGACGCGCCGCTTTAAGGGCTTCTCGAATAGCTGACGAAATACCAGCCCCAGCTCCCACAAGTTTATCAGGACCTGCAACTCTACAACAGATAGTCCATAAAGTACACATACGAGATCAAGAAGTAAAAAAATCTGCAGCGGAAAAGAGAGCTGAACAAGATGCGCATGCCCTATTTGCCGGACAGATGAGTGAGTTTAGGGCTAAGCGTACCGATTCTTCCGGCAATGGTAGAGGTTGAACTTCAAATAATGATATAATTTAAAAATGTCTGCTACTAAAACAATTCTTATCACCGGTTCGAGCCGGGGGATTGGAAAAGCGATTGCTACGTTGGCCCATAAGCAAGGATATACGGTGATACTCCATGGCAGCAAAGAGTCTCCCGAGTTAGAAAAAACCCACAAGGTCTTAGCCGGATCTTATAAAATAGTATTCGACGTCGCAGATAAAATAAAAACCCAAAAGGCAATACATACAATCATCAAAGAAGTGGGAGGAATAGATGTTCTCGTAAATAATGCAGGGATCGCACTCAATATTGTTAAAGACATTTCAGAAATCGACGATGAAAAGGCCCTTCAAGAATGGAAAGTAAACGTCTTGGGGCCAATTCATTGTATCCAGGCGGTACTTCCTTCGATGCTCAAGAAAGAGAAGGGGAGTGTGATTACAATCGCCTCAATAAAAGCATATCCGAATTATGCAACCCTGAGTTCATTTACCTATGCGCATACGAAATCTGCGGTATTATCACTGACAAAGAGTTTAGCGAAGGCCTATTCCTCAAAAGGGGTCAGGTTCAATGCCGTTGCCCCCGGGTATGTGAGTACTGATATTTCCAAAACCTGGTCGAAGGAATCATGGGATAGGATAAATAGCGGAATTCTACTTAATCGGATTGCGAAACCGGAAGATATAGCGCCCATGGTCATGTTTTTGGCTTCCGACGAATCTTCTTATATTACCGGCTCGGATTTCTTAGTGGATGGTGGGTATTCGTTAAAAGGAAAATAAACTTCATAACATGTTACCTTTAAGCATATGAATAAAGTCAAAGTTTTACTTTTTGATTTTACTGGGGTAATCGCGATCGATGGATTTTGGGATTGGATGGGAAAAAATATTTCAAATATTGAGGAATACAGAAATTATTTTAAAGAAAAAGCTATAAAGTGGGACAAGGGAGACATTTCTATACGTGAAGAAGTAAAGAAGTTTGCTGCGAGAGTCAATGTTCCCTTCATAAAAGTGTGGCAAGGGATCGTGGGCGGATTCAAGGCTAACGAAGGAATGTTGGAATTTATCAGTTCGTTAAAGCCAAAATATAAAATCGTTATTCTTTCAAATTTTCCACGAGAGTTATTCAATGAGCTGATAAAAAAGTTTTCTCTCACAAGTTATTTCGATGGCTTTATCATTTCTTCCGACTATCATTTAATTAAGCCCGACCCAAAGTTTTACATGGTCGCTCTGTCCAAATTACAGATAAAAAAAGATGAGTGTTTCTTCATAGACGATAAGATGGAAAACGTTAACGCGGCGCAAAAACTCGGAATAAAAAGCATCTTGTATAAGGATAGCGATCAATGTACATTTGAACTCAAGAAACTCGATATATCAGGATGATTCCTCTTGCTGTGCAGAACTAAATGAATCGATTGTATTATTTTTTACCCTATATGTTATCGATATCGGTCGACAACATATTTCACAGTCTTCAAAATATTGCTGCTCATCAATTGAAAGGTCAATCAATATCGAAATTCTCTCTCCGCAATACGGGCAATTAAAGAAATATTCCTCTTCCATAGAATCTATTTTAGGTGAAAGAAAGCCGTTGTGCCATTTCTGGAGTGGAAGAGATGAAGAAAGTTAAGTGGGTGATCGACGGGATTTGAACCCGCAACATTCGCCTCCACAGGGCGACGCTCTACCATTGAGCTACGACCACCAATAGCCATATTTTAACAAAATCTGAAACTATTTGATATTTATTGAAATAAGTAGAAATTAGTTGTTAAATTAATGTTATAAACATGAATTATATATTACTTAAAGATCTGGAAGTTTATATATAAGCAAGAGAATTGTCCTCCGTTGCATGGAAAATTTACAATAAGCTAGATTGGGAAAGTAAGAAAATAATGGGCCTTCAGTTTATAACAGCTGTTGATTCAATAGGTGCAAACATAGCGGAAGGATATACAAGATTTCATTATTTAGATGAAATTAAATTCTTTTACAACAGTCGTGGTTCTTTTTCAGAAGCTAAAGAACATTGGTTGGAGTTACTTAAAGAGAGAAATAAAGTAAGTCAGGAAGATTATAAAGTATTTAAAACAATCTCTGAGAGATTATCTTTAAAACTTAATAATTTCATTTCTTCAACTTATAAGGCCAAAAACATTTCAACAAATTTCCATTAATTTCTATCAATTTCTATTAGTTTCTTTATTGATTTGTTGAAGTCTTTCTGTTATTCTTTCATTCACTTATGGATATCAAATATTTCGGTCACTCAGCTTTTTTCCTCCGCTCAAAAGATGCAAAAGTTGTCACGGATCCTTTTGATCCAAAGATGACCGGAATAAAGTTCCCTAAAACTGAAGCAGACATTGTTACCATCTCTCATCAGCATGAGGATCACAACTACAAAGAAGGGATTTCGGGTACTCCTTTATTTATCGAAATGCCCGGCGAGTATGAAAAAAATGGAGTTCGCGTTACCGGTTTCCAGACATATCATGACAAGAAAAAAGGTGAGGAAAGAGGGGAAAATGTCGCATATAAAATAGAAGCAGACGGTATTTCACTACTCCATTGTGGAGATTTAGGGATTGTTTGGGAGGATTCATTTATCGACCAGCTGGGAGAAATTAACGTTCTGATGGTTCCTGTCGGAGGGGTTTACACAATCGATGCAAATGAAGCGATTGAATTGGTTAAGAAAATTGAACCTTCACTAGTTATTCCCATGCATTATAAAACTGCAATGCATAGTAAAGATGCGGCGATTTCTCCTGTCGATGAATTTTTGAAAAAGATGGCTGTCGAAGCTGTATCTCCCACACCCAAACTTACTATAAAAAAAGAAGACCTCTTGGATGAAATGAAAACGGTAGTGATGGAAATATCAAATTAAAATTCCAATAACCAATCCACAAGTAATCCAAATAAACTTCAAAGTCCAAAATACCAACGTATCAAAGAAAACTATTTGAAAATTGTAAATTGGAATTTGTTTGTATCTTGTTAGTTGCAACTCGAGATTTATATGGCAGTATCAGAAGCATTCAAGGTTCCTCCCCACGATGAAGAAGCAGAAAAATCCGTGCTTGGTGCAATTCTCATAGACTCATCTGCTATTGGATTGGTAGCGGAATTTTTGAAATCCGAGCACTTTTACCTTCCCCAACATCAGGACATCTACTCGTCGATGATTATTCTCTATGAAAAACAGCAGCCAATCGATTTGGTAACAATTGCTGATCAATTGAAGAGTGAGGGGAATGTGAAAAAAATAGGGGGAAAGACATATCTTTCAGATCTCATCAATACCGTTCCGACTTCTGCCTATGTTGAACACTATGCCCGCATCATCGTCAGCCAGTATGTAAAAAGAAAACTGATCGAGATGTCTTCGCGTATGGTAGAAAAAGCGTTTGACGAGAAAGGCGATGTCCGAAGACTTCTCGACCAAGCGGAAGTGGACATTTTTGCTCTTGCACAATCACATCTCCGCCAGGACTTCATCGAGATTAAAGAGATTCTGGCTGAGAGTTTTGAGCGACTCGAAGAGTTCATGAAAAAGGGATCACACCTGAGAGGGCTTACTTCGGGTTTTCGCGATCTAGACAATAAACTTGCAGGGATGCAGGATTCTAATCTTTTGATTTTGGCGGCTCGCCCGGGGATTGGCAAAACTACTCTCGCTTTAAATATGGCTCTTCATGCTGCAACAAAAGAAAAAACGCCGGTTGGATTTTTTTCACTCGAGATGAGTAAGGAAGAGCTCGTGGACAGACTACTGGTTGGACAAGCAGATATCGATGCCTGGCGATTAAAGACAGGTAAGTTAACCGACGAGGAATTAAAGAGATTGACAGAAGCGATGGGAGAGCTCTCAGAAGCACCTATCTTTATCGATGATACTCCAGGTGCAACCATCCTTGAAATGCGGACTAAGGCGAGAAAACTGAAGATGGAAAAAGACATAAAACTCGTCATTGTTGACTATCTCCAACTTGCGGACTCAGGAAGAAGATTCGATAACCGAGTCCAGGAGGTTTCTTTTGTATCACAGGGATTGAAGAATCTGGCCCGTGAACTTCGTATTCCGGTCCTGGCGATCTCACAGCTTTCACGTGCAGTCGAGCAAAGGAATAGCAGGAAGCCCCAATTGGCAGACCTTCGTGAATCAGGCGCGATCGAACAGGATGCTGACGTAGTCATGTTTATCTACTACGAAGAAGACAGCGAGGATTTATTGGACCAAAGCAAGCGTTTGGTCAAACTCTATATAGCCAAGCACCGTAACGGCCCCACAGGTGAGATTGACCTCATGTTCAGAGGAGATAGAGTCAAGTTCTACGGAGTTGAAAAATAACTTCTTTTTTTCTTAGTATGCAATACTATTGCTCCATATGAAATTAGTACATCTTCCCACCCCTACAAATACTCCAAGACGAGAGGCGAATGATGCTCCGGTTCCAATTCTTGAGGCAGCTCAGTTTTGGACAGCCATAGCAGCTGCCTATCTAGGTATTCTCGCAACTAATTTTTTTCTTGGACCTACAGTCATACATAATCTTGCCCAGATGTCATTTCAAAATTCGGCCATTGCTGAATGGGTAGGATCAAATCTGCAGTTCATTGCCCATCCTGTCACGGATGCTATAGCCATTTTGGGTATGGTTGGTTCAGGAGCGAATGCCATATTCAGAAGGCCTAGATAACTGCGAAGTCTTCCACTTTTATTAGTCATTTTTGCATTCGGGATGAGGCTAAAGTATTGATTTGATCTAAGCTTGTAAGCTGATCTAAGTCAGTTGCAACTTTTATCGGTCCTTGTGCACTCATGTAAAAAACACCTCTCGTTGCCCCACCAATTTTTAGAACAAATGACGGGAGAATATTCAGCAAAGCAGCAAAGTTGTATGAATGGTAGGCAGAGCCTGTTCTATTGATAAGATCAAGATCTTTATTGGCAGGATTATCCGTTAAATTGTCATAGGGCAACACTTTTGAAAATTCATCAAGTATATGATCAGCAGTCCATTTTGTCGCAACCGACAAATCAGAGCCGAAGTATTTACCGTCTCCTTGATAGCTACGCGCCATAAATTTTAGAAAAATCGTTACGTCCCACAGAGATTGATCGAGTCGACCAGCATTTTTTTCCAAAAAATATTCCAATATTTTTGCAGCCGAAACTGGTTTGCCGTTGTTTTTTTGCACCTCCTCTTCAACAAACCGTTTTGTAAGTAAGATATCTTTTTCAATTTCTTTACTCAGTTTGGCATTAATGATCTTATCGTTTGGTTTAGTTTCTCTATAGTCGAGTGGTACCTCTGCAGCTTCATAAGCTCTTTGGAAAGTCCCGCTTAGAGGAATTACAAGCGTTATGAAAAAGTTTTGCCGATCATTACTAAAGCCAAAGGCATCAAGTGCTTGTTTTGGCATTGCATCAAAAAGTTTGGAGATAGCTATATCGGCTCTTATTCCTAGAGTCGAAACATCTTCTTCCCCTGCTTTGATTTTTGGATCAGCCAATATATCTTTTACTGCTTTTTTATAATATTCTTCATTTCTGAAATCCTTACTCTTGATGTAAGTTGCTTTTCTCCCGTTCTTTTCATATTCACTGAGGGCTCCTTCTACTTGTGCAATAAGTGGTCGATAATGAGGGTTTTCTTTTACATCTACATTTTCAGAGGTATCTAAATTATATTTGAGAGAAGAAGCCCAATTTATCGTCATTGCGGCTGCGGAAATAAGAGGGTTCATGGAACCAGAATGCTCTACTAAAGCGTTTGCACCTGATAATGCGATTTCTTGTTGAATACTTTGATTTGTTGCTGCTAAACCCAAACTTGAACATGCTCCCAACAGAGTAAATGCTGAGGCAAGAGCGACTTTAGGATCGATTCCTTTACTTTTTCTATGAGGCGTTTCAGGTGAGGTTGGCGGAATTTTATTTTCGACTTGCATATTTTTTGCAGGGATCAGTGTTTTCGGGAGAGTTGAAGTTTCTACCGGTTCATTCATATTAATATTCTAACAAAATTAGAACAACTCCAGACTATGGCTATGCCCTAATTTCAACCGACCCGGTTGCAAAGAGGGCCATGCAATAGTCCATCTAATACTATATTTTCACTCTTTTAAGAAGCAAGGAATTGGTGACAACGGAGATGGAACTCATTGCCATCGCAAATGAGGCAAAGATTGGGTTTAGTAGGATTTTTGCAAAAGGGTAGAGAACGCCCATAGCAACAGGAATAAGAATTACGTTATACCCAAATGCCCAGAAGAGATTGAGTTTAATCGTTTTCATAGTCTTTTTAGAGAGATTGATTGCCTTTGCGACTGATCTCAAATCCTTGTTTATTAAAATAATATCTGCCACTTCGATCGCTACATCGGTCCCGCTTCCCATCGCGATTCCTACGTCTGCAGCGGCAAGTGCGGGAGCGTCATTTATCCCATCACCGACAAAGCCTACAAGACCAGGTTTTAGTTTGTAGTTTGTAGATTGTAGTTTTTTAACATTCTTTTCTTTTTCTTGGGGGAGAACTTCTGCTAGTACATTCTCTTTTTTAATTCCTACTTGTTTGGCGATTGCAAAAGCTGTACGTTTATTATCTCCTGTTATCATAAAAACATTAATCCGCATTTTTTGCAAAAGCGAAATTGCTTCATCTGCGTTCTCCTTTATGGTATCTGCAACAGCAATCAACCCCTCGAGTTTTGAGTCAATAGCTAACATCATTACCGTTTTTCCTGAGTTTTCTAATAGCGAAATTTGCTCACTGACGGAAGCCATCGAAACACGTTCTCTGTTCATAAATCTTCTGTTTCCCAAAATTATCTTATCACCGTGTATTATCCCCTCGACTCCGTGTCCTGCAATTGCCCTGAACCCTTCGACTGCGCTTACGACAAGTTGCTTCGACTCGGCAGCTTTGACGATAGCTTCAGCAAGAGAATGCTCAGAACCCTTCTCAATCGCTGCGGCAAACTTAAGAATGCCATTTTCTTTGAGCTTATTTACCGAAATGATATCTGTGACTTCTGGCTTTCCCTTTGTTAAGGTACCGGTCTTATCAAAAATAATAGTATTTACTTTATGAGCAAGTTCTAAAGCTTCAGCGTCTTTTATCAAAATTCCATTGTTTGCTCCAAGGCCTGTTCCCACCATGATAGCAGTCGGGGTAGCAAGTCCCATAGCACAGGGACAAGCGATAATAAGTACGGCAACCATATTTAACATAGCAAAAAGAAATGATGGCGATGGGCCGAAAATATACCATACGACAAATGTACCGATTGCTAACATGATCACGATTGGTACAAAATAGGAAGATATAATATCTGCGAGTCTTTGTACAGGAGCTTTACTTCCTTGAGCTTCTTCTACTAATTTTATGATCTGAGCCAACATAGTGTCTTTGCCTACTTTTGTAGCTTTATAAAGAAAAGTACCGCTTTTATTCATTGTTGCGCCAATTATTGTATCTCCTTTTGTTTTATCAACAGGAATACTTTCTCCGGTTACCATCGATTCATCAACAGAGGAGTCACCCTCAATAATCACTCCATCAACCGGAATTTTTTCACCGGGTCTGACTCGTATAATATTTCCCACCTGTACTTCCTCGATGAGAATATCGACCTCTTTTTTATCTCGAACAACGCGCGCTGTTTTTGCCTGCAGTCCTATCAACT
>MFZI01000004.1:0-15423 GCA_001789355.1 Candidatus Roizmanbacteria bacterium RIFCSPHIGHO2_01_FULL_39_8
GATTTTTCCCCTGGTTCGACTCCATAAACATCGTATCCTTGGCGTTTGGCCTCCTCAAGAAAGAATCCGTTACCGCAGCCAATCTCCAAAAGTCTTCGTCCCGCTGACCTTTGTAACTTGTTACTTGTAACTTGTAACTTTTCTAGTTGATGTAAATAATATCCATAGGTTTCTTTTAAGTTTTCTAGGTGTTCGTCGTAAGTAGTAAAACTTTTTTTGTAAAGCTTCTCGATTTTACTGTACTCAAGTATTGGATTGGAGTAAACTAAACTGCATTTTTTGCATTTCACCATTCGGTAATGTATCCGGTCGGGAAGTCGGCGAGCGGAGAATATGCGGGAATTGATTTTTTTGATGTCGAAGTTTTCCGGGTAGAGGACAGTATAGTTATCTTTTTCGCAAATCGCACAAACTTGATGTATCATAAATAGGATATTGTATACTACTTTAGCTAGGATTTTCGGCAATACGTTTTATATTAGTGAAAATTCCTGCCTGCCGGCAGGCAAGCGCCATGATTAAAGCCAATTCTATGTTATCGAGGAAGAAAAAAAATTTGAGTAAAGAGTTACGGCTGAAAATAGTAAAACTTGCCTCCAAGGTTCCCTCTGCCCACCCCCACATAGGAAGCTGCATGTCATGTATCGATATGTTAATCCAAACTTTGATTTATGAAATGAAGCCAAGTGATAAATTCATTCTTTCTAAAGGACACGCCTCTTTAGCGCTGTATGTTGTTTTTAATTTTCTAGGTAAAATTTCAGATATTGAGCTTGAAAAAACATATTTTGAGGATGGAACACAGTTTGGTATTCATACACCAGGTACGTTGCCTAAAGATATTCCTTTAGCTACAGGAAGTCTGGGTCATGGTCTTTCTTTTGCTGCAGGTTTGGCCAAGGGGTTTAAGCTGCTTGGGCAGAATAACCGTAAAGCGTATTGTCTGATGTCAGATGGTGAATGTAACGAAGGAGCGGTTTGGGAGGGAGCTCTTTTTGCAAGTCATCATAAGTTAGACAATCTGTTTGTCCTGATAGACCGGAATAAGCTTCAAGCTTTTGGAAGAACAAAAGATGTATTGGGTGATGCTGCAAATCCTGCGAAATGGAGAGCATTCGGGTTTAATGTCATTTCGTGCAACGGTCATAATCTTAAAGAAATCGAAAATAGTTTTAGTCAATTGAGAGCTTTAAATAAGGGGAAACCAAACCTACTTATTGGTAATACGGTAAGAGGAAAAGGGATAAAAGCGATAGAAAATAAAGTAGTATCGAATTACACAACCGTAGTTGGTGAATTTTATAAACAAGCGATAGAAGACATCAAGAATATGGACTAGTGCAAAGATCAAAAATCAAAGATCAAAGTCAAGATAAAAGTGTAAAACGTAAAACCAAAGATAGTTTTGAGTTAGATTTTGAGATTTGATCTTTGAACTTTGAGTTTTTATTATGAGGTATAAATTTGCCGAAATCTTTGAACAAATAGCTAAGAAAGATAAGAAAACCGTCTTCATGACCGGTGATCTTGGATTCCATGCCTTTGAAAGGCTAAGAGACAAACTGGGAGAACGATTTATCAACGCGGGAGTAGCAGAACACAATATGGTTACTGCAGCGGCCGGAATGGCATATGCTGGACTTAAGCCGTGGATCTACAGTATTGCTCCGTTTGTGACGATAAAAGTTCTTGAAGAAATTAGAAACGATATCTGTCTTCCTAATTACAACGTAAAGATAATCGGATTAGGGGGAGGGTACGATTACGGAATTGCAGGCCCCACTCATCATGCAATCAACGATGTTGGAATTATGATGACCCTCCCCAATATGAGAATATATACGCCTGGTTTTGCAGAACACATCGCACCTATAATAACAAAATTAAATAAAGAATCCGGCCCAACCTATCTCCGATTAACCAAGGCTGAACCATTAAATATAAAGATACCACAATATACCTCGCTGCAAAGAATTATAAGAGGAGATAAGGTCGTGGTTGTTGTTTTAGGGTCAATTATTAATAAAGTTTTGCCTGCCATTCAAGGTTTGAGCAGGAAAAATAGTGTTGATCTTTGGCTTGTTTCAGAGCTCCCCTTTAATTTGACTAAGGAACTAAAAACGTCATTGCAGAAAACTTCGAATATCGTCGTAGTTGAAGAGCATGTAAAAACTGGAGGTCTTGGTGACTATTTTCAACATCTTTTAGTAGAAAGCAAAATTTACCCTAAAAAGTATAGACATCTTCATTCAAGGGGCTATATTTCTCATCGTTATGGAAGCAGAGACTTTTATTTGAAAGAAAATAAGCTTGATCGGGAGAGTTTGAAAAAAGAATTATCAACATAATATATGACTTATACCACTCCTCCCGTTTAAAAAAATACAAGAGAGGAGAGCCCGAAGTTTCTTAATTTAGATTGTTGCAGCAGAATAAATTTGATGATAGACGTGAAACATACATCCAAAGAAATCGAAAAAATATCGGGACCGATAGCGATTTTTGGAGCTGGAGGCTTTGTAGGATTCAATTTGCTTTGGGACTTTTTAGGTTACCGAAAAGATATATTTGGAATTTTTTCTGAACCAAAAAAAAATTGGAGAATTAAAATGAAACCCCCTCCCCCACCAAACGTCGTTAAATGTAATATTTTAGAGAAGAGGTCACTGCAAGAATTCATCAATACATATAAACCAAAGACTATATTTAATCTTGCCGCCTACGGTGCCTACTCTACTCAAAAAGATATTGATATGATCTATCAAACAAATTTCAATTCTACGTATGCAATAATAGAGGAATTGAAGAAGTATGGTTTTTCTGCCTATATCCATGCAGGCTCGCAGTCCGAATACGGCTTGAATAGCTCTGGCCCGTCAGAACAAGATAAGCTGATCCCCAACAGCCACTACGCTATCTCAAAAACTGCTGATTATTACCTTCTCAAATACTATGGTAAGATAGAGAAACTCCCGGTCGTTCACGTGCGACTCTATTCGGTCTATGGCCCTTGGGAAGATCCAAGTAGGCTTATTCCAACTTTGATCTCACACGTAAAAAAAGGAAAACTTCCCCCGTTTGTCGACCCAAATATTTCCAGAGATTTTGTCTATATCGATGACGTCATCAAAGCATTAGTAATTATAACTCTTCAGATGGGAAGCCCGATCTATGGTGAAGCGTTTAATATTGCTTCAGGAAAAAAAACAACTATCAAAGAACTGGCCTATCTTACTAAGAGGATATTTAATCTTAAAAAAGAACCGGAGTTTGCCAAGATGAAAAATCGAGCCTGGGATCTTAAAGAATGGTATGGAAATCCTGAAAAAATAGAAAAATTAATAGGTTGGAAAGCGACGACATTTCTTCCAGAAGGATTAAAGAAATTCAGCGAATTTAAGGTAAAATGAAATATGCATGAGAAGTTTCGAATCATAGCGGCACATATTTCTTACGCCGTCGGAACAGCGTGGGCATTTATCATAGCTATTTCGATTATTATTGTATGGGCGGTCACGGGTCCCATTTTTCATTTTTCAGACAAATGGCAGCTTATCATCAATACGGCAACCACAATCACTACTTTTCTTATGGTGTTCGTGATTCAAAACACTCAAAATCGGGATGGGAGAGCAGTTCAGATAAAGCTCGATGAATTGATTCGAGCTGTAAGGGGAGCTCGGAACGAACTGGTTGATATCGAAGAGATATCAGACGAGGAATTGGAGAAACTTCATCAGGAATTCCAAAAACTTCATGAACACTACGCAAATGCGCTCGAAAAACGCCGCAAAAAAAAAGGATTAGGACTATGATAAACTTGATAGGATGAAACCAGACTTTTCAATTGTTTTTCCTGTCATGAATCAGGAGGATCATATTGAAAAAGTAATCCGATCATATCACAGGGAATTGACGAAACGAAACTTTTCCTTCGAACTCATAGCTGTCGTAAATTGTAGTCATGATAGGAGCTATGAAGTATGTTCGAAAGTCGCAAAAGAAATGTTACATGTTATATGTTACAAGTTACAAGGTTGTGGGTATGGATTGGGTATCCTCCATGGATTAAAAAAGGCGAACGGAAAATATCTCTGCTATCTCAACTGCGCCAGGATTCACCCGGACGAACTTGTTAAGTCTCTCAAAAATTTTCTTACCGATTCTGCAGTGATAGTACACGGTGTTCGTCAGGAGCGAGAAGATGAAAAAAGAAAAATTGGCTCTCTTCTCTACAATAGCTTTTGTAGAATTGTTTTTACTATCCCCAATCGTGATATTAATGGAAATCCAAATGTATTTAATAGAGAGACGTATGATAGATTGAAATTGCGATTTACCGATAGCATGATTGACTTAGAGCTACTCGAAAAAGCAAGAAAGAGTAAGATTCCGGTTGTCGAAACTCCGATCTATGATTATTCTCGTCACGGGGGCAGGTCAACCACAACATTTAAAACGGTATTCAGACTGATGAAAGAGGCATTTAGATATTGGCTAAAAACGAGATTGTTCGAATCATCTTGAAGCCTTATTTGCAACCGGGTCGGTTGCATATTGGGCCCTACAATGCTATCTTTCGGCGATACAGAGTTGTCTTGTGCAAACGATAGGAACATATTTTGCTCCACAGCCTTTTTCTAGCTCATCTAAAATAAGATTAAGATTGAAGGAAACTCCGATAAAAGGAGTGTAACTTGGACATTTCCCCACAACAGAACAATCAATCGCGATTCGTTTCGGGCAAAGGATAACAGCTTTTTTTACTGCGAAATTAAGATCTTCAGGTAGATCAATACCCATGATTGGATTGGCAGCTAGAAGATTTTTTTTCTTTATCGCATAAAACAGATATGAGTCATCGACTGACAAAATGATTATTTCATCTTCTTTTATGTGCTTTTTTATAAGTGAGAACTCATCACTATATCTCTTATTAACGATTTCTTTGACTTCGGACCTAAAAATACGTCCCGACCGTAAGCGATCAACTTTGGTTAAAATCATCTCGGTTAAAGTATACGAACGTTCGTATGATGGAAATACCACGAACGTTATAAATAAACAAATAACAAGCAAAAGTTTTATCTTTACCGACTTTACTTGAGAAAAAAATATTCCTATAAATATAAAAACGGTAAGAAGGGGAAAGATAGAAATGTGGAAAAGATTGTGCGGATGACTTCTCCCCACAAAGTAGATAGAGGCAAAAAGAGAAAGATTAGCTGAAAAGAGAAGAATTATATCATGTAGATTCTGCCCTGAAATTCCTTCCCGCAAGTGTTCGACAGGCGGTGAATATCGCCTGATCTGCGCGCTTGCAGGATCCCCTCCTTTCGTGTCACCTACATGATCTGCATGCTTTATATGTTTTGTAAAGAAGTAGATAATTGAGGCGAAGTAGATAAGAGGGACGAACCAGAAATAGGTTCTTGTTGCCATTGGGATAAGGGACAAGCCTAAAACTGCATGTTTTTGAAAACTGTACATAATACTAATTATGTCTACGAATTGGTAACCAAGCACGAGATGGAACGTATTAACAATAAGCAATGCAAGAAGAAAAATGATCATGAATTTCAGAATTGATTTTAAAAAAGAAATGAGGTTGATTTGACCAATGAGGAGAAGAATCCCGATTGATGCTAGATAAGCGCAGATCATCGCTACTCCCACATCCACCATAAACAAACTAAGAAGAGACAGGACCGCCATGAAAAAAATTGAGTTTAACTTTTTTGTTTTGGAAAGAAGTAACAAGAGGATAATCATGGGAAACCAGCGAAGAGGTCCTGTTTGGGGAATGACCGAGGGAAGATGCGAAAGGGAAAAATAGTTCAAAGTGACCACCGATACCAATCCTAATGTAGCAAACAGGGTGGATTTACCGACTTTTTTAATCAGGTAAAAAATCGCAGCATACTGGAAAACATACAAAAGCCAAACGATTAGGGGAAGATAGAAAAGAGACATATTTAGTTTTTGTAGCATTCCTAAAAAATCGATCGTTAAAAAACCATAGCGCGAAAGTACGTCGGTATAGACAGTCTTTCCCATCGCTACTTCAAAGGAGGGCCCAAGAAAGTATTCATAATCATGACCGGCCATGGGAAAACCAGCATCAAAAGTTACCACCAAAAGAACAGCGAATATAAAAACAAATGTCAACATCTTCTTGTTTTTTAGTTTTTCCAGCAAAGCTAATAAGTGGCTCATACTCATCACTAAAAAAGTGGCAATTAGGTATAAAAAGATGGTGAGGATATATATAGTATGGTTTGATCTGGGAGGATAAGGGTCAAATTCACGCGCCATGGGATACGTTCCTATAAAAAAGATGAACACCAGAGCTAATACTGAAACAAAAAAAATTTTGATATGAGTAGGGAGTGAAGAAAAACGCGGTTTATATTTTGAGAAGAGAAAAATAGTGAGGATAAAAAGTGCCATCAAAACAAGATAGAGAGATATCTCAAAAGGTTCGGGTTCTGATTGCACCCACAGAAATGAAGTATTTATTTTTGCCGGGTAAAGACGATTTAAAAATACAAGGACTTTGGTATAGAGCAAAATCCAGAGGTCAGTAACCAATAAGGCAGCCAAAGAAATATCAAGGAGTAGATACATTGTATTATTTTACTACTGTTTTCATATGCTATCATTATCTTGTACTTCTCACTATGATTCTTTCAAAACAAAAGAAGAAGATACTGGCAGGAATTGGACTATTTGTATTTACGGCCGGATGTATTGCATTACTCTATTCAGTAGTAAAATCCGGATATTATTTTCAATTCAATCCTGATGAACTCTTTAACACCAATACGGTCTACCTTATCTTGAAGGGATATCAGCCATATGTCGATTTTTATACTGTTTATTCGCCTCTTCTACACTGGTTATTGACTCCCCTGTTTCTTATTTATGGCATCACGTTCGAAGCAGTCTATGCTTCTCGGATACTCATGATTTTTTTATATATCGTCCGTTTGTTTCTCCTTTTTCTGTTGGTAAAAAGGGTTTTTAATTACCGAGCTGCTTTAATTTCTGTCCTTTTTTTCATGCTCGACCCGTTCATGGTATTTTCTGCGATGCAGATCAGGCCCGATAATCTGATGCTCGCTTTTTATACGCTCTTTCTTCTCCTTTTTTCCTATACGATAGAATCAAAATCAGCAAAGAGATGGTTTGTAAGCGGATTGCTACTAGGTCTTACTCTTCTTATCAATATAAAAATAGTTCCCAGCGTTGGAGTCTTCGGGCTGATTTTTCTTTATATCATTATTAAAAAACGTCTCTATCCACAGCTTTTGTTATTTGCTAATGGGTTTTGTCTCATTTTTTTAGCATTCTTCGCCTATTTTTTAATTCAAGGGTATGTAGTGGAAATGTTTTTACACGTGTTTTTGGATCCATTCAAATTAAATAATTCGATCCCTTTTCCTACTTGGCTTGGATATTTTTACTTCAGTAATCCTACTATCTTTGGAATTGACGGAAAGCCGTTAAATTGGATGTTTGCTTGGGCGCTTCCTGTTATGGCTTTTGCTGGAGGATATCGGTCTTTGTTTGACGCTAAAAGAGAGACTGACAATGCTCACTATTTAAAAATAATACTTTTTCTTTCCTTAGTGATTCAATGGCTCAGTATGTTATTTATTCATTCTGTTTTCATTCAGTACTACTTGCCTCTCAATTGGCTCTATGCGGTATTTGCGGCAGTTCTCGTCGACGATTTGATATTCAAAATAGACATGCCAAGAATAGTTAAGGCTGGTACAGTAGTACTGACTGTTGGTATTGTTGCTTTTTTGATCAAAACAAGTATTACCGCCAACCTGAATCGATCCCAGTGGAGACCAGACCAACAGATACAAGAGTGGCAAGCTATTTGGAAAGAGATCCCTGAAAATAATCCGGCTTTTCCTAACGTACTCTTTCGTAAGCCGATTTACCCTGTCCTCTGGGGGAGTACATTTTCCCAGTATATGAGGGATCGCTATCCGCCGGCCTATCTTGCAATTAAAAAATACAATATCCCCATCATGTTTCTCCTCAACGACGAGTATTTTGGTTATTTAGACAAGGAATCGCAAGACTATATCATACAACATTACAGAAGAGAAGACGGAAATATTTGGCGGAAAGTTAAATAGTTTTTTTGACTATACACAATTGATCGCTACAGAGAATCGGTTCATAGGATGTGTTACATTTTTTTTCAATCTCCTCTAAAAGATAAGGAAAAACGGCAGGCGAACCTCGAGAAAAAGACTCATACTTTGGACACCGTTTGACTATCGAACAATCTATGACTAATTGGGCAGGACACACTTTACCCACTCGTTTGATAGCGGGACCAATTTCACTTTGTATATCTATCGACCCAAAAACTGGATTTGCATCGAGCAGGTTTTTTTTATCGACGAGGTAGAATAAATAAGTGTCGTCAGGGGATAGGATTACGATTTCGTTTTCCTTGATTGATTTTTTGATGAGTACAACTTCATTCTTATATTTTTCATGTAATGTCGTATCAATTTCTGACAAAAAAATATTATTTGTTAAAACTCGCTTGTATTTATCGATCAGTTTTTCTGTTATAAATTCCTTTCTTTGAAACGCAGGAAAGATAATGAAGAAGATGAACATAAAAACAAGAATTAGCAGACGCATTTTAGGTAGTTGAATCTCACTGTATGATATGCCAATCAGTAAAAAAAGAGTAAACAGTATAAACAGGCTAACCGTAATTAATTCATGCGGCATACTTCTGCCTACAAAGTAGATTGAGGCAAAGAGAGAAAGATTGGCAGATAATAGTAACAGCTCGTGTTGATTTTTTAACCGATTCATGAACACATAGACGATTGAGACGAAGTAGATAAGAATAAATAACCAAAAGTATGTTTGTGTTTGTATCGGTATCATCAACATCCCCACAACCGCATTTTTTTTAATGCTGTAATATAACTTAAAGAAGTCGATCGGTTGTAATCCCAGAACTATGTGGACTATTTGGACTGTCCCAAGAATAACTAAGGTGCTCATTCCCAAAAACACCGCTGAGAATATAAGTTGATTTGTTTTTATCTGTTTCAGCAAAAACAAGAGAAAAAGAGTAAGGCAATATCCAAAAATGAGAGCTATCCCGGCATCAATATTCCAAAACATTAGAAATGGGGTTACTGTCAAGATGATTCTTGAGTCAATTTTTTTCAATTTATAAAACAGCATGAGGAGCAAAAAAAGAGGTAGCCATCGTATAGGGCTTGCTTGTGGTCCGTATGTGGCTGAGAAATAGTTAACCGTTACGATTGAAAAAAGTCCTATCAGTGAAAACGATATGGACTTACTTACTCTATAGATCAAATAAAAGCAAATAAAGTACACGGTGATATAACAGACCCAGATGAACACGGGTAAATAGGCAAATGGGATCAGGCTAAATTTGTAGAAAAGAGTAAAAAATAAAATTGACAGAAAACCATACTGGGAGGGTATCTGGGAAAAGATGGTTTTGCCTGAAGCGATCTCATATACGGGTCCATAGAACAATGCTGCATCGATATGTGAGATTTGAAAAAAAGGATTGAAAGTGAAAAAAGCGAGCACCAGTAGAATAATGAAAAAAACAACTGATTGAAGCGTCCTTTTTCTGCTGAATAGTCGATATAAGAGTGATAGTTCAATAATCAAGCACGAGACTGTTATACAGTAGAGAATAAAAGCAATGTAATAAAGGTACCTATCCGGATTTAAAAAATAGGGATCGCTTTGACCGGCAAGCGGAAAATTACCCAGTTTGCCAAGAAAAAGCACTGAAAGAAAGATGAAAAGTAAAACACGAATGAGTCTCGATTTGATATGAAATTGGTAGAAAATCCTAACCAATCCGACAAAAAGAAGCGAAAGTACGATGTACAAAGAAATTTCAAACGGCTCGGGATTTCCGAGACCGGCTTGATAGAACATTACTGTTATTTTTGGGGGGAACAGAAAATACAGATACTTATTCAGATTCGTATAAAGGATGATCCAGAGATTGGTGAAAAAAAGGGCGACAATAAAATAGTCAAAGAGAGCCGATGCATGTTTCATAAAGAGTCTTGATAGACGAATTAATATGTGCATTTTCTTCAGGTATGGGAATAATTCCTCCCTGGAATGCAGAATTTCTGAAGTTGACTACTTTTTGTGCAATTTGAAGCTGACAATGGATGTGCCTTGCTGGTTTACGAATAACAATAAGGAAAAGAATAATTCCCAAAAATATAAACACAACGGCAAAAAAATTCCATTTAAAGAACTCGGTGAAAAGAGGGTCTTTAGTCGATTCGAAAAAAACTCTTTTTATTCCTTGGATAAAGATGCTCCCCAATAAAAACGTTGCCACCAAGATCAACCATGCATCACCCCAACTGGAGTTTTTAATATAGACAGGCTTGAATCCATAGTTGGAAGATTGAGGGGTTTTATAGGCATTTCCGTAGTCCCGAATGATGTTGTATGCGCAGATTTTTCGCGCCTTCGCATCGTTAAAAGAATCAATCTTGTCGGTAAAGGTATAGATAAAATTCGGCCCGATTTCAAAAGAGCTTCCGTTATCGCAAGCAATTTTTGACTTGCCGTTGTCAACGAAGGAGAATGGTTGGAATATGAAAAATGCTCCCATTGAAATGGCTACTATGATGATATAGAGAACCGTTATGACTATTTTTTTTGAGCGATGCATAATTGACTCGTGCACTCAACTGGCGTATAGGTAATTCTACACTTCTTTTGAATTTCCGACAGAATGGTCGAAGCCGGAAAAAAACCGCTTTGGTTGATACCG
Source organism: Candidatus Roizmanbacteria bacterium RIFCSPHIGHO2_01_FULL_39_8 (assembly GCA_001789355.1). Lineage (GTDB taxonomy): Bacteria > Patescibacteriota > Microgenomatia > UBA1406 > GWC2-37-13 > O2-01-FULL-39-8. Next base: position 10,838 of record MFZI01000004.1, read on the forward strand.
ATAGATTGATCGCACTTGCCATATACACTACAGTCCACGGCAATCTTTTCCGGGCATAGACGAGTGACTTTTTTTAACGCAGCTTTAAGATCGTCTTGTGTGTCTATTCCTATGAGAGGGTCTGCATCTAAAAGATTCTTCTTTTTTATCAAATAAAATAGATACGTATCATCGTTTGATAAGACTACGGCGCTATCTGATTGTATAGCGCGGTTAATCATCTTCGCTTCATCTTTGTATCTTTTGCTGATAATCTCATCTGCCTCGCGCGTAAAAATTCTTCCCGCCCGAAAACGAGTATATTTTGTCGCAAGCATTTCGGTCAACGTAATTTTTCGGGAAAAAGCAGGATACATAATAAAAGTAATGCAGAGTAAAGAATACAAAACAATTTTTTTTGCTAGATCTGGCTTTGATTCGGTGATATATACACCCACAAGAATAAATACATTTAGAAGAGGGAAAATGCTGATGATAAAAAGGTTGTGTGGATGGGCACGACCAAGATAATAAATAGAGGCAAAAAGAGAAAGATTAGCTGAAAAGAGAAGAATTATATCATGTAGATTCTGCCCTGAAATTCCTTCCCGCAAGTGTTCGACAGGCGGTGAATATCGCCTGATCTGCGCGCTTGCAGGATCCCCTCCTTTCGTGTCACCTACATGATCTGCATGCTTTATATGTTTTGTAAAGAAGTAGATAATTGAGGCGAAGTAGATAAGAGGGACGAACCAGAAATAGGTATGTGATTCGATTGGCAGCTGAGCTATCCCGAGCGAAGCGTATTTGTTTAGGGTATGAACTATCTTAAAAAGGTCGAGCCCTCTGTATCCGGTAGAATGAAGCACAATATTCATACCAAAAATAACTGCAATAAGACTCATAAACAAAAAAATAATTGAGGCTGCAGTTTTTTTAACACTTATACTTCTAGACAAAGACGATATGCCAAGCGTTGCTAAATACGAAAGAAGAAGCGCGATCCCAGAGTCGACGAACCAAAAGCTAAAAAGGGCGATTGCAAAAATCAAACGTTTACTAGTGACGTTTTTTAGCCTATAAAGAAAGAATAACACCAAAATAAGTGGCAGCCAGCGCATGGGTCCAATTTGAGGATAGGAAGCGGGGAGGCCGGAGAGAGAAAAATAATTGAGTGTGATGATGGAAAAAAGTCCGATCAAAGCAAGTCCGAGGGACCTACTGATTTTATGGATGAGATAAAAATACACATAGTAAAGAACAACATATAAGAACCAGACAATTGCAGGGAGCGATAAGAGTTCGAACGACTGGAATTTATACAATAATGCGAACGAAAGAATTGATAGAACTCCATGCTGTATTGGAATGTCGGTATAAATTGTTTTACCGCGGGCAATTTCCAGTATCGGACCAAAAAAAAATGAATAATCATGGCCTGAAATTGGAAAGCGGGGCTCAAAAGTGAAAAAAGCGACGATAAGGATTATGACTACAGAAAAAAGAGGATAAAAGAATCTTAGGTGTTGAAAAATTCTGGCTATGAGACAAAGTTGGATGATACAAAATACTATGGCAAAACAATAGAGGCCAAAGATGATGGTATACATCGTCGGGTCGGATCTTGGAATGTAGGGAAAAAAATCGTTTGACAGAGGATAGGGACCCAATTTTCTTAAAAAGAGAATAAACAAAAAAAGAAATAGTAGCCATTTAAGAAGTTCTCTTGTTTGTTGTCCCCGCTTGGTAGCTAAAAAACTGAACCTGGAATATAAAAACCAAATACCAACGACAAGAAACGTAGTAAGAAAGAGGTAAAGGGGTATTTTAAAGGGATTGGGAAAGGCAATGTTTCGCAGCAGGTGTTCATTGACAACGGGAGGAAATAAAAAGCTTAGGTAGGTTAAGATATTGGTATAGCTGATTATCCACAGGTTTGTAACGAAAATGACCCCAATTGCACTTGTGAGAAATTTACTTAAAGATTCATTCTGAATGACTCTTTTGAGAATTATTTTATACATGTCTGATAAATGTCCTGAATATATTTTTTAATCTCATCGTTTTCTTCGATTTCCTGTGTAGATCCGTTTTTTTTTATCGCCTCTCGGAAATTATAAAGTTTGAATTCAGTTTGCCTCCTGCAATAGACTAGCTCGATGGGTTCCTTAAGAAAGAAGAAAAATATAAGAAAGCCAAAAAAGAAACTGATTAGAACAATGATGAACTGTCTCATATTAGGTATTGATCATTGAGAATAGATAATTCCAAAAGGGTTTCCCGAATCGATAGGGTATTTTTAGTCGTGCCTGGCTGTAGAATGCCTCAATAGCCGCTGACCCAAATAAAAAAACGAGAAATCCACCAAATAGAGCATTAAGCCAGCCTGATTCCGTACGTTTATCGGGAAGAAACGTGTAATTCACTTCTTTGGGGACTTTATACATGTTGATGTAGTCAGAAATGATGTGATAAGTACACAACTTCCTCGCTTTCGCATCGTTGAATGAGTCTAATTTTGTTTCTATCGCATAGATTAAATTTGGGCTCGTTTCATAACGAACTTGATTGGTATGACAAAGAATATAGGTATGGTCATTTTCGACATAGGTGAAAGGGCGAAAGAGCATAAAAGCACTTACTGTGAAAGAAAAGACCAAGCCGTAGAGTAGCACATAGAGCGTAAATAATATTTTATCCATAAAAAATTTCCTCTCTAGATATTTAAATTCTCAGCTATACATAATTGTTTTGTACACTTTATCGGTCGGTAATTAAGATTGCACCTTTCTTGCACCTGTTGTAAAAGCAACGGTTGAATTTGGAATCCGGCTATTGACACAAAAGATGGAGGTTCTCTTGTTTGACATTTACCAAAGAGTGAACACTCCGCAACGATTTTTTTAGGACAGACCTTAAAGACTTTTTCTAATGATCTTTCTATATCTTTTTGAGTCAGGATCGTAAATTGAGAATTGTCATTGATCATGTTTTCTTTTTGGGTAAGATAAAAAAGATACGTATCATCAGGAGAAAGAATCACAATTTCTCTCTCCGGTAATTCCTCCCGAATCATTTTCACTTCATTTTTGTATTGGGACTTAAGCTGGTAAATCCAGACCGGACTAAGAGCATAACCAATTGTATACTCATAATATTTTTTTTTGAGAAGGTTAGTTATGGCTTCTTGCCTTTGGTAAAAAGGGTAAGCGATAAATAGGAGAAAGAAGCAAGAATAGAGAAGTACTATTTTTGAACGGCTCAGCTTAGTTTCATCCAGGATTATTCCTATAAATATAAAAACGGTAAGAAGGGGAAAGATAGAAATGTGGAAAAGATTGTGCGGATGACTTCTCCCCACAAAGTAGATAGAGGCAAAAAGGGAGAGATTGGCGCTAAATAGTAATACTTGTTTATCAAGTTCCAAGCTCCAAGTTCCAAGTGTTCCAAACAAATCCCAACTTCCAAATCCCAATCTCTTGAGTAATGTATGTTTAGAATTTTGGGCATTGGTTATTGGAGCTTGTTTGGACATTAGTATTTGGTCATTGGTATTTTTGAAAATATAGATAATTGAGGCAAAGTAGATAAGAGGGACGAACCAGAAATAGGTATGGGTATCCATAGGAAGCATGCCAAAACCAGATTTACTGTATTCCTGAAGCTTACTGAAGATGGACAAGGGATCGATCAATTGGTAATGAAAGATAGAAAGAAAGAGGTTAATACCAAGAAAAATAAATATGAGCGAGGCAAAAAGAAAAAAAGAAGCGGTAACAAACTGCTTCAACGATATGTATCTCTTGAGGGTAAGAAGGAGAAGTGTCGTTCCATAGGCGAGAAGAAGAAAAATTCCACTATCCAACACCCAGAAGGCCAAGAAGGCAATCGCAAAGATAAGCCATTTTGAATCTATTTTTTTAACTCGAAGAAATAAAAACAGGGAGAGGATGAGGGGAAGCCAGCGAAAAGGGCCGACCTGAGGTGCCATGGCAGGAAGATGATAAATTGATAAATAATTAATTGTGATAAGAGAGATGAGACTAATTAAGGACAAGGGGATCGATTTGCTTACTCTATAGATGATAGAGAAAAAAAGGGAGTATTCTATTACATAAAAAAACCAAACGATAACAGGAAGATATAAAACATTGACCAGATTTAGCCTGTGAAAAAGAGCCAGGGCAAATATTGAGAGGAATCCATATTGTGAAGGAGTCTGGGTGTAAATAGTCTTACCTTTCAGCATTTCCCATACCGGTCCAAAAAAATAGGAGTAGTCATGACCGTAGATGTCAAAGTGCGGGTCTAGTGTGACGAAAGCGATAAGACATGCCACGAAAAAAAATAATCCAAAAGTCAACTTCTTATTTTTTTCGATTCTTTGAGCAAGTAAAGCTCCTTCGATCACTACTACCGCAGCCGTAAACATGCTTATCAAGAAAAAAAGCAAATACAATAATGTTTTTTCCCTTGTGGGCTCGGGATAAATATCATGGGCTAAAGGATAAAAACCAAGGTTTGAGATAAAAACGAGGCCAAAAAACACTACTAAAACGAACTTCAAATGTGGTGAGGTTTGAGTAATTTTTGTGACCTTTAATTTA
>MFZI01000004.1:15450-24332 GCA_001789355.1 Candidatus Roizmanbacteria bacterium RIFCSPHIGHO2_01_FULL_39_8
ATAAGAGCGATAAAGACCAGGTAGAGAGGAATTTCAAATGGTTCGGGAACAGCTCCTACGCGAATGAAATCGGTAGATGTCGTGCTAGGTAATTTGGAGTTTAAAAAGTGAAGCAGGTCATTATAAAGGAAAATCCAGATATCGGTAAAGAAAAAAACTTTAACGGCAGAACTCAATATCCCTGTCATTGGACCATTGTAGCGAAAATTTTTCAAAGAATCTGGTACAATCTTTTCTGGACAAGGTCTATCCAAATAAATTATAGTACTGGCGCACCAAACCATTATGAAGGTAAAGATTCATCTTACCGGTGGAAAGGGATTTATCGGGCAAAACTTTTTAGGACAGAGAGGTAAACAGTCATAAGCTGTTCACTTGGTACAGGACAAAATGGAAAAACGTAAATATAAAGGCAGTTTATGAGGATATTTATAACAAATGAAAAAACTCATAAGTATTGGAGTCCCCTGCTATAACGAAGAACTTAATGTAATACCAGCCTATATTGACTTGGCAAAGATGGCGGGAAAAGCGAAGAAATACGCTTTTGAATTTATTTTCGTTGACAACGGAAGTCTCGACGATACAAGGAAAAAAATAATAAAAATAGCTAAAAATGATAAGCGGATAACCGGGGTTTTTTTATCAAGAAACTTTGGCCCCGAAGCATCTCCTCAAGTTGCGCTTGATTACGCAAATGGTGACGCTTTTATCTTATATGAGTGTGACGCTCAAGATCCAGTTGATCTTATACCGCAATTCATCAAAAAATGGGAAGACGGAGACCAGGTAGTAGTCGGGATGAGAACAAAAATTGAGGACAACGTCTTAATGACGAGCGCGAGGAAACTTTTTTATAAAATCTTCAAAAAGATTTCAAACATAGATATACCGGTAAATGCCGGGTCATATGGAATCATTGATAAAAAAGTCATGTTCGCGCTGAAGCAACTTCCGGAAAAGTACCGTTTTTTTCGGGGGCTTCGATCTTGGGTCGGGTTCAAATCTTCATCGATAACCTATCAGCGGAGAGAACGAAGGCGAGGAATCTCTTCCTATCGTTTTTTAGACTATATCAAGCACGCCGAGCGGGGATTTTTTGGTTTTTCTTATCTTGTCTTGGATGGTATGGTATATCTGGGTTTCATTTTGGTCTGCTTTTCTTTCTTTTTCATTTTGTGCTATATATATGTGATATTTGCCTTTGGTAATCCAATTAACGCGTCGATCCCAATCATAATTGCTATATTTTTTTTCGGTGGAGTTCAGCTACTGGCCGTAAGTATACTTGGTAAATACATACAGGTAATTATGGAGGAAACTAAAGCCCGTCCGGTATATATAGTCGATGAGATAGTAGCTCGAGATCACCGAAAGGATCGGTCGGAACGGGGACGTGAGAAGTGAGATGTAAAATATTTTTACCTCGTATGTTTAAGCGGCTTAGGATATAGCGCAGAGAGAGGAAGCGCGAGGGATCCGTTCTTACTTGTATCTTTTTGAAACCCGCGGATCCCAATACTTTGTGCAAGGTGTTTTTATCATAGAAAACGTAGTGGCTGGGTTCATTATAAACGCTCCATTTTGCTCCGAGCAATCTTCGAAGCGGAGAATTATTGTTGGGTGTTGTGATAAGTAATACCCCATCTTTTTTTAAAAGCTTTTTTGCAGATTGAAGAACGGGAATCGGGTTTTTAAGATGCTCAATTACCTGAAAAAGGGTAATGGCGTCAAAGAGAGTATTTGGGTTAGGGTTACGATACCAGTTTGGTTTAGAGGTTAAGAAATTAGTATTTTTTTCTTTACTAACTTCTTTTTCTAACGTCTTAATATCAATCTGTTGACAATTTAACTCCTTCTTTTGACATATGTCTATGGCTTCTTTGTTGATGTCGATTCCCAGGTAGGGATTTTTTTCTTTTTCGAGAACTTCCAAAAAATCTCCCCAGCCGCAGCCTACATCGAGGATGGTGGGGAACTCCTTTCGGGTTACAAGCCTAAGAGTTGCGAGCTTTGAAAAATAATAGGATTGACTTGACAGATTAGGAGAATTGGAGAAATAGGAGGATCCGTAAGATTGTTCCTTTTTTGTTTCTTGAGCTAAAAAGACCCCATCATTTTTACAGCAGAGGATTTTTTTTCCGGGTAAGTGATACTTTTCCTCAAAGTTACTTTTATTACAAAGGAAACAACGCATAAGAATATTCTTATTTTACTTTATATATCGTTACCAAAGGAGAAGTGTAGGATGATTGTAGGAAAGAATATTTTTTAATGTTTTCCTCTGATTTTTCCTGCTCCTGTGGACCATAGAAAATATAACTTATTCTCTCTTTTTTTAAAAACTCTGTCGCATCTTTATCTGACATGGTACCGGAAAAGAATTGATTAACATTGTTAAATCGCTCATCATAAAAAGGAGTTTCTGGATTATGACCTATGTAAACGAAATTTCCCGCATACGCGGGAATATAGTTTCCTGCGTTTACTTGAGAGAAAACAACTTCCTCATTCTTTGTGTGGGTATCTAACCATTGAATCCCGTTCCAGTAATCTTTCAAAGGATACATAACTTGTGAAGGGTAGGGGACAAGAGGGACTGTCGCGACAGCTCTTTGATGAATAAAATCGAGTTGGGACTTAATAGAGAAATAGGATTGAGCGACTCCTAGGGTAACAATAAGCAATACGGCTAAATAAATAAAGAAATTAATAAAGATGATCACAAAAGGAATCTTTTTATACTTATTCCAAAAGAAGCTGTAAATGCCGTAGAGAAAGTATGCTGACAAAATAGCGAGAGGAATATGATTTGCCGTTTGTACGAAACGAAGCTCAGATTGAAAGGGAAGTTTTTTAAAGAGGAATAGGCCAAAAAAGGCAGCCAATACCCAAGATATAAGCGGAAGCAACCTTTTTTCCTTTTTCAATAAAGATAAAGCAATTCCCCCTACTCCTAAAAAGAAAACTGGCCCCAGAGTAAGGATATAGTCTTTCACTACTACTGGGTAGCGATAGTATTTGTCGAAATCTACGAGTGATTTCCATGGATAGGAGGAGGTTGCAGCGTTAATATAAAGCAATGGAATTAGAGCCAAGAGGAATAAAATAACAGTTTGAAATATGATTTTAGGCAGAAGAGGGAAAGTGGAAATTGGAAACTGGATGAATGTGATGAGCCAGAAAATGAGCCAAGAAAAAAGGAATAAGATGCTACCGGCAGGGTGGATGAAGAAAGAAAAGAAGAGAATAATACATATTGCAATAAAATCCCAATTCCAAAATCCAAATAATTTATTTTTTTCTTTGGATTTGGGATTTTGAGCTTGATTCGACATTTGGATTTGGGATTCAGAAAATTTGTAGAGAAGAATAAAGAGAACAGCAACTATTATGTAATTTAATGTATAGTGTGGTAAATAGCTAATCCGCTTGAGAACGTCCATCTCGGTCCACCAAGACATATACATACCAATCCAGGTGCTTCCTTGATATTCATAAAAAACGGGAAAACTGGCCGCAAGTAACGATAGAACAATTCCCAAAGAATACAAAATTGGTTTTTTAAGAAAATAGATATTGATATAGATGATAGTCAAAACCCAAGCCAAGCTAAGAATTGACCGTAAAGCATGAAATGTAATGGGTGGAGTGAGGTGAAAAAGTCCGCCGATTTTTCCGGATAGAAGATAGAGCATCTGAAGAAGGACACCTTTTTGCTGAGGATCATTATCGTATTTATCAACAACACTCCATCTTCCTTCTTGGCCTTGTTTCATCTTGCTCAAGTAAACATTGTAATCATAGGTATAGATGTGCTCTCCAGAAAGCATGACTCTATCGGGGGGAAGAAGATTCTTTACAGAAATCTCGTAGAAGTTAGGAATATAGGATGAAAGTAAAAAGAGTATCGAAAAGATGATAAGGAGTGGGATATGGATTTTTTTTAGAACATTTAGCATTTGATAGTAGTTTTCATTGTACAACAAATAATTTCCTTTATAATATAGCCAAATTAAATGGTAACTATAGGAGTGATAGGATACGGATATTGGGGGCCTAATCTCGTAAGAAATTTTTTTTCCTTGTCTTCTTGCAGAGTAAAAACAATTTCTGATTCAATACAACACCGTTTGGACCTAGCGAAAAAATATTATCCTTCGATACAAACGACTACAGACGTAAAAAATATTTTCAAGGATTCTTCAGTTGATGCGGTGGTCATCGCAACACCTATTTCAAGTCATTTTTCTCTCGTTAAGGAAGCCCTTCTTAATAATAAACATGTTCTGGTTGAAAAACCAATGACAGCTTCTCTCCATCAGGCAAAAAAACTAGTGGAATTAGCCCGATCAAAAAAAAGATTGTTAATGGTCGATCATACCTTTTTGTACACCGATGCGGTGCAAAAGATAATGAAGCTGCTGGCGGCAGGAGAGATTGGAAAGGTAAGATATTTCGATTCTACCCGTACCAATCTGGGTTTATTTCAGGCTGATGTCAGTGTACTCTGGGATCTTGCTGTTCATGATATATCCCTGCTTCTCTATTTTATTAAGGAAAGGCCAATTTCGATTCAGGCAAGTGGAGCATCCCATACGGAAAATGACATAGAAAATATCGCATTTATTACCCTTAAATATAAATCCGGTTTTATCGCGCACATCAATTGTTCATGGAGTTCGCCACTTAAGATCCGCATGATTCTCATCGGTGGAACAAGAAAAATGATTGTATATAATGACGTTGAACCGACAGAAAAAGTCAAATTATATGATTCAGGATATAGCCTTCACAGAGGAACTAAGGAAAAGAAATTCATTGTTGACTACAGAGTCGGAGATGTATATATACCTAAAATAGAGCTTTTTGAAGGCTTGTCCAAGATGGCACAAGATTTCATCCAGTCAATAAAAACAAAGAACAAACCTATCTCCAGTGCCATGTACGCATTAGAGGTTGTCAAGGTGTTAAGCCTGGCAGAAAAGTCGATAAAAACGGGAGAACGGCCAATACAGTATAAATAATTCTTAAAAATGAAAAAAACCTGTCAATTCAGTCTGATTATCTGCTGTTTCAACGAAGAGGATAATTTGGAAAAAACAATTTTAGAATCATTGAAAGAGCTAAAACAGCTTTTTGATACGTTTGAAATAATCATCATAGAAGATAAAAGCTCGGACAGGAGCCCAAAGATAGCAGACAGGCTATCTCGAAAGTATTCATCTATTAAAGTTATTCATAATTTAATTAATCTAGGTCAAGGAATAAGCTTTCTCATCGGTTTGCATGAGGTGAAAGGAGACCTTATAATGCAGAATGGAGCTGATAGACCATTTAATATAAAAGATCTTAAAAAAATACTCCCACTGTTCAAGCAGTATGATATAGTCGTAGTCGTTAGGAGAGATCGATCTGCCTATACTTTCTGGCGAAAATTAACTTCTTGGGTGAATAATTTTTTGAGGAAACTCTTATTTGGATCTCACTTTTCCGATCTCAATTTTGTTCAGATATATAAGAGGAAAGTAACTAAAAGTATCCCTATCTTGTCGAGAAGTGCCGCGTTTACTACCCAAGAGTTGATCTTAAGAGCAAAACAGAAAGGATATAAGATTATTGAGATGGAGTTACCCTATCATAAGAGAATCGGTGGAGAAGCTCATCACGGAAAGAAACGGGATATTCTCTGGGCACTTATTGATATGGTTAATTTTTGGCTAGAATACAAAAGATAATTCACTTTTTTGCATGTAGCACATATACCCCGCAGAGAAAATTTCTCACATAGGGAAAACCTTCGACGAATGGTTCCACTTTTTTAAGAGTGGTAGCCATTCCGTCAGGACAGAAAAAAGGCACCAATCCGACAAAATCATCCTCTATTACCCTGAATCCTGCTTTCTTGACCCAAGTCCTTATCAATAAAGGAAAATAGGATTTTTCTTTATGGATTCTATGATACAGCGAAACTTTTTCGATTATTTTAAGCAGTGGATTGTATCCATTTGGTTCCAAGATTATAATGTGTGACGCAACCTTAGCTACCGATTGAATTGCTTTTTGAGGAGAGTCAAGATGATGGAGTACTCCACGGATGATCGCTATATCGAAGTTCCCAAATCTTTTAGGGATGTTATAAATGTTTCCCTTTTCAAAATAGATATTTTTGTTTTTTTTATAGAGTACCTTAGCCAGATTTATCGCATTTCTTGAAGCATCAAATCCCAGTGTATATTCTGGTTTATACTTTTTATAAAGATCTATAGTATAAGATCCATCCCCACAACCCACGTCGATTACCCTTTTTCCTTTCAATCTCATCATATCTATTGTCGCTCGGGTAAGCCTCTCGTTAGCGAGTCTGCTACTTAATAGAGCGTTCGTTGTATACAGATATCCCCCATTTAGGCTGACATCGGAATCAAAAGGATTTGTCGAGTGATGTTTCATATTGGTTTTTTGCTATTCTTATATCGTGAACGTCACCAATTATATAGCAAGAGTTAAGAAAATAAATATAAATAAAGCTGTCGTTCTCCTGAGTCTTTCTTTTATAGTTGCCTGTTTTAGTATTCTTCATGTCATTTTAGGTTATGCTAAAACTCCACCCGGGACGACATATATGTGGACGGGACACTATTATCTGGATTTATTCTATTACGTTGTATTTATAGCTCAGGGACAACATGGTCATTGGGTCGCTTTTCAACAATTCGCAACAGACGATCCATCCCGCTATTATCACTGGTTTCCTTATATTCTCATAGGTCAGGTGTTCCGTTTTTTTTCAATCTCACCTTTTATCGTATACTGGATTGCAGTCTTTCTCCTTTCCTTCGTAGTGAGTTTTTTAATCTTGGTTGTTATTACTAAATTAATTGAAGAACAGGCCTTTCCGTTTCAGATCGCAGCTTTTTTACTGACTCTTTTTGCTACTCCTTTTTTCTTTATCTCTTCGGGGGAAATACAATATTATGACTACTGGTTCTCCTATAGCAGCTTTTTTCGAAGATTCGAACCAATACCACACCACTTATTAGGTATCATTGTCATCTTAGTCAGTCTGCTCTTTTTATCTCGCTATCTGAAACTATTCAAAAATCGTTCCTTTTTTAACACGCTCAAGAATTCGTTCGTGATAACAGGATTGATCGTCTTATTGTTAGGATTCTATCCCTTCCAGGCGGTAGTTTTGCTCGGTGGGATGGCGCTTAGCGTGACATATTATGGCGCATGCTTTATGCGTAGGCGTGATTGGATGAGCGTAACAAAACTTCTTACTTTCATATTTATCATTGGCGCAATCTCCTTTTCGGCAGGATTATTTTTTAAATCACTGTACAGTGAGACGTTTACTGCCGGTTTTAAAGAAACGGAGTCAAGATTTCATTACCTATTGAGTCTAAAAGAAATAATACTTACCACCGGTCCTCTCATCCTGCTCCTTCCTCTTGGCTTTTTTTCCTATTCTAAGGAGATGAAACCTATCAGATTGGTATTTCTTGCCTTTTTGCTTTCTAGCTACCTCCTGTTTTATTCCCCGGCAGATGCAATTATTGGGACACATAACAGAAGGTTTATTTCCCCTTTACAATATGTTTTAGTTGGGGCTATTGGACTACTAGGGATAGTTTACCTAGCAAAAAGATTCTCTCTATCTGCAAAAAAAACAGTCCTTATCATTACCGTCGGGTTTATTCTTTATTTTATCCCTGTGAATTATCAAGCCTTCAGAGTACTGCTTACGGATAAGAATCTTAATTCGCCTATCACTTATCTTCCAAGCGGGATCATTGATGCGATGAAATTCGTTCGATCACGTCAGGACTCCGGCAATGTGCTCATGACGCCGAGCCAGTTTCTTGGGACAATAATTCCAGTCTACACAGACAGAAAAACCTATGTAGCCAGACATATTGCAACACCGAACTATCTGGAAAAGAACATAAAGGCGAGTAATTTTTACCTAGGGGCGATGTCAAAAAACGAGGCAAAATCCTTTTTAACCGAAAACAATATACGTTTTGTTATTTTGACTACTATTGAAGGATATGACGTACATGTGCTTTTTACTTACCCGTTTTTAGAACGAGTTTACAAAAACAATGATGCTGTCGTTTTTGAAGTACGATAAGAAATTACGTCCAAGAGTGACTTTTTTAGTCGAAGTTTTTCTCTATACCAATGTTTGGATATTTTTATATACCAAACTTCTGGTTTTTTTTCGAGCGCTTCCTTTGCAAAAAGGAAGTGAGACTTTCCTCATTCAAGAAGTTTCTCCCGAACCTTTCGAAATACCCCTCTATATCTTTCTTACCTTAGGTCTAGCCTGTTGTATTTTTCTGTTTCACCGTTTTGTCGCTCACAGATTGAATACCCCGATTTTTTGGCTCATTTCTCTTTGTCTCGTGTTATTTATTTTATTTGCTTTTCAGTTAGGAGCGTATCCCCTTCATGGTGATTCTTTACCTTACCTCCCAAGAGAAGATAAGACATTTTACTTCATACGTATTTTCATTTACCTCGTTGGTGTTACCCTTGTAGTAAGCCAGCTTAGTCTTTTCGGAAGTTCAGTACGGACGTCTTTGCAACGGAATATACTTTATTTCTTTGCAATCTTACTTACCGCCTTTTTTATTTTTGAGCCCCAATTTCCCATCTCAGGTCAAGATTATGCGCATTTCTATGGTCCGATTTGGGAGGTAGCACATGGTAAAACAATCTTTACGCAAATGACTTCACAGTATGCATTTGTGTTAGTTCTTTTTTTGTCATTTCTTTTAAAATTAGGCCTGTTCCAGCTTCACTATCTACAGTATATTGTTTGGTTTATGTTTGTGGGGGAGTATCTTCTTATTTTTTACCTCATTTATAAAATA
>MFZI01000005.1:0-5933 GCA_001789355.1 Candidatus Roizmanbacteria bacterium RIFCSPHIGHO2_01_FULL_39_8
CAGTTACTTGGGTAACATTTCTAAATCTAGCAACGTACCTGTAGATTTTTACCTTTAGTAACGTTATTGACCTTGCAATTCGTAGAGATATTTATAAAGAAGTTTATAAAAATTTAAACTATAATACCAACAAATTTCTCTTAACACATAATTTGATTCATCACGCTTATTCTTATAACCGTTCGGGTAATAACAGAAATGAAAGCGTCATTAAATTATACGAGTTATATGGTAATAAGTAACAGGAGTTACGCAGTTAGCCGTCATCGCGAGTCTCGACGTAACGTCGGGACGTGGCGATCTCAGATGAGATTGCTTCGCTTCGTCGAGTCAGACTCGACTTCGCTCGCAATGACAGTCTAAACTAAAATTAACCGCGTAACTTCTGAAGTAAACCAAAATGTACGATTTAATCTTAAAAAAATTAGAAAAGAAGGATAAACCGATCGACGTGATTGTCGTGGGGTTGGGATTTATGGGGTTTGGATTTGTATCGGTAGTCAATAGGCTTAAAAATTTGCGAATCCCTCTCGTCATCACCCGAAGGCCTGACGAAGCGAAAGTATTTTTGGAAAAAAAAGGATATAAAGCGGTCGCCGAAGATAACCCGGCAAGAATAAAAGACCTGGCAGACAAAGGCTATATCTGTGTCAGCGATAATCTTGATTTAATAAAACAGTACGAGAATGAGATAGTGATTGAGATGACCGGCACCGTAGCTTACGGAACAGAAGCGGCGCTCAAAATTTTAGAAGCGGGAAAACAGCTTGTCACGATGAATCCGGAACTTCAGGCGACGGTCGGGACAGAGTTAAAAAAGATAGCGGATCAGAAGGGTTTGGTCATCACCGATGTCTATGGCGATCAGCCTGGAAGCCTGTCTCGGCTTATCGGGAACGCGAAGATGATGGGTTTCAAACCCCTGATTGCGGGCAATATGAAGCGGTATATGGATAAGTATGCCACCCAAGAAAAGATGAAGCCTTGGGCAGATGATAAAGGACTGGCAGTGAAGCAGACAGTATCTTTTACCGACGGAACAAAACAATCCATAGAGATGAATCTAGTCTCCAATTATTTCGGGATGAAAATCCTCAAACCCGGGATGATGGGACCGCGAATCGAAGATTTTCACCAGGCTATACCGGCTTTTGCTGGTGAAAATATTCCCCCGGAAGGAGTCGTTGACTATGTCATCGGATTAAAGCTTTTCCCGGGAGTATTTGTCATAGCCGAACACACAGACCCACATCAGCAAAAGTATCTTCGCTATCTCAATATGGGCGAAGGACCCCGCTATGTTCTTTTTGACGCATATCACCTTACCCATCTTGAGGTTCCGATGACGATTGCGCAGGTCGCATTGTTTAAACAAGAGGTCATCAATAACGGCCTTAATCCGACGACAAAAACAGCAGCGATGGCAAAGTTCGATCTTAAGAAAGGTCAAAAGTTAGATGGAATTGGAGGAGATACGGTCTATGGACAGATTTATCTTGAGAATGAAAGCAAAGATTATCTGCCGGTTGGTTTGTCTTATGACGCTGTCGTGAAAAGAGACATTCCTCAAGACCAGCCTATAAAATTCTCCGATGTTGAACTTCCAAAAAACGCCGCAACAAAACTTCTTGGTTTAGTATAATTATTTTATGGCATACAAACAGCTTCAAAATAAAATTCAGACAATCGTTAATCAAATAGTGAAAAAATATCACCCAGAAAAAATTATCCTTTTTGGATCTCTCGTAGCTGGTAAAACTCATAAGTGGAGTGATGCTGATCTTGTCGTAGTCAAATCCACAAATAAAAAATTTTCTGACAGAATTGGTGAAGTATCTTCTATAGTTGATCATGATCTACCAATTGATTTTTTGGTCTATACTCCTAATGAATTTGCGAAGATGTCAAGTTCAAACTACTTTATGAGAGATGAAATATTAAAAAAAGGAAAAGTGCTTTATGAACAATAAAAACCAATCTATAAAAGAATGGTTATTTTTCGCAACCTCAGATATTAAAAGCGCTGAGGCTTCATTTAAAGCAAATATACATCACAACGCATGTTTTCACTCCCATCAAGCTGCAGAAAAAACACTAAAAGCTTTGTACATCCATCAAAATCAAATAATTCCAAAAGTTCATGACTTACTTTATTTGCTAAATAAATCTAAAAATAAAGAGAAATTGCTTGGACTAAAAAAAGAACTAAATTTTTTAAATCAGTTTTACATTCCGACGCGTTATCCAGATGTTTTACCAGGGAGTCTTCCTGAAGGCTTACCGGATAAAAAAGACGCTCAAAAAGCTATAAAATATGCTAAAGAAATAGTGAATTTTATTAATAAAACGCTTCTTAAATTGTGAGAAAAGTCAAATTTGCTGTTTTTGGGGCAGGATTTTGGGCGAAGTATCAAATTGTAGGCTGGAAAGAATTAAAAGAAGCAGAACTTGTAGCAATTTATAATCGTACTCGATCGAAAGCAGAGAAGTTGGCGCGTGAATTTAAAATTCCTCGCATATACGATAACCCTCACCAACTATTTAAAAAAGAAAAATTAGATTTTGTCGATATTATTACCGACGTCTCTACTCATAAAAAATTTGTTTTGCTGGCGGCGGAAAATAAAGTACCAGTCATTTGTCAAAAACCAATGGCTCCTACTTATGAAGAAGCAAAATTAATGGTATCGGCGTGCAAAAAAGCAAAAACCCCTTTTTTTGTGCATGAAAACTGGCGTTGGCAGACTCCTATAAGAGCTCTTAAGAGTGAAATGCAAAGAGGAGCGATTGGAAAAATTTTTCGTGCAAGAATTAGCTACTGCAACAGTTTTCCGGTATTTAAAAATCAACCGTTTCTTAAAAACTTAAAACAATTCATCCTTACTGATATGGGAACTCATATTTTAGACGTTGCGCGTTTTTTGTTCGGAGAAGCAGAGAGTATCTATTGTCAAATCGCTTCGGTTACGCCTGGGATCAAAGGTGAAGACGTCGCAACTTTGAGTATGAAAATGAAGAGCGGAAGCCATTGTTTGGTTGAGATGTCATACGCATCTATATTGGAGCATGAAAAGTTTCCCCAAACATTTATCGTAGTTGAAGGAGAAAAAGGATCGATAGAATTGACCAAAGACTATTGGATTAGAATAACTACTAAAGAGGGAACTAAAGCAAAACAACATGCGCCAAAAATTTATTCTTGGGTAGATCCCAAGTACGCTGTTGTTCAATCGAGCATTGTGGACGCCAACAGAAATTTTCTCGAATATTTTCAAGGAAAAAGATCTGTTGAGACAACTGGTGAAGATAATTTAAAAACTCTCCAGTTAGTTTATTCTGCTTATGAATCAGCCAAGACAAACTCCGTAATTAAAATGTAACTTTATTTCTTTAAATATTTTTCAACCGATAATATAAGTTTTTTGACGAAGGGAACAAACTGCTTAGCTGATCTGTAAACTTCCCTCGCTACTACTTCCTTATATGTGTGAACGGTAAGATTTCGATCCTTTAAAAAATCGAACCAAGCTTTGGGATCATCTATAATTCCAAGCTTAGCAGCTTCTCTGAATACATTTTTAGGACCGTAAACATCAAGTTTGTTTTCATTCACAATTGTTTGCATTATTTTCCAACAGAGCTCAAATGTGAATTCAAATCTTTGGATTGAGGCATCTTGATTAATAATATTTGATGAAGGAAGCTTAACTGCTTCTTGTAATCGAGAGAATACCTTGATTAGGTCTTTATATTGAGCTTCAAGTTTTGTCATTAATTTAGATATATAATTTTTTGTTTTGCGACACTTCTAAATCTACTTGATACTTCAGTAAAATTAACTACATCAATAGTAAAAGGTATATCAGACTCTTCTAAAGCTTCTTTTAAATCTTCAATTATAAGTGCTGGAATTTTTCTTTTGCTTTCAATGCCCAGATCAATATCACTGAATTTTCTATGCTCCCCGATTGCTCTTGAACCAAAGATAAATATTTTATCCCTTTTTGGATCAAGATAGTGAAAAACTATTTTTTTGATTTCTCTGGTTGTTTTCTGATCTAACATATTTATATTTTAGCATAGAAGGTTTCAGGAATCATATCTGGTAAACTTTTGGGGAAAAGGGCGGGGATCTGGGTTTTGTAGCCTAAAATGAGTTCGCGTTTTTTTTCTAAATTCTTATCCCAGGTAAAGCTTTTCAGTTCCCTCTTCTTAATAAAACCTTCGGCTGTATTTCCCCGATTGATATAGGGATAGTCTGTCCAGAAAATCAGATTAGCACCGAACAGTTGTTTGCAGATATTTATTACTATTACATGATCAACGTGATTGCCAATGGCAAGGGGACAAAAGACAACGCTTTGCTTGAAACTTGAAACGTGAAACGTGAAACTTTGAAACACTTTTTTTATATCCGAAATCATTAATTTATCTTCTTCGACGATCCTACCGGACATGAAATTGCGACCGAGGGGATAAAGATGGATAAACTCCGGTAAGAGTCTTCCTAAAAATTTTTCAATTTGACTGGGGTTTTGTTTTTTCCTCCAAGCTACGTCAATTAATCCTAGGTGTTTATAATTTACATTTACTTTTTTACAAACGGTTTCGTCTTCTTTCCTTCGGTCCTCAAAAAAAATATCAGCGTCGGAATAACCGCAGATTTTCATGAATTTTCTGCAAAATCTTGTATATGGCTTCGGGCTCGCTTCTGTAAAGACAGTTAGTATATCGACTTTTGTTTTATCCGAAAGATATGAGATTAGACTACCAGCCGATAAAATTGCATCGTCCAGGTGTGGAGAGATGAAGTAGCAGGGAAGTTTTTCATTTACAATTTTTGTTAGTAAATCCATACATTAGAGCAGAATTATGACCTGATTTGTTATAGTATTATAATACCACTCCGCCATCAAAAACAAATGAATAATAGCTACGATGTATTATACGATTAGATTATCAATGTAGGTAATACTTCCGAAGCTCTATCATATTCATTAGATAATGATTTTGAGCGAAGGAGTATAACATGAATAGCTTGGTAAAACATGGATCGATAGGGCTTTCAAAAAACAAAAAGTATCTCGAGCATGAGGACGGAACACCTTTTTTCTGGCTGGCTGATACGTGGTGGTACGGTATGACAGGAAGATCAAAATGGGAGGACTTTAAAGGCTTGGTAGCCGATAGGAAGAAAAAGGGTTTCAACGTTATCCAGACTGTTGTAGGCGTGCCGCCGGAGATTGATATAAACTCTTCGCATGCGGAGAATTCTGGAGGATTGCCTTTTTCCCAACAAAAAGAGATCAATTTAAAATATTTCTCTGAAGTTGATAGAAAAATCAAATATTTAGTTGATAACGGTTTTGTCCCTTGCATTTTTGCTGCGTGGGGACATCATATAGATATATTGGGAGTAGATTTAATTAAAAAATGGTGGGGTGAGGTTGTAAAGCGCTATGCAAAATATCCGGTTGTTTGGTGCCTGACAGGAGAAGCAGATATTTTCCCTCCTTCTTATTCTTCGCAAGATTCGCTGGTGAAAAAGGTTCTTTCCTATTTTCCAAACCATTTGAAGCAGTTGCTTTTGTCATTTCGAGTGTTAGCGAGAATTCTAGCGAAGCGTAATTTACGTCCCGCCGAAGGCGGGACTAGATTTCTCAGTCGTTTACACTCCTTCGAAATGACACCTACTGTAGGCTTAAAATTAATTAATCGTCTGAAGAAATGGGATGAGGTTGCCAGATACATCAAAAAAATTGATAAATATAAAAGATTGCTGACGGTTCATATACATTCAAGGACTACGGCTGCCGAATTATTCGGAAATCCGTCATGGCTTGATATTGATTCCATCCAATCAGGCCACTCGAAAGACAGTTTAAACTTTATGACTGCAGCGATTAGAAAAGCTGCAAAAAATAAAAGGCCAA
>MFZI01000005.1:5942-11145 GCA_001789355.1 Candidatus Roizmanbacteria bacterium RIFCSPHIGHO2_01_FULL_39_8
TAGAACCATGGTATGAGGGAATACTTGGTAATTTTGGGGAGAAAGAGCAACTGAAGGCTTTTTGGGCCTGTATCAAGGCGGGAGCAGCCGGGCATTCTTACGGAGCGCACGGCATCTGGCAGATGGCCACTTACAAGGATAACTTTATGGGCCACTGGGGAAGATCCGACTGGAGAAAAGCCATAAACTATAAGGGAGCCGAAGCCATCAGAAAGGCAAAAATAAAATTGACTAAAAATTGGCCTATAATAATGAAAAGCGATCTGGTATAATTCAGTATGAAAAATGCCCTAACGATACTGCTACTTTTGATTTTAGCAACAGGAGTTTATCTTACGACTATAAGAGGCACGATTGGTAATCCTGTAATAGGTAAAGATAGCGGACCTCTTGCCAAAGCGACAGGGCCTTTTGAATCTTCGCATGAAAGAGCTCCTTACGCACTTCTTGTTTCTTTGGTTGAAAGTAAATCTCTCTCGCTGACAAGAACTCTCGTTAATTTTGCCTCACCCGATACAGTGTTTTCTAAGGATAAATTTTTCATCATTTTTCCACCCGGGATTTCATTTATTGCGATTCCCTTTTACGTTCTTGGGAAATTCTACAACGTCGCGCAGCTGGCTACGTTTGGCGGAATGATGATATTTGCCGTACTCAATCTTATATTTCTTTTTCTTATTTCAAATAAGATCTTTAAACTCTCGACTTCAATATCGTTTATCTCGGCTTTAATTTTTGGCTTCGCAAGCACGTCTTTAAGCTATGCTACGAGTCTATACCAGCATCATCTGACAACATTTCTCGTTCTTTCCTCTTTTTACGCAGCCTATATCTATAAATTCGGCAAAAGTTCACGTTGGTTAACAGGAATTTGGATATGGGCGAGTGTAGGTTTTTGTCTTTGGATTGATTACCCGACTGTTCTTTTTATGATTCCTGTGGTTGTCTATATGTTTCTTAATTCGTTTAATTTTGAGGAGATAAAAGGAATATATAAAGTATCGTTTTCGATTATCTTTTTACTGACAATGTCAGTTTTACTATTTATAACCGGGATCAACGGATATTATAATCAAAAGAATTTTGGGAGCTGGAAACAGATAGCCCAGCTTTTACCAAGGTACGATTCAAGTAAAATAAAAAATTCCAAAGATAAAAAAAGCCTGCCGACAATTTCAAAAAGAGAGTTGAGTAAAAGTGTAAGCGGCGTTGCCCGCGAGGATAAAGTTGTAAATGGATTGTATATTTTATCAATTGCTCCTGACAAAGGATTATTTTTCTTTTCTCCCATTTATATTTTAGCAATACTTGGGATACTTCTGGCTATTAAAAAAAAGGAAAAATATATAGTTGAAATAGGCATTTTAGTGGCGATCTTTCTCGTTAATTTAATTTTTTTCAGCAGTTGGGGAGATCCCTGGGGTGGGTGGGCTTATGGTCCTCGTTATCTAGTTCCTTCCATGGCAATTCTCTCAATTTTTGTAGCTTACTGGGTTGAAAAGACAAAATATCAGATAGTCGGGAGGACGACAGCTTTCTTTCTAGCCGCCTATTCAGTATTTATTGCTATTTTGGGTGCGTATACGACAACCGCAACGCCGCCAAAAGTTGAGGCTGATTACTTAAAACTTAAATACGGATATTTTTTAAATTTAGACTTTTTTGAGCAAGGAAAGACAGGAAGTTTTATATTCAAAGAATATCTGTCGAAATATATCACATTTCATGAATTTTTCTTAATAATCTTAGGTCTTCTTATTGTCATTTTCTATTTATTTTTATTTGTTCCTCCCCTTTTAGAGGAAAATACAGATTAAGTCTTGACTTATTACAACTTATGATATAAAATAGTACTTACTTGTTACATTATTTGCTACAAATATGGAGTTTAATCGAAAGATAATAGGGTACCTGAAACAATGGAAAGAGAAAAAAAACAGAAAGCCTTTAATTGTCAGAGGAGCAAGACAGGTAGGTAAAACCTCCGCCATACTTCTTTTTGCTAAAAAACACTTTGATTATATTGTAAATATCAACCTGGAAAAAACAGAGCACAAACGGCTTTTTTCAAGGGAGAGCACGCGGGAAGAATTTGAAAAAATAATAACAACATATTTTGATATTCCCCTTGTTGATGGTAAGACAATCCTTTTTATTGATGAAATTCAGGAGCTTCCATATATAATACGATTGCTTAGGTTTTTTTGGGAAGAGCGACCCGGACTTCATATTATTGCAGCCGGTTCGCTATTTGAGGTAAAGCTAATCCAACAAAATATTCCGCTTCCGGTAGGTAGAATAGAGTTTGCTTTTCTTAATCCACTAAACTTCTTTGAATATCTTGAGGCAATGGGAGAAATCAATCTTTTGAAATATATTAACAATTTCAATTCTAAAGAAAAAATACCCGGAGGAATACATGATAAGCTTATAAATTTGTTTAACGAATATGTACTGGTAGGCGGTATGCCGGAAGCCGTAAAAGTATATGCGGCAACAAAAAACATTCAAGAAGTCAACAATATTTATTCTAATTTATTTACATCATTTAAGGATGATATTTATAAATATTCGTCACGAGCTTCAAGCAAATATTTAGATTTTATTCTTGAACAGTCGCCGTTGTCTGCAGGACTGTCAATCACATACGAAAAATTCGCAGGATCAGATTATAAAAGCAGGGAACTGCATAATGCATTTGATACTTTAAGTCAGGCTATGCTTATATACCAAGTTAGAGCAACAAAGAGTCGTAGTCTGCCATTAATTCCAAATCAAAAAAAACCGCCAAAACTTCTTTTTCTGGATATTGGATTAGTAAATTTTCAAATGGGAATACAGACGGAGCTTTTGCAGCTAAAGGAATTGACCTCATTTTATCAAGGAAGAATTGCAGAGCAGGTAGTTGGACAAAATCTTTTGGCTTCTTTCGTATCTTCTCCTCCAAATCTTTTTTATTGGTACAAGGGGAAAGGATCGGAAGCAGAGGTCGATTTCAGTCTGGTGTATAAGTCTAAAATTATCGGAATAGAAGTCAAAAGCGGTAAGTCAGGCAGATTGAGGTCTATTTACGAATTTGAAAAACAAACACGTTCAAGTAAATTATTACGAATTTACAGTGGTGAATTTAATATAAATAAAAGCTTAATTTCCCTGCCGTTTTACCTTATGCCAAGATGGGAGGACTTTGTATGAACCTGAGCATTTCTATTCCAGAGAAAAAAATCAAGAAGATCTTGCAGTTTATTGACAGGATTAGATTGTTACGATTGACTATATTCGTCACAATTTTTTTGGCTATCGTGTCGACTGCCATAGCTTTCAACAATGATTTGATCGTAGCTTATGGCGATGCGGAATCACATCTCAATATTGCAAAAAGAGTTATCCACGGCTTAACCCCTGGTTTTGCACAGCTTGGAGGAATATGGCTTCCGATGCCTCATATTTTGATGATCCCGTTTGTCTATTTTGATTTTTTATGGAGGACCGGATTGGCGGGTTCAATCGTATCGGGCTTAACCTTTATAGTGAGTTCAATCTTTCTTTTTAAGCTGACTAAACTCCTTACCGGCAATAAATATGCCGCGTTTTTTAGTTCTCTGGTTTTTGTGCTCAATCCGAATATTCTCTACCTCCAATCTACGCCGATGACAGAGCTTCCCTTGGTGGCCTTTTTTATCTTGTCTTCCTATTTTTTCATTAAATATATCAGGGAAGAAAACGACATCTTGTCACTGTTGCTTTCGGCCTTTTTTGGCTTTTGCGCAGTGCTAACGCGCTATGATGGTTGGTTTTTGGTCCTTTTTGAGGCTCTGACAATCCTTTTGCTATATTTCCACAAAAAAGAAAGTTGGAGCAAGATTGAAGGCAAGTTGATCTTATTCTCAACGCTGGCTTTTTTTGGCGTTTTGATCTGGATGATGTGGGATTTGCTTATATTGGGAGATCCCTTTTACTTCACCAACAGCCAGTTTTCAGCCCGAACGCAACAGCAGAACTGGCTGAGGCGGGGAGAACTTCCGGCTTATCACAACATTTTTTTGGCTTTTGCCTATTATTTAGTTACTTCGATGAGCAATACCGGAGTTATAGTCTTTGCGGCAGGGGTAATCGGGCTGATTTGGTATATAAAAAACAAGAAAGATTCACACAGGTTTTTTATCTTATTTATTCTTCTGGTTCCTTTTATTTTTAATGTTTTTACAATGTTTGTCGGCCAGTCGGTCATCTTTATACCTCATCTTACTCCTGTCAGCTTCGAATGGAGGCTTTTTAACGTTCGCTACGGAGTCTTGATGATACCTGTATTATCGTTATTTTTTGCCTATGCTTTTTTTAAGGCAAAAGAGGCAGGATCAAAAGCTCTGGTGATTTTTTTGCTGATTTTACAGCTCGGACTTTACGTCGTCGGATACTCAAAGATTATAACTTTAGCTGACGGAGTCGAAGGACTGTCAAGAGCCAGACGGCCTGACGCCGAGTATTGGATAAAGGAACATTATGACAATGGTTTGGTTCTGGTTGACGATTATGCGCGGACATTGAGTATAATACGAAGCGGAATACCGATGCAAAACATTATCTATATCGGAAACAAACCATACTGGGAAGAATCGCTGGTTGCTCCGGAGAGATATGCAAGCTGGATTATCATGCAGAAGAACGACGACGTGTGGAAAGCTATCTATGATAAGCCGAACGTGCAAGACAGGCTTTTTAAGTATTTTCAGAAAACTTATACGTCGCCGCAAATTTTGATATTCAGAAGGATATAAACTCAAATCTCAAAGCTCAAATGTCAAATCCACAACTTAAATCTAAAAACTAAAAAATATTTTCAGTTTTGAGTTTTGGTTTTGAGTTTTGACATTTTATATTTGAGATTAACCAACCATGATTTTTTTAACGACATTGATAGCGTTTCTAACTTTAACCTTACCAGTAAACGCTCGTGAGAGGTTTTTTCAGGTTCAGTCTATCGACACCATGAAATTTTCGAGAGACGTGGCAAGAGAAAAACTTAAGGATTTATCATACGATCAAGAGATACAGACTCAAGTGAAGAATATCGCAAACACAGGAGCAACGCATGTTGCGATAGCTACTCCCTACGATGAGGAATTCTTGCCTTTTTTAAAACGTTGGGTGAAGGCGGCTAGAGACAGCGAATTAAATGTCTGGTTTCGGGGGAATTTTTCAG
>MFZI01000005.1:11234-11436 GCA_001789355.1 Candidatus Roizmanbacteria bacterium RIFCSPHIGHO2_01_FULL_39_8
TTTGAAGACGGGGACATATTCAGCTCATGCCCGGAGTGTGAGAATGGAGGCCCGGGAGATCCGCGGATGAAGGGAGACGCGGAAGGGTTTAAAAGATTCATCATCGCAGAGTACCAGGCCGCCAAAGATTCATTTCAGTCAATCGGAAAGCAGGTAAGCGCCAATTATTACTCCATGAACGGCGATGTGGCAAGGTTGATCA
>MFZI01000005.1:11465-16926 GCA_001789355.1 Candidatus Roizmanbacteria bacterium RIFCSPHIGHO2_01_FULL_39_8
GGGATAGTGACGATAGACCATTACGTTTCGACTACCGAAAAGTTGCTGCAAGACATCAAAGATTATGCGCAAAGAAGCGGAGGCAAGGTGGTTTTGGGCGAATTTGGGGCACCGATACCAGATATCCATGGGAAAATGTCTGAGGATGATCAGGCAAGATGGATTGATCAGGCAATGATAGAATTGGTTAGTCTACCTGACGTAGCAGGTGTAAACTATTGGACAAACAGGGGGAGCAGTACTCAACTTTGGACTGACAATAACGAACCGTTAAAGGCGGTTGAAATTTTAGCAAAATATTACGACCCAATAAATATAGTTGGAAGCGTAAAGGACGAGGCGGATAAGCCGCTTGACGGGGTTGAGGTAAAAGGGGAAGAGAAAACAACCGTAAGTAAAAATGGCAGGTATGCTTTGCCAGTTTTGGCTGGTGAAAAAGTTTCGTTTAGCAAAAGCGGGCATGAGATAGTCAACGTCAGGGTGAGAGAAGAAAAATCGAAAGATATAGAAAAAGATATCGTTTTAAAGTGGTCTCATCCCTCACTAATTTATTCACTGTTCATAAAGATTATTCGCTTCATCAAAATCTTATTTAAGTGAACGTGGGAATTATGACCCACGTTCATTTAACCCGTGTATATGTCTTAAATTCCCAGTTTGTCCTTGCCGATAATGTATCCGACCAATATCCGTTTCTGCAACCGTTGTCTGCTCTTACTTTATAATAATATCTGGTATTAGGGGCAAGATGGTTGATGGTGTAGTCGATTACCCCATTATAAACTCCATATGGAAAAGATACTACGAATCTTTCGTCGCCTCTTTCGTAACCGTAAACTATGGTGTAATTGGATATTGCGTTATTTACCGGTGTAAAGTAGAGAGTTGCCGAATTTTTTGTCACGTCTATTTGAAATAGGTCAGGTGCATGATCTGGTTTTGTCGCCGAACATTGGGCGGCAGAAGCCGCTGAAGGAAAAGAAAATACTGCTGCAACAACAAAAATTAGAGAAAATAATCCAGAGAGAATTACAGGTTTATTTTTCATTAGAGTAATAATAAATATTATATCTTTATACAGATATTATAAAAATATGTCAATAGTTTTTTTTATGAGAATGTATAGCTAGCGAAAAACAGGATGTCGTATTTGTCATTCCCGCGAAAGCGGGAATCCAGGCTAAATTTCTGGATCCCCGATCAGGTCGGGGATGACATTTTGTTTTACGGTTACAATAATACATTTCTAATAAAATTGTGAGAAAATAGGCCTTGCATTTTTCGAAATGTTTTATTATAATCCTGGTTCATATATCCTATAATTCTATGAAAACAAAAATCTGCATAATTGGTCCAGGCGTTGTCGGTCAGGCAACGGGAAAAGTCTTCGTAAAATTAGGTATTGAAACGGCGTTCTTAGGCGGAAATCCTGAAAAAACCCAAAAACTTCGTAAAGAAGGCTACACTGCCTATTCTAGAAATGAACTTTTCGACGGATCTTATGATTTTGATATAAGCATGCTGACGGTTCCCACTCCCACCATCGATGGAAAAATAGATCTTAGCGCTATAAAGTCTGCGTCAACCGATCTGGGAAAACGTTTAAAGTTGAATAAAAACAATTATCATGTGGTTGTAGTGAAAAGTACCGTCCCGCCTGGAACGAGCGAAAATTTGGTGGCCGAATTGATAGAAAGTAGTTCCGGTAGAAAGTTGGGAGTTGATTTTGGTTTATGCATGAACCCCGAGTACTTGAGAGAAAAAAGCGCCTATGATGATGCTTTAAATCCGTGGATAATCCTTATAGGGCAATATGATAAAAGATCCGGAGATGGGCTCGAAGAGGTGTATAAAAAGTTTAAATGTCCGACGGTTCGCTGTTCGGTTAAAGAAGCCGAGTTTCAAAAATATGTGCATAATCTTTTCAACGCGGTAAAGATAACCTTTTTTAACGAGATGAGGAATATGTGTAAAGAGTGTAAATTTGATACAAAAAAAGTCTTTGAAGTAACCGCCCGTTCAGCCGAAGGAATGTGGAACCCACACTATGGCATTAGAGATCTTGGGCCGTTTTCGGGGAGTTGTCTACCAAAAGATACAATAGCTTTCTTACATTGGGTGCAGCAAAACGGAGCAGACGCCCCTCTTCTTAAAATGATTATTGATGTAAACGAAATGTTGATCAATGGAAATGGAGAGGCAAAAAAAGAAGTAGTTGGGGCGGAATTATAAACTTTTTACATAATGAATAGCGATTTTAACTTCTACCTATATCGATACCTTGATCTTTATCCTTTTCTGATACCACTTGGTTTTATAGGCGTATGGCGATGGAGCGTCTGGTTAATGAAAAAAACCGTCGGATTTTTTTATAAATCTAGGAAAACGGGATATAAAGCTCCTGTTTCCGTAATCACCCCTGTCTATAACGAAGATCCAAAAACGTTTGCCGCCGCGCTTGAATCATGGAAGAGGAATAAACCCGAGGAGATTATTGCGGTCATCGACTATACAGACTTAGCTTGCATCGAGTTATTTAAAAAATTTGCCAAAAAAACTCCCCGAGCCCATCTCATCATCACAAAAACTCCGGGAAAGCGAGAAGCTTTGGGTGACGGGATAAAAGCTGCCAAAAGCGAAATAGTTGCCTTGATCGATAGTGATACGATTTGGTTCGACGATACTTTAGAAAATGCGCTGGGTCCTTTCTCGGATAAAAAAATCGGCGGCGTCGCCACAAGACAAAGTGTTGAGAAACCAAAAACTATCGCCCAAAAACTTTTCAGCATACGACTGGAACAGCGCTATTGGGACGATATCCCTTTTTTAGCCACAGCCGAAGATATCCTTATCTGTCTGTCCGGAAGAACCGCATTCTATCGCAGGAGCGCTCTTTTACCCATATTGAACGAGATGGTCAACGAGAAGTTCATGGGTCGGAAAGTCATCAGCGGAGAGGATAAGCGCTTGACTTATCTGGTCGAAGCCGCGGGATGGAAGACTACATATCAGAGTACGGCGAAAGTTTCCACAACCGGAGTCAAAGACATCTCAACATTTATAAAACAGCAGGTGCGCTGGACCCGCAATAGCTGGAGGAACGATTTGAGGGCTCTTTCGCAAAAATGGGTTTACAGGCATCCCGTCTTCGCGCTTTACCTCATCGACCGGGCGGTACAGCCTTTTACTCTTTTGATCAGCCCGATCTATTTTGTCATCGCTTTAATTCTGCGCCTTTGGATTCCGGTGATAGTCATTTTAGTCTGGTGGCATATAAGCAGACTTTTAAAGATGTATCCTTATCTTAAGAAATATCCGCTCGATATCTGGATGCTGCCAATTTTTATCATCTTCAGTTTCGTTTCGGCCTATATCCGGATCTACGCCCTCTTCAGCATCAACATCCAGGGATGGATCACAAGGTGGGATAAATCAAGATTGCAACAATTTAGATTTTTAGAGTTGGCTCGAGGTCATGCCATGACTCTTTTCATGTTCGGATTGGTGGCGTTAGGCGTTTTTTATAATAAAAACAATAACTACCTGATTCCTCATGATCGGCAAAATAAGTTAATCGCGAGCACCTTGCAAAGACGTTCCGAATTGGTAGCCAATAAGAATACCAGCGTGTTGGGGGCGTCAGCTTTCGATGCGGAAAGCCAGCTTGTCAAAAGTTACGAGTTCGGACAGGCAGACTCGATAGCAGGCGTGGCCCAAAAATTTGGAATCCAGTTCGATAATCTCCTGTTTGCCAACGTCAGCAAAATAACAAATTGGTATAGAATAAAACCGGGAACGATATTTACGATTCCTCCCCAAGGAGTAAATATTGCGCCGAACTACCGGTTTAATTATCGGAGAATATATGACGATTATTTACAGGTTTGGTATGATCCTTTGGCCAACGCGATTGTCGTTTCCGGAAGAGGCTATCAGGTTGGATTGAGTGATATTTATAATGCGGTAGGCAAGGAGTACCTGGAAGAAGTGGAGCCTAAGGTATGGCAATTGCGAGCCCATATATTTCTGCGATCCGGTACTACTTTAAAGCTGAATAAAGATGAAGTGGCTTGGCTGAGGATGGCGAGCGACAAAGATGGATTCGTCACATTGAGGGGTTTTAATGCGGATGTACTTATGGAGGGAGTAAAGATAACCTCTTGGGACGAGTCAAAAAAAGACTATGACAAAAATATTCAAGACGGGAGAAGCTATATTCTTGTCAAAGACAACGCACGCATGGATGTAAAAAACTCCGAGATCGCTTATCTTGGTTATGCCAGGCCTAAAGATCTTCCCTATTCTCCTTACGGAATTTCCTGGAGGATGAGCAACGGGAAATTAGGACAGGCTATTCTTACAGGGGATGTGATCAACAGCAAATTTCATCATAATTATTTCGGGGCCTATACATTTGGAGCAACCGGAATGGTCTGGCGCGATAGTGAATTTTACAGCAACGTACGGTACGGCCTTGATCCTCACGACGATTCGAACGGTTTTATCGTCGAAAATAATAAGTTTTACAACAACGGCTCGCACGGATTGATATTTTCCAAACGCTGCATCAATAACACTGTCCGCAATAACGTTTCTTACAATAACCAAGGCCACGGTATCATGCTTCATGAGCTGTCAAATAACAATATCGTCGAGAACAACGAGATTTACGGTAATACAGACGGAGTGACCCTTGACAACTCAAGTAAAAATACCATACGCAACAATAAAATTTATAATAATAAGCGCGGCGTCCTTGCCGATAAAAAATCTTTAGACAACGCCGTAGTAAAAAATGATATCAGCCAGAATAGCCAATACGGTATATATCTCTATGGGCAGGCAGATGAAAATATTATCCGTGACAACGTCTTAGTCTCGAATGCGGTAGGCATGTATATTAAAACCAGCCGGAATGAAGTGTCCAATAACCAATTAGATAAAAATAAAGTGGGCCTGTACTTTTTAGGCAAGGCAGGCAATAACAGCATTGATTCGAACAAAATCACATATAGCGGAACTTACGGAATATATGCAAAAATTTTCAGCGGTTTTTCTAACTTCCTGGGAGAAAACAATCTTCTTGACAAAAACAATAAAAACGACGTAGCTGCCTATGCATTAGAATAATCCCAGCGCCCTTTCTTGATACGCACCTGTTTTTAAGTTATCATTAATCTATGATTTCCAATCGTTTATTATTTTTTATCTTTAACGGATTGACAATCGTGAGTATTATTCTGATGGTTTTGTTGGTCTTGAATGATAAATGGCCGAGTGATGAGACAAAGTCTCCTATTGTTTTGGAAGATACGGAAACACAAATCTCGTCTGACTCCGAAAGAAAAATATATTACGTAGATCCCCAAGGCAACGATAAAAACGACGGAAAGAGTGAAGATAAGGCTTTTAAAACTATTCAGAAGGCAGTCGATTTGGCCAAACCCGGAGACAAGGTGCA
>MFZI01000005.1:17013-17995 GCA_001789355.1 Candidatus Roizmanbacteria bacterium RIFCSPHIGHO2_01_FULL_39_8
GGCGATTGTCAAGGGTGGGGGAGAGCCGCGCGTTTTTGAAATTAATCACGATTACATCACTTTAGACGGATTTAGCATCGACGGGCTGCACGGAGATGCGACCAAAGAAAAAGGATACAGCGATAAGCTGATTTATGCCGTTGGCAAAGCGAAAGGAAAGGGAGTGACCGAAGTCAAGATTCTAAATATGCTGGTGAAAAACGCCGGAGGAGAATGTATCAGGTTTCGCTATTTTGCGAAGCGGAATGAGATAGCTTATAACACGATAGTGGGGTGCGGAGCGTTTGATTTTGTTCTGAAGGGTGACGGGAAAAACGGCGAGGGCATTTATATCGGGACTGCGCCCGAGCAATTGGACGACGGAAGAAATCCTAGCAAAGAAAGGGACGAGTCAAATAATAATTGGATTCATCACAATACTATCGATACCCAAGGCAACGAATGCGTCGATATCAAAGAAGGTTCTTATGGCAATATTGTCGAGTATAACAATTGTACCGGCCAGAAAGATTCGGAGTCGGGCGGGCTGGACGCGCGCGGCAGCAAAAATATCTTAAGATACAATGAGGTTCGGGGAAATGTTGGGGCAGGAATCAGGCTGGGCGGTGATAAAGAAGACGACGGGATTAATAACGATGTATACGAAAATATCATCCAAAATAACAGATCGGGAGGGGTCAAAATTCAGAGAGAGCCCCAGGGTAAGATTTGCGGGAATAAGACGGGCGGGAATTCAAAAGGGGATTCTGTCGGCTCCTACGGCGAAGATTTTGATCCCACTAAACCGTGTTAATGCCAAAAAATTAAAATGAAGCTGGTAGGCCCTTTTAGCTTCTCCATTTTTCAAGAGTATTATACAAAATAGCAGTTAGATATATTGACATTGTCTAAAGCGTTTTTTAATATAGTGAGAATAAATCCTACTTTATGGCAATTACTCCAACTAGAATAGATACAGAACAGACTAAGGTATTGACACGAG
>MFZI01000005.1:18001-19193 GCA_001789355.1 Candidatus Roizmanbacteria bacterium RIFCSPHIGHO2_01_FULL_39_8
TGAGACAAGAACTCCTCGCTCTTCCTGGTGGAGTTTCAAGAATGGTTTGGAAAGTAGGGAGTGATCCTTCAGATCCTCAAAAAGTATTCGATATGGTAGTTAGACCTGAAATAGTAGAATCCGGTTATGCTTTTTGGGCGCAGTTTCCTCAAGCAATAGCCGGAGGAATGAATGAACAATTATATTACCATCCGGAGTTAGGTCTGGTATGGAATGGAAGTACTATCTCACTTGAACAGGGACATGAAGAATTATTGGTTACCGCTTTACAGAATACTGACGGAATTGATTTACACCCAGAAGCGGCACCCGGCTGGCAGATACTTTTAGCTCACGCCGCAGAGCTTTCCCCTAAAATCCGCTTATTAAAAACACACATCGCAACCCCCACCTGCAGTGAAGCAGTTTTGGGCGATGATCTCAAACCTTTGCAACTGGATATGTATAGAGCATTGATGCTCGGACATATAAAAAAAGGACGAATGATTTCTCCAAGAATTGTAGTAAGTGCAGATGATCCAAACCCTTTTGATAAAAATAAATTAATCTCAAATTTTGAAATTATGTTTGGTGATAGGTTTGAATACGGGAGGCTTATTGAAGCAGGGACTGATGTGTTGCGGGCCGTTCATTGTTGCGGAGACGGGGATTTTTTAGGAGCTATGGCAACCGGGGCGGTTGATGTAGTTCATTGGGATGCTCTTAAATATCCAGATGTTTTACGAGGCCAACCAGATGCATTAGAAAAATATTTATCTAATGGAGGAATGCTGGCTTGGGGAGGAGTGCCACAAAAAATGGATATAATGCTGGATTTGGCTGGAGAATTAGGTTTTGATCAACACGGTCTAGATGTTCGCTCGCCCCAAAGTTATATTCCTGTGGCTGAATTTCTTCAGCGTAATTTTTATAAAGCTGTTGAAAGAGTTTATTCTCGGTATCTTTCATGGTTACTTAAGACTGCAAACGAGTCGAAGATGGATCCAACCTTAATTGCCAAACAAGTCTTTATTAGTGCTACTTGTGGTTATGGCGCTAATCCTGTTTCGGAATTAAGAAGAGTGTCTTATGATTTAGCGAGAGCAGCTGGAGATCTAAATTATAAACTAGCGTTGTAATTAAATTAGGGTCTAGTCTAGCAAACTTCTAACTATAAGATATATTTTCTCATGAGTTTCTGAAACGATATTTT
>MFZI01000006.1:0-4982 GCA_001789355.1 Candidatus Roizmanbacteria bacterium RIFCSPHIGHO2_01_FULL_39_8
GGTCTTGATCTTTATAAGTTTCTCCATTCGGGTTATTAGGAATAGTGATGACTAAGGCTTTTGTATCGATGGGTAGTGACTTTTCTATTTCTTGCGCTGACGGAAAAAATCTTGTATTTCCATTAATCTCTACGGGGTTGGTTACCAGACGATCGACTTTTAGTCCTTTTTGAGCTGCCGAGTAGGGACCAGTGTAGTATGAGAGCCCCAGAAAAACGACTCGTGACTGTGGAGCTAAGGTTGCTAGCGCTTCCATAAAAAGATCAATACCTTCTGTTGCACCCTCCGTGACAAAAACTCCATCCTCAGGAAAAAAATCACCCTCGGGATCAATACGTGAATCCATAATTGTTTTAATGCCTCTTTTAGCTTCCGCAGTTCCTGATGGACCAGAATAATTTACTGTCAAATTAGGATTTTTTACTCCCATATAGGCAAGTTTCCGATAAAGTGGAGGAGCTTCGATTAGACCAATACCTGGGCCTAATTTAAGTTTTGTTTGTTGAGACTGCCAGTCACAAATCATCCCGCCAAGTGAATTAATATATCTAATAACTTGCTTCTCTCTTGTCCCGCCAAGAACTTCTTCATTAAAAAAATATGCTCCAGCCGAGCTTGATAGAGGGGTACCGTCTATACGCGAATTCCCTTGCTTTTCCACAAGCGTCAGATCTATTTGTCTGGATAGGTTTCCTGAATTGACGACATCCATAATCAGATCAGGATACATTCGTTGCGCATTTTGAAGCTTTATTAATGCCTCTCCAATAAAACCTGACACATCTCTCCTATTTGTTTCAGTTACGTATTGATAATTTATATATTCCATTTTTTTAAATATTTAACTCCATAAAAAAAACCCGCCGTGAGGCGGGGTAGAGAACAATCTAATTTACAACAATATTACCCCGCCGAAGGGCGAGGAGTGATGAGAACTCAAGTCTGTAAAGTTCGTAAAGTCTTTAAAGTTCATAAAGTTAAAACCTAATAATATATTTCAATATCTATATTAATGTGTTAATATACTAACATATTAATATAGATTGTCAAGGGGTAAATAGAATGATAGAATTATTCCAAATGACAAATAAACAAACTGGATATTTCAGGAATGAATCCTATTCTCCGAGGAATTCACGCGAGAAATTCTTAATCGAGGCTTTTTCGAGGCTAAAAACAAAAGAACAAATTTCCAATTTTATAAGAGATCTACTTACCCTACCTGAAATCGAAGAATTCGCAAATAGGCTGGAGATAGCAAGGTTATTGCTTGAGGGAGGATCTTACCAAAGGATCGCGAAGCGAATAGGAGTCTCTACCACCACGGTTACTCGCGTAGCCCACTGGTTATTTAAAGGCTGCGGAGGATACTGGAAGGTGCTTAAATCTAAGAAATAGTTCTTAAAGTTCGTAAAGTTTATAAAGTTAAAAAAGGTGAAATTTAATTCATTTGAAGAGATACATTGTTGGCAAAAATCTAGAGGAATAGCCTTAATTATCAATAAGGAGTTCAAATATTGTAAGGATTTTAGTTTCAAAGACCAGATTCATAGAGCCTCTGTATCAATAATGAATAATATAGCTGAAGGATTTGAAAGAAAAGGAAATAAAGAGTTTAAGAAATTTCTATATATTGCAAAAGGTTCTTGCGCCGAAGTCCGTTCAATGATTTATTTAGCAAAAGATCTTAATTATATTAACGAAAGAGTCTATCAAGATATTCTAAATAGATCTATTGTAATTTCAAAAATGCTTTCAGGATTGATTAAGACAATATGAAGAAGATCTTTATGAACCTTATTAACCTTCTAACTTTATAAACTACATTACTTCCAATCTGGTTTATAGTATTTCCGACCTTTCAAATTTTTCGGCATGTATTCTTGATTCACCTTCACACCTGTTTCTTGTTCAACTTGCCAAGGATATCTAGTGTGGCCCTTGCCGTAGCCAAACGACTTCATTACTTTGTTGGCCGGATTTCGAAGATGAAGCGGGATTGGATTAAGATTTTCTTCTTCGATATCTGAAAGGGCCACTGATATTCCTTCTGTCGAGGCGATTGATTTTTTGGCAGTAGCCAAATAAGTTGCTGTCTGGGCCAAAATCAGTGAGGCTTCGGGCATGCCAATCATGTGGACTGCCTGCATACAGGAAGTCGCAAGAACAAGCGCGGTTGGCTGAGCATTTCCGATATCTTCTGCCGCAAATATGAGCATTCGTCTCGCAATAAATACGGGATCTTCGCCTGCTTTGATCATGCGCGCCAAGTAGTGAAGTGTTGCGTCGGGTTGGCTCCCTCGCATGCTTTTGATGAATGCGGAAATCGTATCGTAGTGCCAGTCACCTTTTTTGTCGTAATAGATGGCTTTTCGTTGAATCGCTTCTTCGGCAACCTTTAAAGTAATATTTTTGTCAATCGAAGCAGCTAGCTCAATTGCATTGATGGCTGTTCGTCCATCGCCATTACTATTTTTGATGAAATGTTTCAATGCGTCTTTTTCCCACTTATGTTTCGGATAATGTTTGATAGCCAATTTCACAATCTTCTCGATTTCTTGATCATTCAAAGCATATAAGACATATACTTGGCTGCGGGAAATAAGCGGTGCATTGACCTCAAATCCCGGATTTTCGGTCGTGGCTCCGATCAAAACGATTGTCCCGTCTTCGACATGAGGGAGGAATGCATCCTGCTGGGCTTTGTTGAATCGGTGGATTTCGTCGATAAAAAGAACTGTATCCTGCGTGAACATCGTCTTTCGCTCCTTGGCTTTTTTTATTATTTCTCTCACTTCTTTAACTCCGCTCGTCACTGCGGAAAAAGTGATAAAATCAGCATTTACGTATTTTGCGATCAGTCGGGCAAGAGTCGTTTTTCCGCATCCGGGCGGACCCCAAAGAATCATCGAAGTTACTTTTCCGCCTTCCAACATTTTTCTGACTGGGCCATCTTTGCCGACAAGATGTTCTTGGCCGATGAATTCGTCTAATGTGGTGGGGCGAAGTTGCTCCGCAAGAGGTATCATGAAATTATTGTAGCACAAAAGAAGTCAACTTATTGAACAATCGATCAATAGATCTTTATGGTAAAATAGATCTCACTAAATGAGAATTAGCTGGAAATCACTTGCCCCAATATTTGCCGACGTTGTCGTCTCTCCCTGGAATCTTCTTGTTGGCGGATTACTCATCAAGTTCCTAACTCCTTTGCAAGCATTTTTTTCACTTCTCATCGGTTACTCGATACTCGGACTCGTTTTTATTTTATATGGAGGATTAGGTTTTAAATATAAAAAAGAATCTTCAGAGATTTTCTCGGATGTTTTTCATTCGAAGATATTCAAGATCATTATCCCGCTTGTCTTAGCTGCTGGTCAGATCGGCTGGGCAGCCATCAATATAGAGCTGGGAGGCAGGTCTCTCGCTTCTCTTTTTGGCGCTCGAGCAGATCTGGGTATAATTTTCTATACTTTCATTCTGATTTGTATGGCTGCTCTAAGCCTCCATAGGCTTGGAATCGTCAAAAGTTTTGTAATCGTGTCGTCGCTCGGCCTTATCATATATCTTCTTTGGGCAAAGCTGCAGGAAGTATCTTTTTCTGAATTTTCAAACTACAGCCCAGCTTTTTCAAGATCGCTTTTCTGGGGAGTAAGTATAGTTGTTGCGTCTCTGATTTCTTTTTCGACTGTGACGCCAGATTTTTTTCAGAAAGTAAAACAGAAAAGAGATATAGTTTTATCAACTCTTCTAGGTATGGTTGTCCCTGGCATCATGACTGCAAGCCTTGGATGTTTTCTTTTTTTCAACCGCAGTGACTTTGATCTAATTCCACTGATTGCCGGTCTTACTTTCACCATATTTCCTAACATATTTAATGTAGTCACTAACACAGATGGATCCGTCGCAATCTATACACCTGCCTTAAAGTTTAGACACCTTTTCAATATCAGCGTAAAAAAAGGAGTCATTGTTGCCGGGATAATAAGTTGTTTCCTAGCTCTATATCATATAAGTGCTTACTTAGAGGTGTGGCTTAAGTTTCTATCGCTCTTTTTTCCAATATTTATCGGTATCTGTTTTCCCTACATTCTTTTTAAAGAATATATTGGTAAAAGACTTCTGGATTGGCAGATTAGATTTAACTTTGTTCTGGATATTTTTTTTGCAGTCCTTTTGCTTAGATTTTATCCGCCTGTATTGATTTCTCTTGTCCTACCGCTTATTTTATTTAGCTCCGTTCTTATATATCTAAAGATTCCTAAAGTTTGAAAAAAAACAGGTAATTCCTGTATCTAAAATGAAGTCCACTTATTGAACAATTATGGATTGTTGCCATGCTCTGCGTTTGACCTCGTAGGTCGAGCGGAGATTGCTGTGGTGCGATTACAATAGACCCATCTTTTCTCGGACTTCTTTGACTGTTTGTGAGGCGATGGCGCGGGCTTTTTCAGCCCCTTCTTTGATCACGCGGTCGACGTACTTGGGATCAGCTTCGATTTCTTTCCTTTTTTTCTGAAAAGGTTGGAGTTCTTTATAAATTGCTTCAGAGATAACATCTTTGAGCTCAACGAACTTTAAGCTTCCATCGTTAAACTTTTCACGAAATGTTTTTGCCTTTTCAAGAAGAAATAATTCTACAAAAGTAAAAAGAACCTTGACTCCAGCGGACATCTCTCCGCCTGATTGAGTTGCGGTAGGAACTGACCGAATTTTTTTTCTGATCGTTTCCAAGTCGTCGGTCAAGTTAATAAAACTTCCTTCGACTGATTTGCTCATTTTGCCTTCGCCTCGCAAAGACGGAATATACTCGCCCTTGGTTGCGAATCGCACCGGTTCGGGAAAATCCATTCCATACATCTGATTCATTTTTCGCGCAACTTCGCGGGCAATTTCAAGATGAGGTTCTTGATCGATACCCACGGGAACTAATCCTGCTTTATAAACGAGAATATCTGCCGCCATGAGAAGGGGATAATTCA
>MFZI01000006.1:4989-12303 GCA_001789355.1 Candidatus Roizmanbacteria bacterium RIFCSPHIGHO2_01_FULL_39_8
CATAGTAGTATGTTGTGGGTATTGTTTGACTTTTTCTTTGAATGTAGGAAGATGTCGCATGCGGGCAATAGACATGACAGAACCAAAATAAAAGGTTAATTCAGTATGTTCGGGCACATCAGATTGGTAAATAATCATGCTTTTTTTCGGATCGAGCCCAGCTGCGAGATAGTCAATGATAATATCTCTTTTTTTCTGGGGAAGCGTATCTTTGTCGTAAGGGGTAGTAATAGTATGTACATCCACTACACAGTATACAGTTTCGTATTCATTTGAATTTTGAAGTTCGAGCATGCCTTTTACCGCTCCTAGATAATTTCCTAGATGAAGTCTTCCTGTCGCACGGATTCCTGAAAATACTCGTTTGACACCTGATTTTTTTTTATTTATTATCTGAACAACCTTTACTTCAGCAATATCAACGATTTGAGCGCTAGGTATTTTTTTAAAATCTGCTGCTTTATATCTTAAGGTATAGTTAAGATGGCCTGATCCCGCGTTGACGAAGTCGAGATCAAAAATCTTTTTATCAATATACGTTTTAATTTGAGGGTAGTAGACGTGAGCAGCTCCAATCGGCTGATGGGTAAGATTCTCAAATTCTTCTTCCGTTGCGACCCGCAAGTTAGAAACGTGTAATAGTTTTTTTATTTTTTTGAAATTAAGTTGGCAGTCTCCCCGTCTTATAACTGCGATGAATTGACCATCGGCTTTCATGAAAATTGTCGCGCCTGCCTCATGAAGAGTTGAGTTGAGGTATTTTTGTACATCCTCGACTTTGACCAATGGAGGATGCTCGAGAATGGTGTGCCCGATTCCTAATTTATTTAACTGTTCGCTATATTTTTGGACCTGCTGATCTATCATATTAGTGTTTGATATTGATAATAAATTTCTTCACAGTATCGAGGTAATTTTGTCTATAATTCCTCGATTTCTCGATTTGATCAATTATAGCACTTCCGACGATGGCGATATCCGCTTTGTTTTGCAAGGAATCGATATGTTCTTTTTTCGAAATGCCAAAGCCGACCGCAATCGGTATAGAAAAATATTTTTTTACATTCGAGAGATAATTCTGCAATGTTGGATCAAGTGTAGATTTGGTTCCGGTTACTCCGAATCGACTTATACAATAGACAAATCCTTTTGCTCTTTTGGCGTTGAGTGTTAATCTTTGCTTTGAACTCGCCGGCGAAATAACTCGAATAAGATATAGATCATATTTTAGGCAGAAATGCACGAATTTTTCATTTTTTTCCTCATCGACTGGAATATCAGGAACGATAAGTCCCGAAATATTCAGCGACTTCATCCTATGGCAAAATTCTTCAACTCCGAAAGAAAATACTGTATTGTAATAACACATTACTAATACAGGAATTGGTGAATAAACTGTAATTTTCTGAAGTAATTCCAAACATTTTGTCACCGTAGCTCCATTTCTCAATGCCACTTCAGAAGCATGCATGATCGTTGGACCATCTGCGATGGGGTCGGAAAAGGGAATCTGTAGCTCTACAAAATCGCTTCCCGCATCAATAAGTATTTTGGCAAGTTTAAGAGAGTCCATGGGATTAGGATAACCCAGTACAAGATGGGTCATGAGACCGATCCGGTTACATTTCTTAAGTCCGTTTATTTTTTGGTCGATTTTGTTCATGTTTTTTGTTCTCCTTTACTTTATTTTCAAGAAATTCATTCCACTCTTTGTCTTTTAAGGCATCGGCTATAGTAAAAATATCCTTGTCACCGCGACCGGAGATATTAACAACGATGATTTTATCTTTCGCCAATATCGGTGCCAGTTTAATGACATGCGCCACTGCATG
Organism: Candidatus Roizmanbacteria bacterium RIFCSPHIGHO2_01_FULL_39_8; assembly: GCA_001789355.1. GTDB lineage: Bacteria > Patescibacteriota > Microgenomatia > UBA1406 > GWC2-37-13 > O2-01-FULL-39-8. The sequence continues at coordinate 6,822 of MFZI01000006.1, forward strand.
TGCCGATTCGAGCGCAGGGATAATTCCCTCGTTTCTGGAGAGCAAACGAAACGCGTCAACGACTTCCCTGTCGGTAACCGAAACGAAGGTAATCCGTTGTTTGTCTTTCAGATAAGCGACTTCAGGACCAATCCCGGGATAGTCGAGACCGGCCGAAATGCTATGCGTGGGGGCAACATTTCCGTCTTTATCCTGTAAAAAAATCGACTTGTATCCCTCAATGATTCCCACTCTTCCTCCGTTAAATCGCGCAGCATGCATGCCGAATCTTTTGCCTTTTCCGCCTGCTTCGACTCCGATGAGCGCTACGCCCTTTTTTTTGATAAAATGGCTGAAAATTCCCATCGCATTGCTGCCTCCGCCTACACAGGCTATAATGTAATCTGGATCCCTCCCCTCCATTTTGTTTAGTTGAGAAGCAACCTCTCGGCCGACGATCGACTGGAAATCTCGATTGATTGTTGGAAAAGGGTGTGGTCCTAGGGTTGAGCCTAAAAGATAGTGAGTATCTTTGACATTGGTAATCCAGTCTTTCAGCGCGGCATTCACCGCATCTTTCAAGGTTCGCGAGCCAAAGGACACCGGAATTACTTTTGCCCCGAGCTGCTGCATCCAGAACACGTTCGATCGCTGACGCGCAACATCGACCTCTCCCATGTATACGGTGCACTCGAATCCGAATTTGGCAGAGACAGTCGCGGTCGCAACGCCATGCTGGCCGGCTCCGGTTTCTGCGATCAGTCTTTTTTTCCCCATCCGTTTTGCGAGCAACGCTTGACCGAGACAATGCGTTATCTTATGGGCTCCGGTAATATTGAGTCCTTCATTTTTAAAATAAATTTTTGCCCCTCCTAACATAACAGTCAAATTTTTTGCAAAGGTGAGAGGCGTTGGTCGGCCGCTAAATCCATATAATAAAGAAAGGAATTCTTTCTGAAACCTTTTGTCTTTCTTTGCATGTATATAGGTTTCTTCCAGTTCCTCAAGAGCCGGGATAAGCATTTCCGGCGCATATCTTCCTCCATATATTCCGAAGCGGCCTTTCATATGTTGATTTGTTTTGCTGCTGAAATAAACTGATAAATTTTTCCGATATCTTCGTGTCCGTAGGTTTCAATACCCCTGGCAGCGTCGACTCCATAGGGTTTTATCGTAACTACCATTTTTTCCACGTTATCAGGATTAAGGCCTCCAGCAATAAATACAGGAAATTGCTTTGCGATAAAATTCGATTGCTTGATATCGAAAGCTGATTGTTTGGCTCCTTTCTTTAGATCTAAAAGAGCCAGATCTGGTTTGTAATTTTTGATTTCGTTAGCAATCTTTTCAGAATTTGATTTAGTCGAAAGGATACATACTTTGATAATTTTTGCCTGAATTTTTTCTGCAAATGATTTGGATTCTTGTCCATGTAATTGAACATAGTCCAGTCCAAGCAGATCGACTATTGCGTTAATTAAATCTATTTTTTCATTCTGAAAAACGCCAACCGTCTTTAGTTTTCCGTGTACTCTTTTTTGTATTTCTTTTGCATAACGGGGATGTACATAGCGAGGTGATTGTTTCACGAAATTAAATCCGATAAAATCAGCTCCCGCTCGTATGGCTGCTTGCGCGCTCTCGAGGCTTCGTATTCCACAAATTTTTATTTTTACTTTCATAGATTTTTTAGATTACTGATAGAACTTAAAATGTCTGTTGATTTCAGGAGGCCGGTCCCGACGAGTACGGCCTTGGCGCCGGCCTGCTTATACATCTCGACTTCTTTTCGCGATTTCACTCCGGAAAAACCAATAGTAATTTTTTCTTTAGGAAGTTTTTCGATAATACGACACGCCCTCTCGACATCAATCGTGAAATCTATGAGGTTTCGGGCATTGACTCCTATAACCTCGGCATGTTCGGCGAAATTAAGATCTTTTTCATCAACGATTTCAATAACCGGAACGATTCCATATCTTTTGCAGAGTTCAAATACGCTTACGTCGAATTCATTTCTTAATTGAGCTATAAAAAGCAGTGCATCGCTGCCACATTTCGCAGATTCCAGCACTTGATATTCGTCCATGATGAAGTCTTTCTGCAAGAGAGGGAGAGTAGTGGTGGTTTTGATTTCACGAATGAGTTCGAGTGAACCACAGAAGAATTTTTCTTCGGTTACGACTGAAACGGCGTCTGCTTGAGCTTGCGCATAACTGCTTACAATTCTTCTGACCTTTTGTCTCTCTGCAAGGCGTCCCGCTGAAGGCGAACAAAGTTTGATTTCGGCGATGATTCCAATGTCGCCACCATTTGGTTTTACGAGATGTTTGATAAACGAATCATTAGGCTTTCGTCGTTCCAATAGCTTAGAGACGTCCTGCAGAAGCTTTTTTGAGGGATACTGTTTTTTTCGATTCGCTAATTCTATTTTTTTGTTTTCGATGATTTTATCAAAAATATTTTTCATAGATTGTGGGTAACTTTTATTACTTGTTCAAGCTTCTTCAATGCTTTTTCGGATGAAATAGTTTCTTCGGCAAGTCTCACGCCATCTCTAATATTTGAGACTTTCCCGAAGGTGTAAAAAGCAAGGGCAGCATTGGCCATCGCCACATTTTTTTTTGGTTCATCTGATCTTCCCATAAGAATTTGACGGCAAATGGAGACATTTTCTTCCCGAGAAGTAGTTTTCAAATCCCCATGGAATCGCGGAAGCCCAAAATCAGAATGAGTCAGTTCGTATTTTTTTTGTTCTCTAGTTCCATCGAATTCCATAATTATAGTTTTTTCAGATAAGCCCACTTCATCGCCCCCGTCTTCGCTATGGACGAGGATGATTTTTTTCGAACCAAAGTCAATCAGCGTTTTCCCCATGAGTCGCATCATAGTTTTATCTGATACACCAATCAATTGGTGTGAGACACTGGCAGGATTGAGCATGGGGCCAAGGAAATTAAAATATGTTTTTCCGCCGAATTTTTTTCTTGCATCTTTGACTATTTTTAGTCCCGGCTGAAAGTTTGGGGCAAAAAGAAAGACGATTCCGCACGTTCCAAAACATGCTACGGCTTGCTCCGGAGTGAGATCGATATTCACATCCAGTAGTTTAAGAAGGTCGGCGCTGCCGCAGATTCCACTAGCCGCGCGACCGCAGTGTTTGACGATAGGTACTCCTGTAGCGGCACAAATGATCGCGGTAATCGTCGAGATATTGAAGGTATGCTGGCCATCTCCACCTGTTCCGCAGACATCAAGAGCGTCTGAAGTAATCGGTACTTTTATCATGTGTTTGCGAGTTGCCTCCAGTATGCCCATCAACTCTGCTGGAGTGATTGGCCTCGCAGCAAAGAACTGAAATATTTTTAATAATTCATCTTGTGACAGCTTTCCTTTGATGATTTTGTTTTGCATTTCAAATGCCTCTTCTCGGGAAAGATTTTTTTTGCCTGCGCATTTTGCTAATATCGATGGTATATTCATTTGAATGTCAAAAAATTTTCAATCATTTTTTTTCCGCCTTCAGTTGCAAATGACTCGGGATGAAACTGAATTCCTTCGATCGGAAAGGTTCTGTGACGCAGCCCCATAATTTCCTGTGTTTCGTCCAGAGTTTTTGCCGTCACCATCAGACAAGAAGGAAGATGTCTGGGATCGGCGACGAGCGAATGGTAGCGCATTACTTCGAGTTTTTGGGGAAGTCCGGTAAAAACTCCTTTTCCATCATGCGTAATAATACTTGTTTTTCCATGCATGGGAAGCTTAGCTCGAATTACTTTTCCTCCAAAAAAGTGAGCCATTCCCTGCATTCCAAGACATACTCCGAGTATTGGGGTAGATTTTCCTATCTCTGTCAAAACTTTTGCGCAGACACCAAAATATGCAGGATCGCTCGGATCTCCCGGTCCGGGAGAAATGACAATGTGGCTGTACTTATTTTTTTTGATCTCGTCGAGCGCAATCTCATCATTTCTTTTTACTTCGACCTTGAATCGTTCCTGTTTTTTCGTGAGGATTTCACCAATAGATTGGTAAAGGTTGAAAGTGAAAGAATCGAAATTGTCTAAAATAAGAATGTTCATACCCCGAGCACCTCCTTTATCGCTTGCGACTTTCGCATGATCTCTTGGTATTCGTCTTCGGGTTTGGAATCGTAGACGATTCCTCCTGACGTTTGCGAAAATGCATAATTTCCTGATACGTAGAGCGATCGGATAGAAATCGCAAATGTACAGTCGCCGTTGAATCCGAAATGACCGACAGCACCTCCATACGGGCCTCTTGCGTCTTTTTCCATACGATCGATAATTTTTACCGACTCAATTTTTGGTGCGCCGGTTAGTGTGCCGGCCGGGAAATTACTCGCAAGCCCCGAAAACATATCTTCACCTTGACGAAGTCTTCCCGTTATTTCGCTTGAGATATGTTGGACGTGGCTGAACGTTTTTACATCCATGAGACTTTTTACTTGAACAGAACCAAATTCCGCAACTCTTCCCAAATCGTTCCTATGAAGATCAACGAGCATATTGTGTTCGGCGATCTCTTTCGAATCATGCAGTAGTTTTCTGGACAACATCCTGTCTTCACCTACGGTTTTTCCTCGCGCTACTGTGCCTGCGAGGGGATATGTTTCCATTTCTCCAGCTTTTAATCTGAAGAGAAGCTCGGGGCTTGCACCGATGATTTTTTTGTTTCCAAATTTGAGGTAATACATAAAAGGTGATGGATTGATATGACGGAGTCTGGTATAAAAGTCGATTGTATCTCCTTTAAGATAGAATTCGGACTTGAAGCCGACTTGACATTGGAAGGTATTTCCGGTGATTATCTGTTCTTTTACTTGTTTGACTGCTTTTTTGTGTTCTCTTTTTGAAAGGCCGTATCCTTGGAATGTTGCGCTTAACTGTTTCTTCTTCAAAGATGTCTTCAGCATTTTTTTAACTTCATTCAGTCTGTCTTTGTCATAATAGAAGTAGAATATTTCGTTTGTTCGTTTATCAAGAATCAGCCCATCGGTATAAATGCCGAACCTGAATTGATCGAAAAGAGGATGTATCTGTACGCTCAATGAGGGTTCAATATAGTTGAGAGCCTCATAACTCATATATCCAATAAGTCCACCCGCATAGTCTCGTGACATGGTATGTTGAGGCACTATATTGCGTAATGAAAGATAAGCATTTTTTGTAGCTTTCCTTTTGCCATCGATATACAGTGCATTTCCTTTGGCGGAAAGCAAATGCAGAGGATCAAATCCTACGATCGAGTATCGAGACAGATCACTGTATTTTCCCAGAGACTCCAAAAGAAAACACGTTTCAAATTCTTGTTCTACTTTTTGGAAGAGTTCATAGAAATCAACATCTTCCGCAAATTTGATATAGGTTGGTTTGTTGTTCGTTACATTGTGTAATTTGTCCATATATATATAAATAAATTAACAACATCAAAAAACCCCGCATTATGCGGGGTTATGATGTCGAAATCAAATAGCACTAAA
>MFZI01000007.1:0-8188 GCA_001789355.1 Candidatus Roizmanbacteria bacterium RIFCSPHIGHO2_01_FULL_39_8
GACTTGATTCGCTAGAACCGGTAGAAAATCAAACGAAGCCACCACCCCGTTATAATGAAGCCTCTCTTATAAAAATTCTCGAGGAAAAAGGAATAGGAAGGCCCTCGACCTATGCTCCCATTATCTCTCTTATTCAAGCCAAAAACTATGTCGAAAAGGAGATGAGATATTTTATTCCTACCAAACTCGGCGAAGCCATTTCCGATTATTTATCTGCCGCTTTTCCGCAATTATTTGACCTCAATTTTACCGCAAAAATGGAGGAAGAACTGGATCAAATAGCCGAAGGCACTCTAAAAACAGTCACGGTGCTTACGGAGTTTAATAGTCCCTTTCAAGAGACATTACGCACCCAAAAAACAGATACCAAAGTAATCGACGTAGAGGAGGAAGTTAAAGAGAACTGTCCCAAGTGCAGCTCTCCTTTGGTCGTGCGTTATTCAAAATTCGGAAAATTCCTTGCCTGTAGTAACTACCCGAAGTGCAAATTCACCAAGCCGTTTCTGAGATTTGTGGCCGATGCCGTTTGCCCTCTTGATTCTGGCAGGATTGTAGTAAGATTTACAAAAAAAAGGAGAAGATTTTTCGGTTGCGAGAATTACCCTACTTGTAAATATTCTGCCTGGAGGATGACTGAAATTAAAAATAGTAGTAAAATCAAACCGTAATATTTTTATGATAGGTAAACTTAAAGGAACAATTGTTGAAGTTGAAGGCAATATTGCTTTACTTGAGACAAATAGCGGGGTCTTCTATGAATTATTTCTTACCCCAACACTGTTGGGAGTAAAAAAAATCCCTTATGATATAGAGCTCTATACCTATCTTCAGGTTCGAGATGATGCGCTCGTCCTTTTTGGATTTCAAACGAAAAAGGAGTACTCCTTTTTCAAAATGCTCTTATCTGTTCCCGGGGTTGGTCCTAAAACTGCCTATTCTGTTATTTCATATTCCAAGATAGATGATATGATCAAGTCCATTAAAGAGAATAATAGTGATTACTTCACCCGTATTCCGGGACTGGGGAAGAAAACAGCAATGAAAATAATTCTTGAGCTTTCACAAAAGCTTGAGAGTGAATTCAAGTTGGAAAAGATGTTCATGTCTGATGAGGACAAAACTATAATTGATGCACTTGTTTCGCTCGGTTTTAAGTCCATAGAGGCAAAAAAAATAGTAAGGGATGTACCAAAAGATTTATCCTTGGAAGAGAGAATTAAAGAGGCTATTCGATCAGCAACGAATCCAAGAAGGTAAATTGTCTTACTATTTAAAGAATTAAATCACCGTAACATTTATGAAGAAAACAGATAATCTTACTCTGAGACCGGGAAAATTAGCAGAATATATTGGTCACAAGAATATAGTCAAAACGCTGCGGCTCTTTACCGATGCCGTTAAAAATAGAGGAGCAGCCTCCGAACATTTACTACTGTATGGACCTCCCGGAATTGGAAAGACTACACTGGCATACATTATTGCGAATGAGCTTTCTGGTGAAATCAAGATCACTTCTGGGGCTGCCATATCCAAATCAGGAGATCTCGCAGCTATTCTCACCAATTTAAAACAGAATGATGTTCTCTTTATCGACGAAATTCACCGTCTTCCAAAACCGGTAGAAGAGATGCTGTATCCCGTCATGGAAGATTTTTTTTTGGACATCGTTATCGGAAAGGGACCATCGGCCCGAACTGTCCGACTCCCCATTCCGCAAATCACGCTCGTTGGAGCAACGACGAGACTTGCATTACTGTCTGCTCCTTTGCGCGATAGATTCGGACTCGTTCTTCGTATCGATTATTACCATGAAGAGGAAATTGTACAAATTGTGAAGCGCTCGTGTAAAATACTCAATCTTCCCATCACTGATAAAGCAGCTAAAGAAATAGCTAAACGCTCACGCAGAACTCCTCGAGTAGCAAATCGGATCATAAAGCGTGCAAGAGATATGTTTGAAGTCGATAAACATAAGGAAGTAAACGAAAGTATGTTGGAAAAATTATTCACCTTACTGGAGATTGATAGCTTGGGGTTAGGACCGGTCGATAAAAAATACTTACTCCTTCTGGTAAAAAAGTTTCAAAACAACCCAGTTGGACTCGATACAATTGCTCTTTCGATGTCTGAAGACAAAAGAACAATAGAGGAATTCATCGAACCTTACCTCATGCAAATTGGTTTTATTAAAAGAACACCAAAAGGAAGAGTCGTGACTACGAAGGGCCTCGAACACCTGGGAATCAAGTCTTCTCAGGAACAGGATAGACTTATTTAGTTTCGGTAGACGTTTCTATGAATTTGCAGTAATGTTTACCGTCTGATATGATATCTAAAAATGAGACCCAGATCTTGGAATCAAGAACAATTAAAAAAAGCGGTCAGAAATTCCTTTAGTTATCGACAAGTTTTGTCAAAGCTTGGCTTAAGAGAAGCTGGCGGTAATTATGAACAAGTCAAAAAATATATCAGAGAGTATAATTTGGATATTAAACATTTTAAAGGAAAAGGATGGAATTTAGGGATGAGAGGACTTGGAAAACCCCTTATTCCTCTGGATAGAATTCTCGTCAAAGGCAGTTATTTTCAGAGTTTTAAATTAAAAAAAAGGTTATTTGCAGCTGAATTAAAACCTTTGCATTGTGAGCATTGTGGATGGGCAGAGCGAACAGAAGAGGGGTATTTGCCTCTAGAGCTTGACCACATCAATGGTGATAGACATGATAATCGAATAGAGAATTTAAGAGTGTTGTGTCCAAATTGTCACAGCTTAACAAAAAATCATAGAGGTGGAAAAAATAGAATACATGCCCGAGTGGCGGAACCAGGTATACGCGCAGCACTTAAAATGCTGTGAGCCTAAAGCTCGTGTCGGTTCGACTCCGACCTCGGGCACATTTGCTAAAATTAGCTTTACGAATTCGGGATCACATACTTTTACGCTTTTGCCTGGGTAGCTCAGCGGTAGAGCAGCTGTTTTGTAAACAGCAGGTCAGGAGTCCGAATCTCCTCTCAGGCTCAAAGTGAAAAAGCTGAAAAGTAGTAAAAATATGAGCCCATAGTTCAACGGATAGAATAAGTCCCTTCTAAGGATTAGATGACAGTTCGATTCTGTTTGGGCTCACAAATGAATAAACATATAATTCCTGTTGTTATCGGTATACTCCGCAGGAAAAATAGCTACCTTCTTACTAAGCGAGTGCAAGATGGTGAGTGGGTCCATGAGAAGTGGCAGTTCCCTGGAGGAGAACTGAAGTTCGGAGAATCACTTGAAGCAGGATTACGAAGGGAGCTTCGAGAGGAGCTTGGTATTGAAGTAAATCCACCTACATCGCCGCAGTTGGTATATGAATCAATACGAAGTTATTGGCACGGAATACTTATCTGTTTTTTTGTCGAAGTGAAGCAACACAGAGAATTAAAAATAAAACTTAATGAGGAAGCATCAGAATTTCGTTGGTTTAAATTGGCTGAAATAATGAAATTGGATACATTGCCCTTAGTTAAAGATATGACGAAAGATGCAGATAATGTGTCGAGCTAAGCTCGACATTAACCAAGCTGAGCTTGGTGTCGGGGACAGGACTTGAACCTGCACTCCTTTTTAAAGGGAACTAGCCCCTCAAGCTAGCGCGTCTGCCAATTCCGCCACCCCGACTGATTCTCATTGACTAGTTGTAAAGTTCGTAAAGTTAGAAAGTTTTTAAAGTGCAAAACGAAAAAAAGTTCTTTATGAACTTTATGAACTTGATAAACTTAATGAACGTATTATACTATTTTCTCTTAATCGTGTAAACGTAGGGGAAGAAAAGAAAATCAGCTGGTGGATCGTCTTCCAAGACTTTTTGGAATTCTAGATAGTATCTCTTCCTTTCATTGATATTACTCGTATTTCTGGCGTCTTCCAGGAGTTTGTCTATTTTTACGTTCACGTAATTGGAAAGATTGCCCCTTTTTTGGGTTGAATGCCAATAAAAATACTGGTCAGGATCCTCAGGGATATTCCAAAAGGCAAGCAAAAGATCAAAATCTTCAGGTTGGTTTAGCGAGATTAAGTTAATAGTTACCTTCAGACCTACATCCTTGAGATCTTTCGAGATTTGTTCAGCAATATTAAGGTAGTCGTAATACGTATACAGTTTAATTTCAGCAGAGGTAGAAGCATCTTCACCGGTATTCAGGGTTTTTTCAGCAATCACTTTATCAAATAGTTGTGGCTTTATATTGGTACTATATGCCCACGAGGTGGGGGGAATTGGTCCAAGTGCTATTTCACCGGAAAGTTCAAAGCTCCGCTTGTCGATAGCGCTGATAAATGCGTCTCGGACTTCTTTATCTTTCATGAATTGATTGGAGTTGTTAAAGAAAAGCGTCATAAGCTTCGAGTAGTCGACTGATTTGGAGATTGAAGAATTCTTCCAGTCTCTGAATACATCCGCCACAGTCTTTTTAGGTGTAGACATCTGGTTAATTTCTCCTCGCTTATATGCATTCACCAGGTCGGTTTCATTTTTATAGAATTTATAGATAGTTACGGGAAGACCCTTTTTGTTAGGGGATAAAGTGAGTTCAGTAATAATTCCGTATTTTATTTTTATTTGATCCACTTTATAAAGTCCGGCAACTCCATGCAATGGATATTTCAATATCGGCTCATTGAGATAGGCGGGGAAAATCGGAAGTGCTTCTTTGAGTTTAAAATACAGCGTCTTATCATCCACTACCTCGACTTGAATATCGCTGAATTTGAAATTAATATCACTGGCGCTAAATTTTTTTCCGTCCGACCATATGAGACCGTCCCGCAAATGAAAACGGTACTCCTTTCCTTTATTTAAGGACTCCCAACTTGAAGCTACGGCTGGACTCAAATCTCCCTTTTCATTAATAAATAAGAGCCCATTCGAGATATTTTTTGTCACTTCCTCGGGGAGAGTGTTGAAGTCGTATTGCCCAACTAGACCGACGACGTTCTTCTTCTGCAAAAGAAAGGTTTGGATATAAGGGGAAAACGAAATAATGCTAATGATGGCTATGAAGCTAATAAAAAAACTAAGGAGAATAATACGGAGATGTTTCCTTATAAACTCAACGGTTAACCAGTAATAGTACCTGATTGTTTTTCTTTGTAAGATCATTCTGATGCGATTCGCATTGGCTAATAACGCGTCCCGCGAAAATCTTATTTAACGAATAGATTTACAAACGAAACAACGAAGAATATAACGATAAGTACAACGGTGAGGCGCAGAGTTAATTTTTCAATCCCTCTTCTCGTTTGAAACATCTCTCCACCCCCACCCCACGCGCTCCCCAAGCCAGCTCCTTTGCCCTGTACCAGTATGAGTACGGCAATTATTATACTAAGCGCAATATTGATCAAAAGTAAAATCTCTTTCATAGGAGTATTCCCAATAGTTGTATTATAACCGATAGAGAGACTGAGGAGGCGAGAATGTTAGAAAGGTATCCAATATGCATCTTTGGGAGGGTGAAACCAAGGACATTGAACCCTGGAAAGTCCCATGCATGAATATCGATGAGGGAAAACCTCGTTATCACGAGATAGAAGAGAATGAAATATATGATCGAGGAGACAAATCCGAGTGTTAATAGATTTATGGGAAGAAGAATAAGCTTGGCAAGGGGTATAATAAAATAGTAAAAAAGACTAATAATAAGCACCGTGCGAAGAAAGAGACTGAGGGTGAAGTCAACCTCAAAGCCCTTATTCCATAATGAAGTGAGGTAAACTGCTCCCGCGGAAAAAATAATCATCCTAGTTATGCGTTTCATCCTATTTTTATTTTAACATCTTTTTTTGCCTCAAAAGCAAATGATACTTTCGGGCAAACCGGTGTGCTTCATCGCGAAGCGCCCTAATGAGATTGAATCCAAGGTTGTTCATTGACGGTCGAAGGGTAGTAAGTTTTGTCGGTGCATTGAGTATAAGTCTGTCAGGATGTTTTGCGATGCCGAGTAAGGGAATATCTACGCCTAATTTTTTAAACACCCGCTTTACTTTCACAACTTGTGGTACCCCGCCGTCTACGACAACGAGGTTTGGTTTTGGCCAGTTATGTTTAAGACGCCTTTCAAAAACTTCCTCAAGCATATCGAAGTCGGATCGGAGTCTGAGATTCTTTATTCTGAATTTCCGATACTGGGATTTATCAGGAAGGCCGTCTACAAAAACAACCATTGACGCAGTCGCATCTTTCTGAGACAGATTACTGATATCATAGCATTCTATCCTTCGTAGAGGCTCTCCATCTGAGATATGGTTTTGCAGTAATTTTTTTAAAAGCTCAATCGATTCTTTGGACTTGTTATAGTTAAGCAAAATATCGTCGGTAAATTCTTTTTGCTGTATTATTTTTTCAAAATAGAGGATCTTGTCTCTGAGGAGCAGCGCCTCTTCAAATCTCTGTTTTTTACTCAATTCCCGGATTTTTTTATATATATTTTTTAGCACGAGATCCAAGTTTCCACTTAAAACTCTGATGACTTGCCGGATATTATATCTATACTGACGCTTGAGATCACTTGTTCTTTCGTCTAGTGGGCTGTGAACTACATCGTTGGGACAGGGATTGCAAAGGCCTATCTTGGAATAAAAACAGCCTTTTTTTCCTATCTTTTTTTGAGTACAAAACGGGAAAATACGACGTATTGTCCGCAAAACTTCCTCGACATCTCCGCGTGAGGGAAAAGGACCGAAGTACCTAGACCTGCCGTCATTTTCCCTTCTTACTGACAGGACCTTGGGGAAATCTTCACGTAAGGTGATTTTGATATAAAGGTAGCTTTTATCATCTTGCCATCGCCGATTGTACTTCGGGTGATTCCTCTGGATAAGTGAAGATTCCAAAAGGAGCGCCTTAAACTCAGAGTCAGTAATATAATACTCAATTTGATTGCTATTTTTTATAATGGCTGCTTCTTTTGGATCCAACTTGGCATTTTCCAGATGGGAAAGGATCCGGGCTTTTAGTGAAATTGACTTTCCTATATAGAGGATCTGTTTTTTTTTCTTAAACACATAGACACCTACTCCCTGCGGGAGTTTAAGGATATCTTTCTTTCTCAATAAAATAGATTTGGACTTTATTGCTGACATGGAGTAGTTAGTTGTGTGATTTTACACTATTTCGCCGTTTTTTGAAGTAGAGTAGCGCCAGGATGATGAATGCACAGATCCCTAAGGCAATTGACATATTTACCGCGAGCGTATAGTAAAAGGGAATAATAGAAATTTGTTCTGAGATAGACCTTCCATCAGGGAGTAAGATATTAATTTCCCCACTGCTTCGACTTGCCACTTTATTTTTAACCCTATATCTTAGCAAAACGGTTGTTTTTGCATAAGGGGGAAGCGGGGCTACACCGGATTTAGAAGAGGTAACAACAAATTCAGAAGAAGTTACACTGACTCCCTTTCCCCAATAATAGATATTTCCTTTATTTTCAATATCGATCTTTACGACATTAGTCTCCGCATCGTTTACTACCTTCTTAAGGGGAGTATTAGTGACACTCAAACTTAGCCTATCTTTGGACAGCGAAGAGGTAGGATTTATATTTACATCTCTAGAGTTACCCACTTTGTATGTACCGGCGGGAAGGGGATAGTTTTGATCTTTTCCATGAATCGCCAAGGTAATATGGTTTAAATCAAAGGATGAAAAATAATCTATTCCTGAAGTATTTTCCCATGTGGGATCCACAGGAATCCAGAGTTTTGCCTGTTCAGCAAAATATTCTGGCCACGAATGAAGAACATCAGAAGTCAATGACAGTGGTCTAAGCTTAGGATCGTCGGAAAAACCATATCCTTCAATTTCTCTGGCATAGAGACCCTTTTGCCGTGCTATTCCCACAAACAAGTCGGTGAATTCCATGCAGACAGCTTGACTTGGATTATTGAGTACCGCTTCTGCTCCAAGTCTTTTGTTGTCAGAGTTTATCTTATCATAGTCGTAGCTAAGCGTCCTGGTCACGAACTGGTAGATGCTTTGTGGATTGTTGTCCAGCTGCTTTATTTTATCTGTAGACGATATCTCCCAGAGCGGCTGTGGAAATAATAGGTATTTCTTTTGTTCAGCCAAACTTTGCCGGACGTAGGGAATAACCTCTTCACGAGGGAAAGCAAATTCCGCTACTACTCCTGAGAACGAGATTGACAGTG
>MFZI01000007.1:8197-20469 GCA_001789355.1 Candidatus Roizmanbacteria bacterium RIFCSPHIGHO2_01_FULL_39_8
GAAACTTCAGGCGGTGGTGGATATATAGTGGTCACATATACTTTTTGATACTGAGTATCCGGTGGAAAAGCGATGTCCGTATACACAGGAATCAATTTGGAATTCTCCAGGTGATAGGTCAACTCTGTTTGATAATATTGTGCAGCCCCAAATACCGCATAAATCGTCTTGACCTTTGGATTATTCCAAGTAATAAGATCCCCCTCAACGGAGTCCGGGATAGGTTTTGAGATAGCTATTTTTTTATCTGATGAGGGGGGCAGGTGCAAGAGTATTTTGTATGATCCATTCTCTTTGTTATCAACGGTGGGCAGGATAACTTCCCACACATTCCCATTGGTCTTGAATAAGTTATCCTGTTCAAACTCAAGATAGAGATTGTTTACCGAGTTTTTCCCAAAATCCGGGTCGGAAAATTCCAGAGTAATTTTAGTGGCGTTCTCTGAGGAGTCAACCTGTGGAGCGATAGCCCGATGATCGTCATACCCCTTTATATTTTTTATTTGAAACGTAGAAGGAAAACCAATCGAGAACTTTTTGACATATAAATCTGCAGCAAGATTGGTGATAGTGATGGTAAATTTTACTCTCGTATTTATATTATCCTTACTTTCGGAAAGGAAGTATTCAACTTGATAGTCATTCCGGAAGTTTTGAGCACTGCTCGGGGATGCGAAGCTAAAGGATAGAAGATAAAAGATAAAAGAAATAAGCAAATATTTAAATAAGGTCCTCATTCTGTCATTGTACTACAACACTTTCTTTAGATATTGTCCTGTATAGGAATTTTTTTCTTTGAGAATTCCTTGAATCTCGCCTTGGTAAAGAGAATACCCTCCTTTTTCTCCTCCTTCAGGTCCGAGATCCACGATATATTGGCAGTTTTTAATTACGTCGAGATTATGCTCGATAACGATAACGGTATTCCCTCTTCTTACCAGTTCCTGAAGGGTATGAAGTAGTTTTTCTATGTCATAGAAGTGTAGGCCAGTAGTTGGTTCATCTAAAATGTAGAGAATATTGCCTGTTTCTCTTTTGGAGAGTTCATTAGCAAGCTTGATTCGCTGCGCCTCTCCCCCTGAAAATGTCGGGGCAGGTTGGCCTATTTCGATATAGCCTAAACCGACATTCTTCAAAAAAATCAATTTCTGATGAATATGGAAATGATTTTTGAAGAATTCTACCGCCTCGTCGACGGTCATTTTAAGGATTTCATAGATGTTTTTGTCCTTAAATTTCACCTCCAGAGTTTCTTTATTATACCTTCTGCCATTACAGACGTCGCAAGTGACGAAGACATCAGATAAGAACTGCATCTCGATTTTAATAACGCCGGCTCCCTGACATTTTTCACATCTCCCACCTTTTAGATTGAAGGAAAAACGGCCTTTCTTAAAACCTCGCATCTTTGCATCTACCGTAGTTGCAAAGAGTTCCCGGACGTCGTCAAAAAAGCCAACGTAGGTAGCAGGATTAGAACGTGGAGTACGACCGATGGGTGATTGATCGACGAGATATGCACGCTCAATATACTGGAAGCCCTCAAGTTTATCAAATTCGCCAATTTTGTCATGATAGTATCCGTCAAGATAGTACTTCAACGCAGGGTAGAGTGTCTCCACAACAAGAGTTGATTTACCCGAGCCGGAAACCCCGGTGACCGCGATCATATTCCCCAAAGGGAAAGAAACGTTAATTTTTTTTAGATTAAATTCGGAAGCTCCTTTAAGAATTATCTTTCCCATATTCACCTGTAAGGATCTATCTGCAGACCTAATTTTTTTTCTTCCCGAGAGATAGTGACCTGTCAGAGATTTTGCTGAACTGAGCATTTTTTTTAGGGTCCCATTGAAGGTGACCGTTCCTCCATGTTTACCTGCGTAAGGTCCAAGCTCAAGTATGTGTTCCGCTGACTCGATAGTTTCTCTGTCATGTTCAACGACAAGAATTGTATTTCCTATATTTTTGAGTTCGTGGAGAGTTTTTATAAGTGCGGAGACATCTTTAGGGTGTAAACCAATAGAAGGTTCATCCAAAACGTAGAGTACTCCGGTTAATCCGGTACCGATCTGGGAGGCTAAGCGAATTCTTTGAAGCTCTCCTCCTGAAAGGGTACGGGCAGTTCTTGAAATCGTAAGATATGATAAACCTACATTCTGAAGAAATTTCATTCGTGTTATTATCTCTTTAAGTATCGGCATTGAAATTTGTTTTTCATAAGGGTTAAGTTTTGCTTCTATATGCTGTTCATAATAGCTAAGTAACCTGTCTATCGACAGATTGGTAATTCCAGCTATATTTTTTTCATCAATAGTGATAGATAATATCTCTGGTTTCAACTTATTGCCTTTGCAGCTTGGACAAACTTCTTCCCTCATATATTTCTGGATTTCGGCAGCTGCAAAATCTCCCTGATTGCTAAAGTACCTTTTTTCAAGCTCTCCCACGATCCCTTCGAATTTTTCATAAATTGCCGTATCTCTCCCGAAGCGATTTTTTCCTTCGACGCGATAGGTCTTATCTGTTCCGAAGAGAAGCATATCAAGACTTCTGCGGGAAAGTTTGCCGATAGGTTTGTCAAGATCGATTCCTTCTTCCTCACAAACTTGTTTTACCAATCTGATATACCATGTTTCCGCAAAGAAAAATTTGGAGAATGGCGTAATTCCCCCTTCATTAATGGTGAGATTTTTATTGAGGGTGAGGTCAGGTTCTACTCTGAAGATCGTTCCTATCCCTCTACACTTTTCACAGGCGCCAAGAGGCGAATTAAAAGAAAACATCCGCGGCTCCACCTCTGCGAGAGACAGATTGCAGTTCGGGCAGGAAAATTTCTCGGAATAGAGAAGTTCAGTGAACTCAATTGACCCGGTTTTCTTCTGCCGCTCTGGATTAACCGTGTCAGTTTTGTAGACTAAAAGAACTAGCCCATCAGAGAGATTGGTCGCCTGTTCAATGTCATTACTAAGTCGGCTCCGAAGCCTACTGTCATATGAACTACTCTGAAGTTCTTTATTTTGAACAGCAAGTTCATCAATGACTACATCAATTGAGTGTTTATTTGTTTTAATAAGATCAATCTCGTCGCTGATGTTAAATAGTTTATTGTCTACCCTTAATTTACTAAATCCTTTTGATCGTATATTGTCAAAAAGATCTCTGAATTCACCCTTCCTTTGTCTTACTACAGGAGAGAGGAGAGAAAAGCGGTGTGGCTTTATTTTATCTGTACTTGCTTGTTTCTTAATTTCCTTGCCAATCTTGTCAGCTATTTCGTCAACCGAAAGACGCGAAATTTCAATTCCACAATTTGGGCAGTGAGGATGGCCTATGCGTGCAAAAAGAACACGCAGATAATCATAAATCTCAGTAATAGTACCTACCGTCGAACGGGGATTATGAGACACTGTTTTTTGATCTATTGATATAGAAGGTGATAAGCCTTCAATAAGATCAACATCGGGCTTATCCATTATCCCTAAAAACTGCCGTGCATATGCAGACAAAGATTCTACATATCTTCTTTGACCTTCGGCATAGATCGTATCAAATGCCAAGGATGATTTTCCCGAACCGGAAACTCCGGTAATGACAACAAACTTGTTTTTAGGAATATCAAGATCTATGTTTTTTAGATTATGTTGTCGAGCTCCCCTGATTTTTATGTAATCTAACATACCTGTTATGTGTTACGTGTTAGGTGTTATGCGGACAATGCATTTTCCTCTTAACTCCTAACTAATCACTCCTAACTTTTAAGTTCTCGGATTTTATCTCTAATCTTAATCGCGAGTTCAAAGTTGAGATCTTCTGCTTGATGTTTCATTTCTTTCTCTAATTTTTTTACCGTTCTTTTCCGGTCATAGGGAGTCAATGACTCTGGATTTATCTCCTCTATGAAAGAGGTTGTGTATTGTGTATTAGGTCGGTCGAGAAACAAGAATTGTTCCTTAGCTTCGATAATTTTTTCTCTCACCGGTTTATAGATTGTTTTTGGTATTATCTGGTGTTTGAGATTATACTCTAATTGATATTTTCTTCTTCGTTCGATTTCTGAAACCGCTTCGCGTATTGATCCGGTGATTTCATCCGCATAGAGAATAACTTCCCCTTCGCTGTTGCGTGCTGCACGTCCCATAGTTTGAATCAAAGATGTTTTGGAACGCAGAAAACCTTCCTTGTCCGCGTCAAGAATCGCTACGAGTGATACTTCCGGGAGATCAAGTCCTTCACGAAGTAGATTAACTCCGATAAGCACATCGTATTCATTTTTTCGCAAGCTATCTAGGATGTCGGAACGTTCCAGCGTTTGAATGTCCGAGTGAAGATAAGTGACTTTAATTTTCCTCTCCTTGAGATATTCCGTCAAATCCTCAGCAATTTTTTTGGTAAGAGTAGTCACGAGAATTTTCTGTCCCATTGGAGTTCTCTTCTCGATCTCAGAAACTAGATGGGGAACTTCGTTTTTTGCTGGTCTAATAATTACCTTTGGATCAATGATACCTGTCGGTCTGACCAGTTGCTCGGCGACAACATTTTTTGAGACTTCTATTTCCCACTTGTTCGGCGTTGCCGAAAGATAGATAAAATGCGGAATCTTTGGATAGAACTCGTCAAATTTAAGTGGTCGATTATCAAATGCGGCCTTAAGTCTGAAGCCAAACTCCACAAGTGTCTTTTTTCTCGAATAGTCGCCATTATACATCCCCCTCAATTGTGGGATAGTCATATGAGATTCATCGATAAAGACTAAAAATTTGTCTCCATATGTCTGTCTAAAATACTCGATAAGGCTATTTGGATGATCTCCAGGCTTTCTTCCGTCAAAATACCTTGAGTAGTTTTCTATCCCATTTACATAGCCAACTTCCTTGATGATTTCAAGGTCATAATTCACTCTTCTTATCAATCTCTCCGCCTCCGCGATTTTACCTTGGTTTTTAAGGTCCTTCGATTCTTTTGCGAGATCCTCCCGTATTTGTCCTTCAGCCGTTTTAAAAATACCCGGATCCATGAGGAAATGCTTTGCCGGATAAATCACAATACTAGCCAACTTTTTATTTGATTTAACGCTTTTAGCAAGATTCTTGCCAGTAAGCGGTTCAAATTGGGTAATCTTAGTGATCTGGTTGTTTATACTTTCCAGACGATAGCCAAAGTCCTCGTAGGCAGGGTAGATATCCATGTAACTTCCTCGGATTCGAAATGTTCCCCGCTTGAATTCAAATTCCGAGCGATCATACAGAAGCTCAACAAGTCTTCTTGCTATGTTATTCCAATCTGCTTGGTCGCCAACTTTTATCTCCGCTATAAATTCACCATACTCAATGGGGGACCCGATATTGTAAATGCAAGATACTGATGCAACAACGATTGTATCTTTGCGAGTTAGGATATTGGTCGTTGCTTGGAGTCGCAACTTATCAATAAGTTCGTTGATTTCTGCCTCCTTTTCTATATACGTATCAGTTGTTGGAATATATGCTTCTGGCTGATAAAAATCATAGTAGGAAACAAAGTATGATATGGCATTATGAGGAAAAAAGTCTCTCATCTCTTGATAAAGCTGGCCGGCAAGAGTCTTATTATGCGAGATGATAAGTGCAGGCATATTAAGATTATGAATTACATTTGCAATGGTAAACGTTTTACCTGAACCGGTTACTCCCAGCAAGACCTGATTTTTTAGACCAGCAGAAATTCCACCACTTAATTTTTCAATAGCTTGTGGCTGATCTCCGGTTGGTTTAAATGATGATACGAGATTAAGCATGGGTGATAGGGTAACCAATCATTGTAGCATTTTTTGTGAGCAAAGTCACTGTGAAACAAACAACTTGACCAAGAGTCGTTAGGACTTCTTAAAAGGCTTTAGCAAAAGCGCGAGAAGTTGCTTACGATGAGCTGGATCTTTTAGAATGTGAATGGCAGTGGGTGCAACAGATGCGACGATGATAATGAGTATTATCGGTAAAAGATATTTATCGACGTCAGGGATTAAGCTACCCAAGTAGTATCCGGAGGCAGTGATTCCTATTCCCCAAAAAAATCCTCCCACAATATTGTAGGTAAGAAAGGACTTGTAATCCATATTTCCTACTCCCGCAACTATAGGTGCAAAGGTTCTGATCATTGGCATAAAGCGAGCAAGTACAATAGTTTTTTTGCCGTATTTTTCATAAAACTTCTCTGCTTTCAGTAGATTATCCCTATGAAATAGGAGTGAATTTTTCCTCTGAAAGAGTTTTCGGCCGATCTTATGTCCAAAAGCATAGCCTACACTGTCTCCGGTCACCGCTGCAATAAAACACAGAAGAGCTAGAATTCGAATATCGAAAATATCCTGGGAGGCAAGAAATCCTGCAGTAAATAAAAGGCTGTCTCCCGGGAGGAAGAAGCCAATCAGAAGGCCGGACTCAGCAAACACTATGGCGAAAATTCCTAGATAGCCAATCGCGGGTAAAATCTGGAGTAAATCAAAATGCATAATAGACTAACAGTATAGAACAAAGCAAACCCAATCTCAAGTAATAGATATAGAGTGAATTATAAGCATTTGAAAACAAATAAAAGGATAAATGTGTTAGAATTAAAAAGGTTTTGGCCCCATCGTCTAGCGGCCCAGGACAATAGGTTTTCAGCCTATCAACACGAGTTCGAATCTCGTTGGGGTCACTGAATTTTTCTCCTCTCGTCTTTGCTGAGCGTACCTCTAGGCTTAATAAAGTTCGTAATGAATCTTTCTTACGAATAATATCCTCCTAGTCCAAGGTTTTCACTTCTTAATTCATTTCTACTTGAACTTCTTTTTTAATTCTCCCAGCATATCTTTGGCTATTTCCCTACCTCCCAGACCAAAGGCGAGTCCTCCAGCTAAAGCAACCATCGCTACGATGCCCGTAAAAAGTATTCTTACTAAATCTTGAGCCACTCCCAGCTGATTGAGCACTACGAGTATGGTAAAAAATAGTATCAGCCATTTCGTAAAGACCGACAAAGTATTTGCAGAGGTGGCTCCAATTGTTTTAACACTATGTTTGACGATGTCATATCCCAGATTTGAAGCAATGAGTCCGACAAAGCTTATAATGACCGCCACGATGATGTTTGGAAGATAAAGTATAAATTGACTGATAACGACCGTGGCTCTCGAAAAATACCAAACCTCTAATGTTGGGGTCAAAAATAGGATGATTACCGACCAGCGTATAATTTCAGTCAGGACTTCTAACCAAATTTTTACCTCTTGCTTAGTGATAAGTTTCGTTTTTTGAAATAAATCATCAAGCCGAATAAAGTTGAAAAAAGTGACAAGAACTTTTTTAAGTAAAGTAGCTAAAAAAATGCCAAAAATAAGAATCGCTAGTCCTCCAAAGAAATTAGGAAGATAATCGATAACCCGATTGAATGTAGTAAAAATGACCGAGTTGACTATATCAATCATAGATGTCACCTTCTTTCCTTACTTGTCAATACCCCTAATCATAACAAATCTATAAAGACTCTAGGAGTTTATCTCAACATTTTCAAAGTATTTCAGTTCTCTTAACGATTGATCTCGATTCAATTCAATTGAAATTACGTCCAGAGATAATTTCCGGTTTTTATATCTGTCTTGCAAGAGGAAATGTTTGATAGGCCTAGTCAGCTTAAATAACTTCCTTTGATCTACTGATTCATAGGGTTTACCCTGTATAGTGCTTATTCGAGTTTTAACTTCGATAAAGGAGATTTTTGTGTCTTTTTCTACAATAAGGTCTATTTCACCCCATCGTGTATAGTAATTCCGCGAAATAAGAGAATATCCCTTATTTTTTAAAAAAGTGAGAGCTAAATTTTCACCAACTTTTCCCACGTTTCTATTTGTGTTCATGGGCGAGATGAAACAGAGTTCTACCGAGCCAATTTTGCTTTAACCTTCTGATCCGAAAGACCGCGCAAAAAGTACAACTTTGCTTTTTTTGGCTCGGTCTTCTTGACCAGTTTTATCTCTTCGAGAAACGGTGAAGCCAAGGGAATTATCCTTTCAATTCCAATGCCGGATCTGGAAATCTTCCTGACTGTAATAGTCTTTGATTGAGGTGTAGAACCCTTGACTTGCAGAAGTATTCCCTTAAAAATCTGTCTTCTCTCTTTATCACCCTCCTTAAAACGATACGTCAAACTCACCGTACTTCCTATTCTGAAGGATTTGTCCTTATAGATAAATGAATTTGCCATAGTCATAATTCTATCACTTAAATTTGACTTTGACAAGGACGAGTCTCACCTGTATACTGAAATTCCGTGAAAACAAAATACGTATTTGTTTCCGGGGGAGTGATTTCAGGTATCGGAAAGGGTATAATTGCGGCCTCAATTGCCTTCCTCCTTCAGCGTCTTGATTTTCGAGTAACTCCGGTGAAATGTGAAAACTACCTTAATATAGATGCAGGAACGATAAATCCAATTGAACATGGTGATCCATTTCTTTGCGACGATGGAACTGAAGCAGATATGGATATTGGTACTTACGAAAAATTTCTTGATATAGATTTGAATAAAAACAGCTTCATTACCATGGGACAGGTCTACAAAGCCGTAATAGACAGAGAACGTAGGTTCGAGTATAACGGTGAAGACGTAGAAGCGATACCGCATATTACCGATGAAATCCAAGCGAGGATAAGTGAAGCGGGAAAAAAGAACCATGCCGAAATTATCGTCGTCGAACTAGGGGGCACTGCCGGAGAATACCAGAACGTTTTTTACTATGAAGCATCTCGAATTCTTTCCTTGAAAAATCCGGGAGATGTTGTTCATGTCCATGTAGGCTATATGCCTACCCCAAGTCACTTAGGAGAACCAAAAACGAAACCAATTCAGCTTTCGGTGCGGACATTAAATACCATGGGTATTCAACCTGACTTTATTGTAGCTCGTTCGGAAAAACCCATGGATCAGAGAAGAAAAAACAGATTTGCCCTTTTTTGTAATCTCCATCCCGAGGATATCATATCAGCGCCCGATACAAATCTCATTTACGAGCTTCCCCTCATGTTAAAGGAGCAGAACTTTCAAAATCGCCTGTTATCCCGCCTTAGTTTAAAAAAGAAGAAAGAGGATTTTACTTCTTGGAACAGACTTATAGCCGATGTTAAAAAAATCACGAAGAGCAATAAAAATATTACTGTTGCTATCGTGGGAAAATATTTTGCAACAGGTGAATATCAGCTGCGGGATTCATATGCGGCTTTATTCGATGCACTGCAGCACGCCGGATGGCAGCACGGAGTAACCATAAAGACGCTCTGGGTTGACGCTGAGAAAGTGGAGAAGCAGGGAATAGATACGTTTGTAAGAAATGTTGACGGAATGATCGTACCTATTGGTTGGGGTGAGCGTGGGGCCGAAGGGATGATAAAAGCTGCCGGATATGCACGCGATAAAAAAATACCTTACCTTGGCCTATGCTATGGTATGCAACTGGCCGTAGTTTCATTCGCTCGTGACAAAATTGGTTGGGGGGATGCGAACACGACCGAGGCAAACCCGAAGACCTTACATCCTGTTATTCATCTCAATCCTATGCAAAAGGACAACGTTAGCAGACGAGCGTATGGGGGAACGATGAGACTTGGATCATGGAACGCGATAGTGAAAAAAAACACAATTGCCTGGGATGCATATAATAGCTATAATGCCTTTATTAATAAGTCAACGGGTCTAACAAGTGAGCGGCACCGACATCGGTATGAGTTTAATAATAGTTATTCGAAAAATTTTGAAGGCAAAGGTTTGGTTATAGCAGCTCGGTCAACAGTCGAAAACTTGGTGGAAATTATCGAGCTCCCTCGAAAAGAACATCCATTCTATCTCGGAACTCAAGGTCACCCAGAATATAAATCCCGACCGCTAAATCCTCATCCGATTTTTCTCAAGTTTATAGAAGCCTGCCTCACTTCTTGAGCTCTTCACGCTCGATTTCCCAGAGGCGATTGTACTTGGCAACGCGCTCTCCCCGAGCGGGTGCACCAAATTTGACGAAGTCTGCCTGAACGCCGACTGCAAAGTCTGCGATAAAACTGTCATTTGTTTCGCCAGAACGATGTGAAACTGTGTAATTAAATTTATTATTAAGGGCCACGTTGATCACTTCGAGTGTTTCCGTTATCGACCCAATCTGATTCGGCTTAATTAATATGGTCGTGCACGCTTTTTCCTTTATGGCTCTTTCAAGGCGGGACTTATTGGTAGTCAAAAGATCATCTCCAACTAAGTAAATATGGCTGGGGATTGTCTGGTTTAGTTTTTGCCAGCTTTTCCAATCATCTTCATAAATGGGATCTTCCAGACTTAACATAGAGTAATCGCTAATAATTTTCTCTATAAATTTGAGAAACTCGTCAACATTTAGTGGGTGTGGTTTATCTTTAATATGGTATTTACCGTCTTTATAGAAGTAAGAAGGCGCGATGTCCAGACCAAGGAAGACATCTACCCCTGGTCTTAAGTTTTTCTGGTTTATTGTCTCGACCAAAACTTCTATCGCGTCAATATTTGTGGTGAAGTTTGGAGTAAAGCCCCCCTCTTCCCCTTGTGAAATATTGGCGTTCCTGTATGTCAGTACACGTTTTAATTCGTGATAAATCTCAATTCCAATTTGATATGCACGGGAAAAAGTTAATGAGGAGGAAGGAATAAGGTGAAACTCCTGAAATTCAAGGTTATTATTGGCATGTTTTCCTCCGTTAATAATGTTAAAAATCGGTGTCGGCATTCTTTCTATGCTTATTTGTGATTTAAAGAGCGAAAAATAGAGGCTGTTTATGTAGCGGAAAAGAGGGACTTTTAAATCAGCTGCAGCCGCCTTTATAAGTAACTGAGAAACCGTTAAAATACTATTTGCTCCCAGCTTGCTTTTTGTTGGTGTTCCGTCGAGCTTGCACATCCACATATCAACTTCCTGCTGTTTTAGCGGAGAAGTACCGACTAGTTTTGGTGCAATGAGGTTATTAATGTTTGCAACAGCCTTGGTTACTCCCATACCGTCAAAACGAGCCGGATCATTATCCCTTAACTCAACAGCTTCGTATTTCCCTATGGAAGTGCCCGCTGGAATAGCAGTAGTGACCTCGATTCCGTTATCAAGGATAAGCTTACCCTCGATAGTAGGATAACTGCGCGAGTCTATGATTTCGTAGGCGTAAATTTTTTTTATAGTTGCCATATAAGTAAAGATTTTCCACTTTTCCCGTATTTTTCAATACTCCCTATAAATTCCACTAAATCAAAAAATTGCACTGATTCGAAATACATTCGAGATAACTCTATTTTATTTACTATACAGTTTCTTTTCAATATTGTATATTAACTCGCGGGTTCGGTCTACTGCATCTGGGTTTACCGAGACACTCGTGATCCCCAGTCTTACTAGTTTGTCTACTAAATCAGGATAGTCGGAAGCTGCCTGGCCACAGATGGAAACGGTGACGCCATGCTTGACTCCTGTCTCAACGATATGAGTGAGGACATCAACGACAACAGGATGTCTTTCATCATAGATATCCGAAACTTCCTGATTGTCTCGGTCAACACCCAAAAGCATCATCGTAAGGTCATTTGTTCCGATTGAAACCCCATCGATGCCGATTTTAATAAACTCCTCAAGGTGAAGTGCGCAGGCCGGTACCTCGACCATGATAAGGAGTTTAAAGCCAGGAAATTGATTGATACCGCTTTCGTTAACAAGTTCTTTGATTTTAATCAACTCCCAGGGCACCCTTACAAAAGGAATCATGAGCTGGAGATTAGTATAGCCCATCTCATAGATCTTGCGAATGGCAGCCAGTTCAAGATGAAATACATCAGGGTTTGCAATATAACGATAGGCTCCTCTAAAGCCAAGCATAGGGTTCTCTTCCTTGGGTTCGTAATGAATTCCGCCAATAAGATTCCGGTACTCGTTCGTTTTAAAATCCGTGGCACGGTAAATAACCGGACGAGGAGAAAAGGCTTTAGCAAAGGTAATCAGATCTTTAGCAAGTTTATTAACAAAAAGATATTCTTTTTTTTCTTTAATATACTCTTTAGGATGTTTACCAATCTGAGCAATGATAAATTCAGCGCGCAACAGACCAACACCATCTACGTGCATCTTGGAAATCTTTTGTGCTTGTTCCGGTTCTGCAAGATTCACATAGACATGAGTAAGCGTTTTTGCAGGAAAGTGGTGCAGTTTTTCCTGAGGCGCGGTTTTTTGCAAAACTTTTCCTTTAAAAACTTCGCCTGAA
>MFZI01000007.1:20477-25390 GCA_001789355.1 Candidatus Roizmanbacteria bacterium RIFCSPHIGHO2_01_FULL_39_8
ACAATGGCTGCATGCGAAGTCCTACCTCCCTTTTCGGTGACTATACCTGCGGCTTTCTTCATCGCGGGAACATAGTCAGGATTAGTCTGAGGCGCAACAAGAATGTCTCCGTGTTTTATTTTATCGATTTCCTTGGGAGAAAAGATGACGTTTGCTGGTCCTACTCCTACCCCGGGAGAAGCGGGAGAGCCGGTTAGAATCGGCAATCGGCTTTCCGCAAAATCAGTTGATCCGGAACTCTTTCCATCTAGCCGATTTGTACGGACTCCGGCTGATTTGACCTGTTTTATGGTAGTTATTGGACGCGACTGTACAATATACGTTCTCCCTTTTTCTATAGCCCATTCAATATCCTGCGGAAAAAAATAATGTTGTTCAATCTCTTTTACCAACATCGCAACCGAAATAATCTCTTCGTCGCTGATTTTCTGTTTGCCTGCCTCATTTTTACTCAAGCTAAACTCCTTATTCCCATTCCCGAATTTTTTCAGCGCAATCTTTTGTTGTTTAATTTCTTTTTTAATAAGGAGAAATGATCTTTTTTCTACTTCATAATGATCGGGAGTGACTTTTCCTCCCACGATATACTCGCCAAGTCCGAAAATGGCTTCTATTACTATTTTTGATTTATCGTTAGTAACAGGATCTATACTAAAGGCTATGCCTGATTTCTCCGATTGGACCATGCGCTGAATGACCGCCGCCAGGCCCACTCTGAAGTGATCAAAACCTTGTTGATGCCGGTAATAAATTGCCCGCGGAGTAAAGAGCGAAGCCCAACATTCCCTCACTTTTTGGATTACGTGCGAGTCTCCTCTAACATTTAAATATGTTTCCTGTTGGCCAGCAAAAGAAGCATTCGGCAAATCCTCAGCTGTAGCAGATGACCTTACTGCAACAATAGGATCATCATAGATTTGGGTCAGTTTTTTAAGTCCAACCGAAAAAGCACCGCTTTGTTTATGAATGTACTTTTCTTCATGTCCAACAAGTTCCCCATAAAACGTACTGATCTCATCCATTAAATGTGAAGGAATTTGGGAGTCGATAATCAGTTTTTTTATATGTTCTGAAGCCTGCTGCAATTCAGAAGGATTATCGTAGTTTATAATAGAAAGAAGGCTCTTTATTTTAGGTTGAAGTTTTGATTTCTCGATAAAGTCGAAATAGGCTTTTGAGGTTACTACAAATCCATAGGGAATAGGGAAGTGGGCTCGAGTCATTTCGCCTAAATTAGCACCTTTCCCACCGACTAACCCTACATCGTCTTTGCCAACTTCATCGAACCAAACGAGTGATTTTTTATTCATACTATAAATATAAGCAGTTTTATCGACTCGAATCAATGGGAACTTTGCCAGAGAACTTCTTTTTCAAAATCAGTGTTGACAAGTAAAAATTCCTCTGCTAAACTTTCCTTTACCAATGAAAATAAGCTTTTCATAAAGGCAGCGTTGGAGACTCCAAGTTAGCTCTCCTAATAGCCTTCCTAAATAAATTTAAATTTCAAAACCCAAATATCAATCATTTGTGGGTATTTTGGCGTTTAAGGTTCGGCATTTGAAATTTAACGTATGGGCCTATAACGCAAGCGTGGATGGGTAGGATGGCGAAAAAAAGTCGGAAATGGGCCTGTAGTTCAGCTGGCTAGAACATCGCATTTGCAATGCGAAGGTCACCGGTTCAAGTCCGGTCAGGTCCACTTCGTTTTCGCTCAGTGCAAAAACGTAGCTGAACGTAGTCGAATCGCTTTACACCTCAGGGCAAGCCTCTATTAAGTAGTGGTTTACCCTGAGGCCGTAAGATGAAGTGTTTACTCTAAGGTATCGGCCGAAGAGCACTTTAACAACTAGAGGTAGGTCACACGTAATTAAAGAAGAAGTAATAACCCCGCTTAGCGGGGTATTTATCCCGATTTAGTCGGGATAAGAAACAGAAATGATGGGAGAATAAGGCTAATGGTGGATGCCTAGGCAGTTTGAGCCGAAGAAGGACGCGTGTTAAAGCGCGAAAACAACGGTGAGCCCTTAAACAGGCGTTATCAACTGTTGGTTTCCGAATGGAGCAATCCTCTTCGATGTAAATCGAGGAACCCTTACCACTTGTGGTAAGGGAGGGAACCTGGTGAACCGAAACATCCAAGTAACCAGAGGAAGAGAAATCATATGAGATTTCGTTAGTAGCGGCGAGCGAAAACGAAAGAGCCTAAACCCCGATTTATCGGGGTGTTGCGGGTCCACAGTAGGTAGAAATTCTTGCAAAAAAATACTCTGGAAAGAGTAACCAAAGAAGGTGATAGTCCTGTATTTTAAAGAAGAATTTCGCTGGTGGAGTTCCCAAGTACCACGAGGCACGGCAAACCTTGTGGGAAACCGGGTCGGTCACGATCCAAGGCTAAATACTCAAATTGACCGATAGTGAACTAGTACCATGAGGGAAAGGTGAAAAGTCCCCCAGTGAGGGGAGTGAAATAGAACCTGAAACCATTAGCTAACAAACAGACAGAGCTTGTGCGTAGTACAAGAGATTGTTAGCTTTTAGACTATTAGCTATTAGATTTCAAAATCTAAAAAACTAAAAGCTAAAAAGCTAATAGCTCTCGTGCTGCGCGCGAGTGATGTCGTGCCTATTGAAGAATGAGCCAGCGAGTTTTCGATAACTGCGTGATTAACCCCGCTTAGCGGGGGAAGTCAGAGGGAAACCGAGTCCTAATAGGGCGAATTTGTAGTTATCGGAAGACCCGAAACTGGGTGAGCTAACCATGAGCAGGGTGAACCCCGCCGAAAGGCGGGGGAAGGCCCGGACCCGTTGTCGGTGAAATGACATGGGAGGACTTGTGGTTAGGGGTAATATGCCAATCGAACTCAGATATAGCTGGTTCTCCCCGAAATATATTTAGGTATAGCCTCAACAATTACTTTGCGGGGTAGAGCGACTAGATGGTTGTGAGAGCGTAAGCGATCGCGACCAACTAAACTCCGAATACGCAAAAAATTTGTTGGGAGTCAGTCTTATCGGGATAAGCCGATACAGGCGAAAGGGAAACATCCCAGATTCCCGTCTAAGGTTCCTAAATGACTTTTAAGTGGAAAAGGCCGTTGGATTTCCAACACAGTAGGGAGGTTGGCTCAGAAGCAGCCATCCTTTAAAGAGTGCGTAACAGCTCACCTAAATACCCCTGCCTTTGGCGGGGGAAATTCAGCGCCTAAAATGAACGGAGCTAAAAAGTCTACCGAAGACGGAGACTTGTCCCGCTTTTTGCGGGACAATTGGTAGGGGAGCTTCCTGATAACAGCGAAGCATAGTTGTAAGACTAGGTGGAGTTATCAGGAGTGAGAATGCTGGCATAAGTAGTGAAACCTCCGATGAAAACTCGGAGTGCCGAATACCCAAGGTTTCCTCAGCAACGTCAATCAGCTGAGGGTGAGTCGGATCTAAGGAGGTACCTTTTGGTGCCCCCGATGTACAAGCAGTTAATATTCTGCTACAGAAAATAGAACGTTAACACTTGCAGAAAGACAGAATTTGAATACCCAAGCCCTCTATATGGGGGTTTAAGTATTAAAGTTTACCGCAAGGTAAATTGAGATACGAATACAATTCTGGCGTAACGCCAGTTGAGTTGGGTCACTTTACGTTCTCAGGAAAATTTCTGTCAAGGAGTTTTGTTTTTTTCCGTACCAATAACCAACACAGGTGGGTTGGTGGAGAACACCAAGGCATACGGACAAGAGTGATTCAAGGAACTCGGCAAAAAAACTGAGCGTAAGCTTTGCAAGATGCTCTGAGGGTGCCATACGGTACCCTCTACAATAAAAGTTTGTCAACCGACTGTTTAGCAAAAACACAGGCTCCTGCAAACCTGCAAAGGAAAGTATAGGAGCTGAGACCTGTCCGGTACTGGTAAGTTAATCACTTTGGGTGAAACTAAGCAATTAGACAGCCTGAGGTGCAAGCTCCAGTGAACGACAGCTCTAACCCTGAGAGTTCTAAGGTAGCGTAGCCCCTTGCCGGGTAAGTTCCGGCCCGCATGAAAGGTGTAACGAGTTGACAACTGTCTTGAATTACCGTCCGACGAATTTGAAATGGCTGTGAAGATGCGGCCTACCTACACCTGGACAAAAAGACCCCGAGAGCTTTACTGTAGTTAGATATTGGTGAAAGGAGATAAACTGTTGAGCGTAGGAGGGACCTTGCCGCAAGGCGAGGGCCAATGAAACACCTCTCTTTTAGCTTTTTTCTCCTCATCCAGCGCAAGCGGGAAACAGTATTTGACGGGCAGTTTAACTGGGGCGGTTTCCTCCAAAAAAGTAACGGAGGAGCGCAATGGTCAGCTAATTCCGGATGGAAATCGGAATGTTCGTGCAAACGCATAAGCTGGCTTAACTGTGAGGGTGACTATCCGAGCAGATGCGAAAGCAGGCGTTAGTGATCCTCGATCCCGCCGTGATTGCGGGACGAGCTTAACGGATAAAAGTTACCTCGGGGATAACAGGCTGGTCGCGCCCGAGAGTTCATATCGACGGCGCGGTTCGGCACCTTAAATGACATTGGGGTGCGATAGAAGTAATTCTATAGCTTTGTAATCTAAAACAATTTAGGTCTTTTTGCAAAATATCAGCTCATAACGGTGAACTCCTTACTGTAAAGTAAGGACAATACCGTGGGAATCCCGACTTAGTCGGGACCCGTAACGACTTATCTTGATGCGAAATCAAGGTAGACTCTTTGGCCTTATGGCAAAGAGTAATAAGGCTGACCCCCGCTTAGCGGGGTGATGGTATAGTCTGATACTTCAAGTAATTGAAGAAAACACGCGATGTCGGCTCACTGCATCCTGGGGCTGAAGTCGGTCCCAATGGTCGGGCTGTTCGCCCGTTAAAGCGGTACGCGAGCTGGGTTCAGAACGTCGT
>MFZI01000008.1:0-12220 GCA_001789355.1 Candidatus Roizmanbacteria bacterium RIFCSPHIGHO2_01_FULL_39_8
GCAGGAAAATCCTCACCTTACATCGAGTTCAAAAAGGGCGAATATGATGAAGCTTTGAAGTCAGGAAAGATCATATTTTTGGACTTTTATGCAAATTGGTGCCCCATCTGCAGAGGAGAAGCGCCGGAGATTCAGTCAGGATTTGATTCATTAACTTCAGATAAGGTCATCGGTTTTCGGGTAAATTACAACGACACGGAGACCGATGATGATGAAAAAAAACTCGCCGAAGATTTCGGAGTCACATATCAGCATACTAAAGTGATCTTGAAGGACAAAAAAGAGGTGCTCAAGGACGGTGAGGTTTGGGATAAGGAAAAATTTTTGGAAGAAATAAATAAATATCTATGATTGTTCTACTATTATTCGCTTTTGTTTCTGGACTCATTACAATTTTAGCCCCTTGTATCTGGCCTTTATTGCCAATCATTCTTTCTTCTACGACGACCGGAGGAAAAGCAAAACCTTTGGGAATTACTTTGGGAATCATCACAAGCTTCGCGTTTTTTACCCTTACTATTTCTTACATCGTCAAGATAATCCCTTTTGACCCAAATATTCTACGTTTATTTGCAGTGGTGGTCATCGGATTCTTGGGATTTACTCTAGCGGTACCGCAACTTAGTGGGCTACTTGAGGGTTGGGTGAGTAGATTGAGCGGAAAGTTTGCCGGATTAACAACCCTCCGATTCGGAGGGCAGGGTTTTAAGGGGGGACTAATAACGGGTTTAGCTTTAGGAATTGTATGGTCTCCGTGTGCAGGGCCAATATTAGCAACTATCGCAACTCTGGCTGCAACTCAATCAGTGAACTTGGCCACGATACTCATCACGGTTGTCTATGTGATTGGAGTTGGTATACCTTTATTTGTTTTTGCAACGCTTGGGTCCCGATTTTTTACAAGGAGCAGATTGGTTTCCAAATATACGGGGTCAATCCAAAGGATCTTCGGAATTATCATGATTTTGACGGCTTTTGCGATTTTTACCAATTACGATAAAACCCTTCAGGTCAAACTTCTCGATCTTTTCCCTTCCTATTCTAATTTCATATACGAACTAGAAAATAATCAGGTCGTCAAAGAACAATTGGATCAACTAAGAGGAAAAAAAGACATGAAACAAGAATCCTCGAATAAGAACATTATTATGATTACACCATCATCAGGACTTTCTGATTATGGACGCGCTCCAGAATTTACCGGAGTCTATAAGTGGTTGAACCTACCTGAAGGAAAAGAATCTTTAACGATGGAAGAATTGCGGGGAAAAGTCGTGTTGGTAGACTTTTGGACATATACCTGTATCAACTGTATTCGTACGCTTCCCTTTGTCACCAGTTGGTATGAAAAATATAAAGACCAGGGGTTTGTGGTCGTCGGTGTACATACGCCAGAGTTTGAATTTGAGAAAAATACTGCTAACGTTGAAGGAGCTATCAAACAGTATAAAATCAACTATCCAGTCGCACAAGACAATGATTATAAAACGTGGGATGCTTTCAACAATCGCTTCTGGCCGGCGAAATATCTGATCGACGCGAAAGGGAATATTCGCTACACGCACTTTGGAGAAGGCGAGTATGATGTAACCGAGAAAAACATCCAGACGCTTCTCAAAGAAGCGGGAGTAAAAGTAGCCGAAGATATGGTTGATATACCGGATCAAACACCGAAGACTCGTTTGACTCCAGAAACATACCTTGGATCAAACAGAATGACCAACTCAAATTATTTGCGATTAGACGACTCGTGGGATATTCAAGGCGAATATTCGTCTTCACACAAAGGTTCTTCGCTCGAGCTCAATTTCTATGCAGAAAAAATATATCTTGTGATTACGCCTGAAACGATGAGAGACGGAATAAAAGTATTTTTGGATGGGAGACTGGTCGATAACAGTCAGGCAGGAAGCGATGTAAAGGATGGATATATACAACTTAAAACGGACAGTCTCGATGATATTTATAACTTAATTAACCTTAAGGGAAACCCGGGCGAGCATATTCTTCGTCTCGAGTTCGAATCCGACGGAACCAAAGTCTATGCGTTTACCTTCGGATAGTTTTATTTCCATCCGTACATTCGCTTGAACATCCTAGTCATCATCTTCTGTTCTTTTCCCAAATAAAGATAGTTTACTTTGAAAGTGCCTTCGACTTTACTGTCTTTTCGTTCTTGGCTTGTTATTTTGATTTCCGCCAAAGCAGTCCAGTCATTTTTAAGAAGCCAAATCGGGATATCGTCGAAATAGATTCGGCTTCCTTCTTTTTGAAAAGAATATTCTTTTCCGACCTCTATACTTTGAAACTCATCTGTCCGCAGTATCGAATTGAATTCAACTTTAAATCCCATACGTATCAATTTTACCAATAATCGGTAATAAGAATGGTTTTTTTTGATGTTGAAGATAGAGTCTTATATTATCCCTATGATCAAAGGCGAAGTCTTCCTCTTCGGGAAGTTTATCTAAATCGAACCAACGAATCTCCGTGGATTCTTTATCCATCGTGCCGACTTTTTTAACAAATTTGGCGAGATAGATAAACGATATATTTTGTCTGTCCTCGTTTCTTCGATTCGGGTTGTCATTGACTCTGAATAAAGGTCCTAAGTCAATATCATATCCTGTCTCCTCTCTTGCTTCCCGTATTGCGGTGTCATTAATAAACTCGCCTCGGTCTACATATCCTCCGGGAAGTGCCCATTTATTTCCATTGGATATATGAGGGGCTCTTTTCACCAAAAGGATTCTATTTTGCTCGATGATCATAACGTCTATAACCGCATGTCGTAATGAAGTCTTCTTTCCATTCTCAAAATAGCAGGTAAGCATAAGATATTATACAACATCGAGTCTTCTTACAAATTTACACAATTCATACGGAAAAGCCCTGCGAACGTGATATCATAATAGTATCTATGTTGACACTCATAGTCGTAGTGATCATGAGTCTGATATTCGCCTATTTCTCTACTCAAAATACAGCAGGCGTAGTCTTGCATGTGGGAACTATAACGTGGAGGAATATTCCCCTATATCTCGTGATTTTGGGATCGTTGCTCATTGGAATAGTCATTTCGTGGCTTATCAGTTTGGTTGATGTCTTGTCTTCCAAGCTTACGCTTTTAGGCAAAGATTCGACGATAAAGCAGACGAAGCAGACCATAGCAGACCTGACTAAAGAGGTTCACCAGCTCGAATTGGAGAATACCAAGCTTGAAAGCGAAAAAACAGCTCGATCCGAGCAAAAAATGAAAGACAAATCATTATGAAATCTGTATTTGCTTCAATCTGGAAAGCACTTCATCTTCCTACTAATATGCAGCTTCTTATGATGCGTTTGTTTCAGGACCAGTTCCTGATCGGTGTTACCGGTGTCATTTTCAATAATAAAAACGAGATTCTTTTGTTTAAACATACCTACCGGCAAGATGCCTGGAGCTTGCCGGGAGGATATATTAAGGCAAAAGAACAGCCCAAAGAAGCTCTCGAGCGTGAGATTCAGGAGGAATCAAGCTTGATTGTGAGTGCAGATGAACGACTGAAAATCCGGACTGACCGGGAAACCGCTCGACTCGATATTTGCTACATCGGTGAATTCATGGGAGGAGAGTTTGTAAAAAGTTCAGAAGTATCAGAGATCGGATTTTTTGCTTTTGAGAATCTTCCCCTTCTTCATAATGATCAAATCCTTCTGGTCGAAGAAGCGATGAACCAGAGAAAAAGACTTGGATTGTATAATTAATGCAATCATGAAAGCCAGGATCGTATTTTTTGATTGCGATGGAGTTCTTACCCTGGATCCTTTGTGGCAGAAATTACATACCGCAGTTGGATTGCCAAAAAATCTGGATACAAAATGGTTCAACGAGTATTATTCGGGAAAGATTGATTTCATAACCTGGGTCAAAAATATTGAAGATTATTACCGAAAGAAAAAACTGAATAAGGAACTCTTCGAAAAAACACTTAACCAGATTACGATAAATGAAGAAGCGTTCCAAATCACAAAATATCTAAAAAAAAGAAAAATAAAGACTGCAATTATTTCGAGCGGAATAGATTATTATATTGAAAAAGTGGCGAAGATACTTGGCGTTGACTATTGGAGATCAAATGCGTCGTTTCACTTTGATAAAGAAGGTATTTTTACTCACATGGATTGTTATACAGATGATCCATCGGCAAAAGTAATACAGATAAAAGAAATTTGTTCTCTTCTGAAAGTAAGACCAACCGAAACAATTTTCGTCGGCGATTCAGTCAACGACCTTGCAGCCTTCGAACTCACGAAACACGGAGTGCTTTATAGGAGTAAAAAAAGGGAGTACAAGAAAAAAGCTTGGAGAAGAATTACTTCATTATTAACACTGAAAGGAATGATAAAATAATTCAATGAAAATTTATATCGTAGGGTCTGGTGGAGTAGGTGGATATTTCGGAGGAATGCTTGCAAAGGATAAAAATGATGTTACTTTCGTTGCTCGTGGGGATAACTATGAAGCAATTAAAAAAAATGGGTTAATTCTCAAAAGTAAAAATGGAAATTTTACAATTAAACCGGCAAAAATTATAAAAGAAATATCTGAAATAAAGGATCCAGGACTTATATTATTTACCGTCAAAACATACGATACTGCAGCAGTTTCCAAGGAGTTAAGCACGGTAGTAAATCAAAATACGATTATTATCACTGTCCAGAACGGGGTCAATAACGATAGCGAAATTAAAAAATATATCAATAAAGGCAATGTATATCCGGGATTAGCCTACATTATTTCTACAAAAATTGCTCCAGGAATTATTAAGCAGTCAAGCGGATCCTGCTCTCTGATTTTTGGAGAACGAAAAAAATTCACTAACGAAAAACTAATA
This sequence comes from Candidatus Roizmanbacteria bacterium RIFCSPHIGHO2_01_FULL_39_8, assembly GCA_001789355.1. GTDB lineage: Bacteria > Patescibacteriota > Microgenomatia > UBA1406 > GWC2-37-13 > O2-01-FULL-39-8. Next base: position 4,878 of record MFZI01000008.1, read on the forward strand.
AAAATACAAACGATGATGAAAAAAGCAGCTATTAATGCTACCTATTCCGATGATATTGAAAGGGACATCTGGAAGAAATATATGTTTATAGTAGCCTATTCCGGCATGACTGTAATTTGTAGAAGTACTATAGGGAGGATAATTAAAAATCAGACAACGAAAACATTATATGAAAGATGTGCTAGGGAGGCAATCCAGGTAGCTAAGGCTATAGGAGTGAATGTAGCAGAAGATGCATTTGATACCATAATGAAAGTAACTTTTAATACAAGTCCTGAATCAAAGTCGTCTCTTCTCGTCGACATCGAAAACAATAGGAAAAATGAAATAGAAACTCTAAACGGAACGCTAGTAAAATTTGGTAAAGAAAAGAATATTGATGTTCCGATAAATGAGATGATTTATGGAGTGATAAAGTTATTGAATTATTGATTCAAAGCTTCCTTAAGAATTTTTGCAAAATCTTTCCAATGTTCTTTAGGTGGAGCTGGAAATTTAATGAGTTCTGGAAATGGCAAAGATGAGTCGTTGGTGAAGTTAGAATCAGAAAGAAGATAGCCATTCTTATTCATATAATTGATTATCTTATAGGCAGGAGTGTCATATTTTTTAATGTTCATAAACTGATAGGTAACCAAAGAATCGAGAAAAGCAGCCTGCGGAAAGAGAGGTTGTAAAAAATTCAAAAACTCACTTATAAATTTTTTTGTATTCAGTGCTAATTCTTGAAAATAAGGTAAGGTTTCCAAAACAACATGCAAAGAAAAAGTATTAATGGTGTCTGCTTCAAGATCCGTTTGATTAAATCTCAATTTCTCTATCAATGACTTATTACCACATGCAATTCCCAGGCGTAAGCTTGCCATACCCGTGACTTTTGAAAAACCCCTGTAGATCAGTAAGTTATCGTATTTATTGATCCAAGGCAAGATTGTTTGATTTCCCATTCCATAGTAACACTCGTCAACAACAAAAACTCCTTTGTATTGACGTAAAATATATTCAATTTCTTCTTTATTCAATAGATAGTTTCCTGTTGCAGTGTTTGGACTCGCAAGATAAAAGAGCTGAGTTTCTTCTATATACTTAAGGAAGTGATTGATGTTAATTTTTTTCGCATAATGAACGGGATAAGAAATTCTAGTAAATTGATCTAGGTTGTCTGCATAGACATAAAATGAAGGCTGAAACATACCACCCGATTTTCCTTTATCTAAAAAAGTAAGCGATGTAAGATGAACAAGCCCTTCTATGCCATGGCCCAAAATAATTTGGTCTGGTTTTATTTGAAATGATTTACTAAGAATCCCTAGTGCTTTCTGGTAAAGTGAACCAGGATACAAATGTATACTTACAAATGTTTTTCCAAAAGCTTTTTCAATCGATTTGATAACCTTAGGTGATTTAGGTGAGTAATTTTCACCCCAATATAAACGAATGGGTTTTTTCATAGGAAAATTATATCATCTCTCTTTTTTCCTCTAATTTATTCATCTGGATAACACTCCCAATAATAAGAATTCCGCCGATGCACTCTTTCACAAGTGGAATCTCCCTATAGAAGATGAAAGCTAATCCGAGAGCAAATACCGATTCGAGAGTGAGAATATTGCTCGCCAAAACAGGGGGAACATGTTTAAATCCAAAATTGATCAGCAAGCCGTCGATCGTATTTATAAAACTTAATAAAAATAAAGCGACTATAAATAATAAGCCGCCATTTATGGGAAAAACAGGTATGAGCTCTGCATTTATTAAGGATAGACCAAATAGGATAACGAATCCGATAAAAAGGGCGATTTGGCTCATTTCTTGATTATTCAAAAAATTAGATAACCACCTTCTTGCTAAAAATGCAAAGGAGAAGAGAAATGTTGAGATGAGGGAGAATATTTCGCCTTTTCCCCAAATAAAGAGCGAAGAAAAATCCTTTACTGCGATGAGCATTACTCCGGCAAAAGCCAATATGACATATAGCACCTTTTTTACGGTAAGTTTTTCCCCGAATAAAATAAAACCAAGAATGGCGGCGAATGGGATAGACTGAATGAAGGTGACATTACTTATTTTTGTCAGGGTCAATGCTTCTCTATACAGTAGTCCCCCTAAAACATAGCCGAAGATTGCTCTTACGGCCAAGATAAACCAATCTCTAAAAGGAATTTTTTTTAATTTTTCGTAATGCAGGTCTTTTTTGAATATTACTAACCCAAATAAAAAAGCTATTCCAACAGTCAGGTAAAGTTGTTGGCAAAGAGTGAGGTAAAAACTCAAGAACCTAGCTAATATGGCGATAAGACCGAAGTTAAAGGTGAGAAGAACCAAATAAATTACTCCCTTTCTTTCATATTGTTTTTCAGTTTTATTCATTTAATTATTTTTTCTTCAATCATGATTTTGACCCAGGGAGCCACATTAGAATTCAGAATTAAGAATTCAGAATTAAGAATTTCTTTCTTATCGATGAGCTTAGATCCGTATGCAAAATCTAGATTAGGTGAAGGAAGTTTTTTCAATTCAACTTTATAGATATAGTCGATTTCGTGTTCGGTGAAATCGCTATTGGGATCCTTGGCTTTATAGTAAAACTTTTTGAGAAATTTAGGTTCTGATTTTATGTCTTTTTTCTCAATATTCCATTCTCGTTTTAATCCAGTATAGATAGCTTCCTCATTACTCTGTAGATAGATCCCTCGACTCCCCTTCGACTCCCCTTCGACAAGCTCCGGGTCGCTCAGAGTCGCTCGGGATGACAGAAGGGGGGGGAAAATTTGATGCGAGGAAAAAGAAAAATCATAGACTTTGTCAAAAACTGGGTGTTTTCGGTGTTGCACGAGATACTGATTTTCGTAGGTCAAGATAGCGGTAAATCCTCGATGTAGTGTTCCTTTTTTATGCGCTTCCCATTTCTCGATTTTTCCTAAGATTTTATCGTTTTTATCTATGTAGGCGATGAATTGTTTCTCTTTGTAGTAATCCATCTAGCTATTATAAATTAAGAGCAAAGTTAATGCTATGCTACAATAATACCTTATGTATGTCGAAAGGATAGAAAGAGTGAAAACATATTTGCTTGGGAAGAAAATAGATGCGCTTCTTGTCTCCAATTTTTACAACATTTTATATCTCACAGGATTTAAGACACTGACCACCGATGAGCGGGAAGCTTTTGTTTTAATAACACAGAATAAACTCTATCTTTTTTCCGATGAAAGATACTTGTCTAAAAACTATAAACTACCAACTACTAACTACGAACTGCGATTGATTGAACCAAAGAGGGGACTGCTTGTTCATTTGAAGGAAATAGTCGGGAAAGAAAAAATAAAGACGCTCGGATTCGAAGCAGAAGATCTCAAATACTATGAACATTTTCATATTTCACAACAGCTTGCAGAGACCAAATTAATGCCGACTGATCGTACTTTAGTTAAATTGAGGGAAATAAAAGATGAGAGAGAAATAGCCTTAATAGAAAAAGCCTGTAAAATAACGGATAAATGTTTAGAGGATACTTCGAAGATTGTCAAAGTGGGAGTTTCCGAAAAAGAATTAGCATTTAAATTAGAGGTATGGTTGAGAGAAAAAGGGTACGACTTGGCATTCGACCCGATAGTTGCCGTCGACGAAAATTCCGCAATCGCTCATTACAATACGAAGACCGGTGAGGGAATTGTCAAGAAAAATTCGGTTATTCTCGTCGATTTCGGCGTTAAATACAAAGATTACCTTTCTGATATCACGCGGATGATTTTCTTCGGAAAACCTACTGATGGAATAACCGTCGCGTATGAAAATTTACTTACAGCCCAGAAAAAGACAATAGAGAAAGTAACCGTATCAAGAAAATTAAGAGAGCCAGATCTTTTTTGTCGGGAAACGCTCACTGCAAGAGGGTATCCAAATTATCCTCACTCAACTGGTCATGGAGTAGGATTGGAGATACATGAATATCCAAAGGTTTCGTTTACTTCAGAAGACGATAAAAAAATAGGCCAGGTAATAACTATCGAGCCAGGTGTTTACTTTTCAGGAAAATGGGGTATGAGAATAGAGGACACGGTAGTAATAGATGATGATTTAACTGCACGCACGCTCACAAAATATCCTAAGGAAATACAAATAATATAGTAACCTAAGATTTCAATTCACAACTATAAAACTACTTGTTTGTTTCTTGATCTTTTTGATTTGTAGCTTGTTTGTTACTTGTATCTTGTTGATTGGACTTTTCTTCTAGCTCATTTTCCATTTTCATTTCTTTTTCTTTTTCCTCTTTTTTGACAGGTTTCGCTTCAACGAATTCTTCCTCTTTTGCACCCTTCATTTCTTCTTTTAGTTCTTTCTCTTTTTCTTTTTCTCTTTGGACTTCTTTAGCCGCTTCCAACTTAGCTTTGAGATATACAAGTAGTTCGTCTCCCTTGAGATTATTGATGAGGAAGATAGGTAAGATATATCCAATATCATCAAGACCTTCCTGTCGAAGCTCCGGGGACTCAGAAACGAGCTTGTTGAGAGTATTGGTGATAAACACGATATCCTTATCTATCCATTGATCTCTTGATTGGATCGTCGAGGAAACAGGAACTTCTCCTTTAATATATTGTTCCTTCCACATATGCTTCACATTTTCATAGTCGTCGAGTGAAATAGAAGCGGGAATGCCGACGGTTTGTTCTATATTCTTTTCAGGATTAACCACAAGCGGCATTTGATCTTTGATTACTTGAATTACCTGTTCTTCTTTTATGTTCTCTTTTGTCGCTGTTTCTTTTATTAGATCTTGAACAGATTGAGAAGTTTTTACTAAGTAACTTACTACCTTTTTGATTTTTTCCTTCTCGATTCCCGTCTGATTTGAAACATTATTCACCACATTTGTTGAGGATTGAGAAAGATTTTGTGTAAAGCTTTGAGCGATATTATTTACTTGATTGGTGTTAAGTCCTGTAGACTGTTTTATTTGAGTCTGAATAGCTGGATACGTAAGAGCTACCTGGAAGAAGTTCTTTATGACTGATATTTGTTTCTCAATCGGTATTTTTGTTGATTCTTCAATAATTTGATACACAGGTTTGACAATTTTTTGATCAAGTCTTTGAAATATTGTTTCACTTGTACTATGGAGAACACTGGTAACAGTTTCCACACCAATATTTTCTTTTGTCGCGGTCTTTTGAACGGTATCGGATTGTGCATTATTGATAAGGTAGGTGATCGTTTCTTTTACTTTTTCCTTCTCGATCCCCGTCTGATTTGAAACTGTGTTTATTATTTCTGTCGACGGCTGAGAAAGATTTTGAGTAAAGCTTTGAGCTATACTGTGGATCTGACTCTCATTCAGGTTATGGACTTGCTGAATTTGAGATTGAATGGTTGGATTATTGGCTGTAGTGTTTATAACTGTGCTAATGATTGATTCAAGTTTCGGCGACGAAACATGATTTGCCTGTTCTACTGTCTGGATTATCGATTGTTCTGTCTGTCCAAACACCTGCGATATATTTTGAACCATCGTCTCAATATTTTCCACGCTTGTAGAAGCTTGTTTTGCAATTTGCGTCAGGATATTTCCTTGGTTGACTAGATCACTCGTGTTTTGAATAACGTTTGATATCTGCTGTTTAGTTAAGTTGGTTTGTTTTGACAAGTTGTTTATTATTTGAGATGTTGGCTTCGATACGTTATTGACATAGGATGTAAGAATAGTTTTGACCGACTCTTGCGAAACATTGCTTGTTTGGGAAACGGCACTCATCATCGAGTTGTTATCTGTCAATGCATGAATAAATTGAGAGGTGACTTGGGTAACTTTTTCGTGTGGAATTTTAACTTTTATCGAAATAATCCTGGTGATGGGGACCGGTTCTGAAATCGATTTAATGAGTTCCTCTCTTTTTTGGACCTGTTCTATCCTCGAAGATGAAAGAGAAGAAAGAATTTGTTTTGCCAGTTTTTCTTCTTTGACTGCACGATTAAATAATTCGCTTCTTATGTTCATATATTTTTGGCGATCGGTCGAAGTTTCGGCTTTCAAAGGATTTTGCAAAAGATTGATGTTCCTATTAACTGCTTCATGATGCTGTTTATCCGTTTCAAATCGGGCGATGTCGGTAAGTTTAGAAACAGAGAGATTCAGGGAACGAGTGATATCTTCGGTTTTTGTTTTTCGTATTTCTTCGATTGTTTCGAGCTTAATACTGATTGGAATTTGAACCTCCTTTGGAATCTTGAGCGCCGTTCCTGTGGATTGGCTGGTAGGAGTTGGAGTTGGCCCTGGAGGCTGAGGTGATGGACCGCCTCTTGTTTGGTCATACATTGACAAGAGAATATTCTTCATGGCATAGATTCCTTCGCAACAGTAGTCTCTGAAGATACGGAGCAACCACCAAGGGAAGAATGTCACTGCCCATAACATAATAAGAGCGATGATATATTCGGCGAAAGTATCGGCATAGTTGGATGAGTTCAAAAGATCAAGATTTTGAGCTGGGCCACCATATAATATGTTGATTGTTGTAGGATAAACGAATCCATCCATACTGTTCGTTCGGGAGAAATCAAAATTAAAGGGAATATGTGAATTTGAATTCCAGATCTTTGCCAATCCTCCCAAAAATAAGGCAAAAAGAGGACCATAAAAGACCCATTGGAAGAAAACTCCGATCCATATCCAGCCGGTATTTCTAATGAAGACAAAAGGCATAAGAAGAGCAAGGAATGGTGACACAAAGAGTAAAAGCCACAAGATTATCTTGCGCAGAATAAGCATGACACCGAGCATGTAATAGGTCATGTTGGTTATATTCACCATGAATTTAGACGTTTTGACCGAATCAAGGAGGTTTACGTTTAAATTACTGCAACCTTGAAATGTTTTGTAAGCCGTTTCGCTATCTTGGATGACGCTTCCCCCCGAACCGCGCAAGAAGAAAATATTAAACAACTTTGTTACCTCGAGCCTTTCGATGAAAAACAACATAAGTGTATCCGATAGCTGGATAATAAGAAGTACAATCGAGGCCGAAAGAGTAACGTAGAGGAATAAAAGACCGATTTTTATGATGGTGGGCCAGACCTCGAGTTTAAAATTGAAGTTAAATCTGTTTCCTATAATCATCCCCAAACCAAAGATTGCAGCCACAATAAGAAGGAAAAAATAGACCATATTTTTGACGAAAGACCACATCGAGAGAATTGACGGATGATTATCAATAGACCGATGAGTCAGAGACCAGTAAAGAAACTGGCGTGATCTCTCTCCTGCTTTCCCGAGCGCGGTTACCTCAGCATCATTCACCCAGAAATTCTGACGTTTATTTACATTCCACTCTTCGACCGTC
>MFZI01000008.1:12251-13101 GCA_001789355.1 Candidatus Roizmanbacteria bacterium RIFCSPHIGHO2_01_FULL_39_8
AAAATCTTCCTTCATTAACGCTGCCGTCATCATTTATTTTGCCTTTTAAACATGGCTCATATTCAGGAACGAGGGTTGGTGTCTGGGCAGATACAGAAGGGGGTGCAATAAAAGAAAAAATACCTAGGCAAAAGACAATAGAAAGAAAAAAAGTAATAAGGAATTTTGACATAATTGAGTGTTGACAAAAATCAGAAAGAGTCTTATTATGAAATAATATGCTCAAGAAAATGCTTCCTGTATTTATTATCCTTCTTTTTATTTCTAGCACATTTATAGGTACTGTTCAAGCACAAACCGGACCTGCAAAAGATAAACAGGTATGGAGATGCCTAAAAGCAGAACAAGTGGGAGGAAAAACGAAAAGACCTCCAGTAGATGCAGATGTTAATGTCTCAGGACCTAAAAATCCAGGTTCTAAGTTTCCTTCCGATCCTAATACCTATGATGGGGTCTATATCGTTTTGGTAGTTCCTCCCAAAAGTCAAAAAGATAAACCACCTGACAAAACAAAGACGATACAATCTACAGGAAATGCCGAATTTGATAAAAAACTCTTTAATACCGACTTTACCGGAAAGCTTGCCGCTTTGGGTCTTACATTTGAACTGCCTAAAGGTGCAACATCCAATCAGAAAGTTCAAGCTACTGATGGGAGCGTCTCTTTCCAAGTCCACCTGAAAAATGCCCAAGGACATACAAATTACGGTTTTTATGGTGTTACTATAAACGAAGCTGTTACTACGGCCCCTACCGAAGTGAGTCAACAAAGTGGAAGTACGCTCCAATATGGTACTATTGACTTCGGGGAAAATAATACGGGTGATCCGGAAGACTGCGAAAGTATTCG
>MFZI01000009.1:0-349 GCA_001789355.1 Candidatus Roizmanbacteria bacterium RIFCSPHIGHO2_01_FULL_39_8
TAGATCTATCTCCTTGACTTTTTCACCGTTTAAGAAAAAGGCCAGTTTTTCGTAGTTGATAACCGATCCGGAGATAATGAATTTGGCGCTGTTTGTAGCGGTTGGGATATTGTCGATGATTATCGACCCGTAAATTTCCTCGGTTTTATTTAATGCAGGCGCCGAAGTTTTTGAAAACAGATTGGCGACAAAAATAGAGGTATTTAAAAGCAATTTAAAACCGATTGTAAAAACCAATAAAAGAGTGACAATCAAGATGATAATAAAAACCGTTATGGTTCTTGTTAATTTATTTTTTTGAAACAGTTCTGATCTTTTCATGAGCCGATGATCGGACTTGAACCGATAA
>MFZI01000009.1:437-10522 GCA_001789355.1 Candidatus Roizmanbacteria bacterium RIFCSPHIGHO2_01_FULL_39_8
AAGGAGACATTTTACCGGTAAACTACGCCCGCGCTCCCACTATTTATCTTCCCATTATACAAAATTTCGTCCCTGTTGCTTATACCATAACAAAAAACCCTGCCAATTAAGGCAGGGTTTTTTTAACAAATAGGTTCTTATCTGGTTACACTGATAACAGCGTTGTTATCGGTCGTCGTTGCGGTGACCGTGATACGATTAGCCGCATCTCTAGAAATGGAATAACCTGTATCCCATCCTGGTGCGGTACAATCGGTTATTATCGCCGAGTTTAACGATGGATCTGTCGGTAACGCCGGTATGTAATTTGGCATCAATTGAGCACAAAGATTCGGAAAATTGGTTGCATTGAGTGCCGTAACCGTACCTGCAGTTAATCCTGTAATTTCTGCCGGTAACTGACCTTGATTTTCAGCTACATACTGATGTGTTGCATTCAGAATTTGCAGTACGTCGCTTCTTCGGCGAGTGTTATTCGCCTGTCCGAATTGACGTGCAGGATTAATTGCAATCAGAGTGATTGCTAACAAGATAGCTAAGATTCCTATGACAACCAAAAGCTCAATTAAGGTAAAACCTTTTTTGAATTTAAACATATGGAATAAAAATTGTAACTACTTTGAGAGTAACCGAATAAAAAACTGATTTCAATCACATATTACTATAAGTTTTTTTCTCTCTTACAGTTACCAAGGAACTTTTCAGGTAGAAATGCTATAAAGCCCAGTATATGAATCCAAACAGTATAAGTAACATAAAAATAAATATTCCAATGAGTATAAACTCTCGCTTCGAGTGAATGCTTTTTTTGGGCTGATTTTCGTTAGGATTAGTTTCTCCTACAACGGGAAGGCTATCTATAAAATTCGCCTGTTTAAGAGCTTCGTGTTTCTTGACCAAAGTATTGATGGAATCTATCGCATCCTGGTCGAGTTGATTTTTTTCTACTGCAAAGTAAGGTATGACGGCAGTAATACTTGAACCTGCTTTTTCTAAAGACATTTTTATATAAGAATAAAAATCAGCATTGAATGCTGCCATATGCAATTTGTCTTCGCTCCTCCATGTTTTTGAATTCACATTTTCAAAAGGAACCGAGTCGACAAATTGTCGTTCTGCAGAGTTAATTTGGATTGATTCGGCGGTCGAAAATTCTTTTTCAAATAGCATATCCTGTGCTAAAACCAAAACAAAATTAGTCGGCGGCAATTTACTTTGTTGAATAAAGAAATCCATATCAGTTTCAAACTGTACTTCATCAATGATTTCAAGGTAATTCACAATATTTTCGCTAAAAATATGTTGGACAGGCTGTAATATTGATTCTGTATATAAAGAGAAACTGCTTTTATTAAGCCACATTACACCAAACTGTTTTTTTTGATTTGATTTGTTCATCATATTTATTCTATCTGTTTCCACGATGAAATAGTAAGTTTTTTATCCAAAGTAAAGGTTACTTGGATTCTTTTGACGAAGTTACCAACTTTACCCGTTGATATAATTACTCCATTTGACACTTGTATCGTCGCAGTTCCTGTTGGACCAACCGGCAAAGTTTCGCCGGTATAGTTGGGATCGCGTAACACCCGGAGCAATGCGTTTTCTATACCACTTTCAGCAACAGTGTAAGCCGAAACCCCTTGTTGTAGCTTAGTATTGCCTACAGAGTTGATGATACTCATAATTACGGTCGCGGTAGTTAATGTTACCGTTATAGTCATAAATACTAAAAGCAATATGATCGTTTGTCCTTTTTTCATCTTGTGCCCAAAATGGTAGTAAAAGTTTCAATTTCGTTTTTGCCGGGACTTTTTTGGGTCACGCTTCTGACCGAAATCGACAACTGTATGGTATCTTTACCACTGGTGAAGCCATTTCCAATCCGCGTAAAACTCAAATTCGGGTCGACTGTAGTTGAAATGCTATTGAGAATATTTGTACCTAAATGATTACTCATACTCAACATTCCCGAATCCAGGAAATACGTATAAACATTGTCCTCATTATCTTCATTAACCGTAAGTTGAAGCGTACTACTTGTTTGACCAATGTTTGCGGGTACATCAATGCTCTTTGCCCTGTTCAGATCATAAGCAAGCCGAGTTAATAGGTAACGGGAATCTTGGACCACGGCTGAGTTAGCCTCCGACTCCGACCGAAGATGAAATATGGTAGCAAAAAGCTCCATCACAATGACAAGAAGAATTGAGATAAGCCCCATATATAGGGTAAGCTCAATCAACGTAAATCCTCTCTTTTTGTTCTTTAATTTCATGGCGAATAATTAACAGTAAAATCATACAATAATGGTGTCGATGTGCTTGCCGTTGTAGAAAGCCAGGCCTTAAATCGAAAACACATGCTTGGATTAGTATAGGTACCTGTTGTTATAATAGGTATTACACCTTGGATCATAGAGGGGTCAGTTGAGGAAACAAAGTATTGTTCCTGATCGCCATTTGGACCAACATAAGTGTAATCGGTTGTTGTAGGACATACTCCATCGACTGCACGTGCAGCTACTTGAAACTTAATACTTGTATTGGGAGGTTGAGCAACCGTTGCAGAAAAAGAGTTGAACGCAGTGGTATAGTTTGTATTTAATATAGACGATTCATACGTACCGGCCGAACTGTATTGGCCCCCAGCCCCTCCTAAAATAATTTTTAATTCTGTGCTCGCATCGCCGGTTATTATGTAAGAATAGGCATAGCCGTTGCTCTGCAGAACTGAAGCGACGCCGTTAATTCCCGTCGAATATTGAAGTTTTGCACAGGTTGTTAACGTCGCTGTTTCGTCGGTAATATCAACAACCTGGTACTGATCAGTACCACCCGAACCGACGATTATGGCTTTGTTTCCTGGGACTATTGTGACACCTTTAGGATTCATCCCATTGGTATTAAATCCTTTAAACCCCGTGACAATTTGAGGAGTTGTTTTGTTGCTCACATTAATAATAAAGAAATCCGAATTAGAACCCGATAAATCCGTAACAAAATAAGCTCTCGTCAAATCGCCCGTTTGGATGTCTACATAAAGATCAACTCCCCTTTGGGAGCTTCCTAAGGTCAATTGACCAGTCAAAGTTGGACTGTTGATATTCGAGACATTTACTATTTGGAATTGATTCGTAGTAGAGTCCGTAGCGATATATGCGTATGATCCATTTACAAGTATTTTCTTTCCTTTTCCGGAAAGGCCTAACTGACCAGAATATTCTGAGGTTCCGTAATCGTGACTTCTGTTCGTAATGTTGTATAAATATAATTTACTATCACTTCCGAGAACGTATGCAATATTATTTACGACGTAAATGCCGTTTGCGTTTATGTTGCCGGGAAGGTTTATTGAACCGATTTGTTTATATTTCTTATTCGTTGGTGGATCAGAGTACTGGGTGAGGTCTATAATTACCACTTCCTGTGAATTATTGTCGGTTCCAAGGTAAACATAGTCATTTTCACCAAAGACTGCGTTTGTTTTGAAACCGTCAAAGGTAGCAGTAGTACTCGCAGCTGGCGGATTCTGATCGGTCTCAAGGCTTATCTTTGCGAAAGATACTCCAGACGCGTTATCGCCTGTTCCCGCAAAGACACTTCCTTCAATTGCGGAAATTGCATTGGCAATACCACTTTTTGGGAGATCGACCTCCGTTATCGATTTGCTCGGTTGGCACCAATTACCGCCGCCACCACCTGCACCGAGAATGATTTCACCGCCCGAGGTATCAGTTGAAAATGTATTTATTTTTTCGGATCCTGAACTATCAAAATCTGCTTGAGTTGTCCAAGTGTAAGCTATATTTTCGTGCCGTGTAATGTAAGACGTGGTCACAAATGAGGTATGAAGAGGCTTTTCCCACGTTACCGAAATTATTACCTGCTTGGTGGATGGATCAATATAAGTACCGCCTGTTTGGTCGATAACTCCGTTATTGGTGCGCCTGACATCGCTTATGGTAACGGTTCGGGAAAAACCGTCACTGGTTATTTCTCCCGGCTCTATAAGTTGCCATGAATGGTCAACCGAATTGATTTGCGGATGATATATACCGTTCACTGCAAACGTTGTCCAACCTTTTTCCCGGACGCTCCTCACTGCTTCTTGAGCCTCTCTCATCAGGTTAACCGCTTTTAATCGTTGAATTTGTTGAGCTTTTCCTTCGCGCGAAGTCGTCAATCCAACAACTAAAGCGGGAATCAATATGGTTATGAGACTCATTGCGATCAAAATCTCAATAAGGGATTGCCCTCGTTGTAACGAAGTGAATAGTTTATTCATCATTGTATTGCCAAAATAATACCGTATCGATTCATGGTGATTGTTTTCATCTGACCTGATGCCGTGTTTTGGATTGTTAATGTATTCTGATTACTCGTAAATCCATTAACTTCGCCAGTCACACTATTAAAAATTATTTCTGAATTAGGCAGCGTTATATTGGTAAATTGGACGCCGTCAGTAAGAGGTATAGTAAAGTTTGTGGTATCGTTGGGCGTATAACTTGTTCCGTGAAAAAGAACATAATTATTTGAAGAGAAATGGATCCCATATGGGCTAGAAAAATCTCTACCTTCCGTGTCTCCCACTAGAGCTTTTAATTGCTGGCTTTTGAGATCAGATACAAGAGTATCTAAGGATGTGTTTAATGAGGTTTGTTGCTGAACTCCTATAAGACTTACCGCTGAAAAAGCAAATAGAATAAAAAGAATCCCCATTACAATGACCACCTCCACTAAAGTAAACGATTGCAGATTATTCTTTTTGAATACGCTCATCATTACTTGCCTCCCACCTGACTGATTAATCCATAAATAGGGGCAATTATGGATATCATCATGCCACCTATCATTATCCCGACAAAAACCAACATGACAGGTTCCATCATTGTAGTAATAGCTTTAAGTGATCCTGAGAGTTCGTAGTCTAAATAATCAGCAACTTCCTCGAGTGATTTTTCCAGTGTTCCGCTTTTTTCGCCTGATTCGATGATTCTGATCATTATGCTGGGAATATACTTTTTGGACAATTTTAGACCGTCTGATAATCTCTTTCCCGCAAGCACCATTGATCCACACTGGTGAATAGTTTTTTTGACGTCTTTATTAATCATTATGTCTTCAGTCAATTCCAGTGCTGATGTAATGGTAACAGCTGATTTGAGTAATGTTGAAAGATTTCTGGTAAATCTCGTCAAATCGATCTTTACTATCAACCTACGAATAAGGGGGAGTGAAAGTATGGTCTGGATCAGTTGTCTTTTCTTTGTTTTGTAAATAATAAAGATTATGGTTGAAAGCAGCAAAAAACTAATCACGGTTGGAATCGTATATTTCAATATAAATTGAGACATAAAAATAAGTATTCTCGTGGGAAGGGGCAATTCGAGTCTAAGGCTTAAAAATACGGTAGATATTTTAGGTATGACTACGATGAGGATCATAAGGAGCATCCCAATAAATACGAGCATTATAAAAAAAGGATAATAAAGCGCAGACTTTATTCTATCCATGAACTCTGTATCTTTTTTAATATTTTGCACAATTTGTTTTAGTGTCGTATCCAAAGTTCCGGACTCCTCTGATGCCTTAATTATATTTATAGTTACCTTATCGAAGACTGATGGAAACTTTTCAAAAGACAAATAGAGTTGTTTCCCTTGTGTAATATCATCTTTAATAACGGTGAGAATTTTTTTCTGGTTGCCCTTAGCATCTTCGAGAAGTGAAAAAGCTGCTTCTATGAGGGTGATCCCTGACCCGAGCATAGTCGCTAGACTTATCATCATAGACATCTTCTCACTGGTGGGAATCGAGATGGAATACGTTTTTGTATTCATAGCGTATCGAATTTGGTAACACGTAATAATTCTTGTATTGAGCTTGTCCCTATTTTTATTTTCTCCATTCCATCATCGAACATCGTGGTCATACCCTCGCTAACAGCCTGTTTAGCAATAATATTCGTGTCTGCTTTTGCAATAATAAGTTTTCTTATTGCTTCGCTCACTTCAAGCACTTCAAAAACACCAATACGTCCGGAGTAACCCGTGTTATGACAAATTTTACATCCCTTTCCGTAGAATATCCTCAACTGTTCTTTAGTCCCAAAATGTTTCACCAATTTGACTTCTGGTATATATTTAGACAGTTCTTGCTTGTTAATATCAACTGACATTTTACACATATCACATATTTTACGTATCAACCGCTGTGCGATGATTACATTGACTGTTGATGCAACTAAAAACGGTTCCACTTTCATGTCTGTTAACCGGGGGAGAGTTGTTGAAGCATCGTTCGTATGAACTGTTGAAAGGACCAGATGACCTGTGAGTGCAGCGTTCACTGCAATACCAGCCGTCTCGATGTCACGAATCTCACCCACAAATACGATATTCGGATCTTGTCGTAGTATGGATCGTAATCCTGTAGCGAATGTCAGCCCTGCTTTTGGATTTACATTGATTTGATTTACTCCTTTTATACGGTATTCAACAGGATCTTCAACCGTTGTGATATTTTTTTCCCTCTTATTAAGAAGTTTTAACAGTGCATATATGGAAGTAGACTTGCCGCTCCCCGTTGGACCTGTAGACAAAATCATTCCATATGATTTGTTTATCGCGGCGGTCACTTTTTTCAGGTCGATTTCATTCATACCTAAGTCCAATAAGGAAAATTGCCTTGTGTGGGTCGATAATAGACGTAGCACCGCCTTTTCTCCATCAACCACCGGAAGAATTGAGACTCTGATATCTAATTTTTCTTCTGCCATTTTCAAACGCATTTTGCCATCCTGAGAACTCATATGTTCATCGGTCCGCAATCTCGATTGAACCTTAATTCTTGCGATCACCCGATCGTGAAATTCTTTTGGAATCTTGAGCATATCGTGAAGCATCCCGTCTATTCTAAAACGAATCAATGATTCCTTTTCTTGGGGTTCGATGTGAATGTCTGAAGCTCGGTCTTCATACGCATACTCTATAATCATGTCTACTATCTTTGTGATAGGTGCATCGTCTAGAGCCAGTTTTAATTCCTTATCATAAACGTTACCACTCAAAAAGCTTTCGAATTTTTTTTGAATATCTTTTCTATAAATATGAAAAGTGTTATCTATATCACGATCCGTTGCCAAGTAAATAAATACTTGTTTACCGGTTTTTTTCTCCACCATCTTGATAATATCTTGATTGCCAGGATCAGCAGACGCAACTTTCACTCCATTGGCGTCGTTGCTGAAAGGGATTATTTTATATTTTCGGGCTATTCGTTCAGGTATGACATGAAAAATATCTTGAGGAATAGATATTTTCGACAAGACAACAAAGGGGATTTTAAGATAATCGGCTATAAGAATTCCGAGATTTTCATCTGAAATTATGTTTTTTTCGATTAGACTGTCGTAGAGAGTAGTCTCAGTATTTTTAATATACTCATAGATATCCTTTAACCCGGATTCATTGATCAAATTATTTTTGATCAGCAGGACTTTTAGTTGGTCGTCTGTTATTAACATAGCATCGGTCTAACTACTTTAGATATATATATGTTTGTATTTTTTTATAGAGAGTTTCGAAGTCAAAAAAACTTTTGTTGATATAATCTTTAGCTCCCAAATCGAGCCCTTTTCTTATGTCAGCTTCCTGACCGAGTGTCGAGAAAATAATTACGGGAATTAAATTTAAATTTGGGTCTTTTTTAAGCTCTTTGAGAACTTCAAACCCATCCATTTTTGGCATGATAATGTCAAGGAGAATCAAATCTGGCCTTGTTTGCCTAATCTTTGTAAGACCTTCTTCTCCGTTGACACATATATCGACTTCTAATTTTTTTTCACGTAATTTTTGAGAGTAAAATTTCTGAAAAAATAGATCATCTTCGATAATAAGAATTCTCATTTGTTTACTATATGAATTTTTTTAGCGAAAGAATCTGAGCATCAAGATCAATTTCATTTGTCGTAGTTTTTATTGATTCAAGATCCAGTTCCATTGATCTAATTGACTGTTTTATGACCTGGGTTAAAATAGCATCAGGAATTTTCGAATTGTCTTTCAATTTTCCCAGCAGTTTTTCAAGGTCTGCTGCAAGTTCCCCCATTTGCATAAATCCCATAAATAGACTGCGGCTTTTTATAATATGCACGATTCGATATATTTCAGTTAAGGCTTTGCTATTGATTCTTATATCTCTGTCAGTAATATAAAGAAGATTATCCCGTAGCATCACAAGACTATCCTGACAGGTTTCTATATAAAGAGGGAGATAGTTTAACAGACTGGTATGCATACGGTAATTTCATGTTACATGAATATTCATACTGTATGCAAGTAAATTCTTCGTACCCCTTTAAAGATAATTTTTGCCAACAATAGCGACAAGTACTAAAGCAGCTACCATGATAAAGACAACACCCGCCTGGATTACTGGGCTCATGGTGGTTTTTGCTGTTCTTTTTGCAGTTGTTTTTTTTATTCGCCTAGCCATAAGTATTAAAATTATAACTACTTCAAAGATATTTGAATCTATTGAATTTGTCAAGTCATTACATTTTCATGCATTATGTAAATCTAAACAATCTCTCCAGTCCTATAGAGAAGTATTCGAATGCAGATCGATTACCTTTTCAACCTCATCTTGTAACACATCATATCGTAACTTTTTTACTGGAATCTCTACCGCTTTGTCTTTTTCATTCTGATAGTCATACAATATGAGATAAAAGCCTCCAACTCCAAAAGTATGCTTATATGAATCTGTGTCTAAACTTCCTTTTACTAATGTTTGGCCATTTTCATTCTTCACCTCAAAATTATGATTCACTAAGTTTTTTTCCAGATTTATTAATGTGACAGTAATTGTGCGAGGAGCCATTTGTTGATGGACCGGGACTTCATAGTTAACTGGGGAACCTTGATACTGTTTCGTGTCCAATGTATTCCTGTATTGTTTAACGTCGAGATCTTTGACTTTTTGATACTCGGAGAATTCGGAAAAGTTGAACGTTCTGATGTCGAACTTTTTATATTTTTCTTTCAGATATTCGATTCTATAAATCAGTGTATAAGTTGGCTGTACCTTTCGAATATCAGGGCGCTCTTCTTGTTCTATCTCGCTCATCAATTTCTGGAGTTGATCGGCTTGCGATCCGGCATCGGTCGACAGACGAGATAGATAAAGATAATCAATCCCTGAATGAGTCGTACTCTTTGCATAGTGATAGATCAAATAATCGAAGTTCACCAGATTTATTCCCAAGAGTACGCTGAACGAAAAAATGGCTACATTCCTTGTAAAAAGAGAGTTTTTCAAATTCGACACATATGAGTACCCATAAAGAAGAAACAATCCAAAAATCCAGACAACTCCAGCGAATCCGTATAAGCGCTTATGAGTGAATCCCCAATTGGAAGCGTAGTCGTAGTCGCTTTTGAAAGCGATCATATTCAGAAAGAAGCCTTCGATAATCAATATATATGTGAGAAGACGAGAAAGAGAGGACCTACTTTTATCATTGTAGATGAGAGAGAAAATAATCAAAGTTACGATGCTTAAGTGGGCAAACATTTCTCGAGCATGCTGCGAGTTTGAATAGCCAAGCGTTTTGAGAACCGCATCGGATGCAAAATAGAGCTGAGCTTGGGTGATGAAGAATAGCAAAAGAACCACACCGATAGCCACTTTGGGAATGGTAAAATTTTCCAAAGGTAAAACCCAGTTCCATTTCTCATGCTCTTTCGAGTTGTCCTTCGCGTAGGTTGCCAACCGTGGGATAAAAAAGGCGAGAACTAAAAAAACAATCACTCGGACAAAAATCAGAAACCAGTTCGGTGCAGAAAACAGATCGAAAAAAGCCGTAAGATTAAAGGCTTTTAAGAAATTACCCAAGAGCGATTGGAAAAATGGGTTCGAGTACGAGAGGAGAGGGAGGATTATGACAAGCAGCAAACACGTGACTCCGATGGACAGGATGAGCTGATAGATTTTGCGCGAATCGAATGTGAGTCTGTTTTTAAAAAGAGACAAAGGATTGAGATCGTAGGAATATTCCAAACCGAAGAGTTTAAAAAC
>MFZI01000009.1:10549-22290 GCA_001789355.1 Candidatus Roizmanbacteria bacterium RIFCSPHIGHO2_01_FULL_39_8
ATTTTTTTCTTTTTTAACGATAAATACAGTAGTAGAAAGGAAAATAAAAAACAATCCAAGAGAAAGATAGGGAAAATATCGATAAGATACAAGAAGATATGAAAAAATGAGGCTTGTGAAAAGTGTAGTAGCTCCAAACATCACCAATAATTATATCAAATCCGCAAGGTTAGTTCACTTCGTAGGCGAAGACGTCTTTTTTATTCCTCCAGATGAAGTTATTTTCTCCGATAAAATTTGAGAGCTTTGGAGCTATTTTTGCATAGATTCCATAGTCTTTACTGTAGGTGATAGTGTTTCCTGCAATTCTATTTTTATTTGCATTCCCCGTAAGATAAATTCCGGCTTCATTTTTATTCAGTTTATTTCCCATAACTCTATTTCCTACACTTTTTACGTACACCGCTGTTGTGTTATCACTGAGTTTATTATTCTCAATACCGTTCTGATCTGATTTTCCATATACATATACACCATACTGACTATTGTCTGATATTGTGTTGTATTCGATCAGATTATTGAGCGACCCTTGATCTACGCGAACTCCTCGTTTATTTTGATAAACAGAATTATTTCGGATAATATTGTTGCTCGAATGAGCTAAAGCAATACCATCATGATTATCATAGATTGTGTTATTCTCAATCACATTATTATTCGACTTTTCGTGGAGCATGATTCCATGATATTTGTTTCCATATGAAATATTATTTCTGATGGTATTTTCTATACAGCGCTTGGAAAAAATGAGGCCGTGTTTCCCGTTGTTGTAGAATTTGTTATTTTCTACCAAAAATCCGTTTGAGTCGTCATGAGGGTCAAGGCCATAGACGACATTATTGTAGAATTCATTTCCCCTCCATGTCATACCTACCGCTCCATAGGTATAGGCACCAAAGTAGTTTTCGTGAAATTTACTATTTATAATCTCACCCGTTAATACACCAGTCCCAAGGTTTTTTGTACTCATCCTCCAAGAAACACCATACGTGGAATAGGGCGAATTAGTTGGACGAGGATACCCCAGATAGGCAAATTCGCTATCTTTCAAATCGAGTCGTGAGCCATCTTTTACAAGGATATAACTTCTTCCATCCTTATAATTTTTATCATAATCTTTTTTAGAATCATCCCAAGAGGTTATTTTTACTCCGTTGACAAGTATGTCTGAATTATAAGCAAAAATACGGGCTTGCTTTTTCTCTGTACTTGCAAGACGCAGCCACCTTACTTGTTCTTTATCTAGCGTGAGTGTCAAACCTGATCGGAGGTAAAGACTGGACTTGAGATACCAAACACCAGGTTCTACCTCTTCCAGATAATCTTCCCCTACGCTAGATGTAATATCAGCAAGCGTCAAACTCATACCCCTTCCCGAAACTATAATCTGATCACTCGGCCCATCATAATAAATACCAAGAGTGTCTCGATAGATTCGGACGTAATTAAATTTATAGTTTGGAGTTAAGACTAGATTTTTAGGAGGAATGGTAAAGTATATATTGGGATCGATCCTATTCCAATTCGTGATTTTTTGGACATTGGCAAGAAGCAAATTATCCCCACTTACACCGTATTGCTCAGCTATGCTCCATATCGATTCGCCGAGTTGGAATTTGTGTTTTTTTGTCAACAAGGAATTAATGTTTACATCGGAAGCTCCTAAAACTTTTTGAATCTCTGCTGAGGCAAGAACCGTATTGACTTTCGGTAAAGTCTTTGCAACTAATTCTCTTTGTTTCTCCTGAGGAAGCAGATAATTATGATATTTATTGAAATAGACACCTAAGGCTACGAGAGAGAACAATAAAATTGTCCCTGCATGAGCAGAAATGGCTTGCGCAAAGGTGAACTTTTGCAATCTGGACTTATCCCAACGGGTAATCCATCCCTGTGTGCGAATACTAAGGAGTGCATAAATTCTAATATATGCCGATGCGAAGTTGAACAGGATGTATACAGGCAGAAGCAAGATATCAAGGGGATACTTCTTAAGATGCGGATACATCTTGATCGTCCTGCTGATAGCCCACCAAATTAAAATAACAATAACAGGTATCCATAACTGGAGATAAAGTGAAATGAGGAAAAAAACCGGGCTGATCAATAGAGTAAAAGGTTGGATTGCTCGGTCGATGAGATAAGCTGTGTAGATTGGACTTCTAAAAACCCATTTTTCATACAGAGCTTTGAGGTCTGCCCTCCAGCTGTTTCTGGTCCAACGAATTTGCTGGCTCAAAAATATGCTAAGTTTTTTCTCACCGACTGTGTAGACTTGGGAAGTACTCTGGTAGGTAGCCTTCCATCGGGCTGCTTCGATAAGATAGGTGAGTCGCTTGTCTTCGCCGCTTATCACTTTTTCTCCCATAAAGGTCTCATGGACCATCCGGTCCAGTAAGGGCATCACCGCTTTTTTTCGGTAAAACGCTGTTCTCCCTGATAGACAGACCAAAATGTCGCCTACTTTGCTTAAGAAAGGAATATCATCCCAGTATCTTTGCTCCAGTCTCATGCTAAAGAGCTTCTGAGCAAGCGATTGAGGTTTAATCAAGCTTTGCCTTGTCGCTACCCCGCCAATCTTGTTGTCTTTAAACGGGGCTATGCCATGAATAAGAGTACCCTCGCGCCATATGGTATCACTGTCAATGAGTGCAACGATTTCACCTTTTGCTTTCTTGATTCCTTTGGCAAGGGCTGGTCTTTTTCCTGGCACTTTTGTCACAAGCAATTTGGCGATGGGATTTTTCTTACTAAACTGTTTAAAAATCTTAATACACTTTTTATCGGTATAATCGATGACTGCTATTATTTCTGAAGGCCTGTTTTTTAACCATGAGGCAAGAGCTTTTTTGAAGGTTTGAGGATTTTCGTTGTATACGGGAGTTACGACAGAGACAGTCGCCTTGAAACCTGAAGGATATGGTTTATAGAAAAGTCCGGTCACTTTTTTCATTCCCCAAACGCTCCACCTCCATATCCCGATAATTCCGAGAGGAAGTAGGAAAGGATAGAAATCCAGATATTTAGTGAGATAGTAAATCAACACGTCATGCGACATAAGTTGTAGGGTCAAGTCTTATAACTCAAGACCAATATATTTTTGCGTTCGCTCACCGTTCTTCTGAAGTTCTCTATTCACTTTGATCGCCGATTCCAGAAGTGGCAAATCAAATTTATTATTTTTTCCCCATTCTAAAAACGCCTTCGTATCTTTGGGGAGACAACTTCCTGAAAACGGACCGAAATCTTTTGTACCATACTTTGGATTCCAGATACCTTCACAGCTTAATACGGTGTATGCAAATATTTTTTCCGGATCAGCACCTATCTTTTTTCCTACCTGTCTCATTTCGTTGAAAAAAGATATCTTGACTGCATTGAATAGATTGTGGATATATTTCTGCATCTCTGCCTCACGCAAAGTTGATCTGAAAATTGGGCAGGTAAACTTCTCATAAGCTCTCTCCAGAAGATCCCCTGATCGTTTATCATATTGGCCAATCAAAATGATCCAGGGTCGTAAGGAATCCTCAAAGGCTGTCTTTTCTCGCAGATATTCCGGATTCATGCAGACGCCAAAGTCTTTTCCTACTTTTCGCTTCGAGTACTTTTCAATAAGGGGAATCACCAAACTTTCGGTTGTTCCCGGAGGGACGGTACTCTTGACGACAGCCAGGTGATACTTTTTTGGGGCTTTTGCGAGTCTTTTTCCAAGATCGATTGCAGCTGAAGTGAGAGCAAGAAGCGAAATCTTACCGTCTATAGTTGGAGTAGGAACGGTAAAAAAGCTGATATCGAAATCATATAATCCGTCAAATAACTCATTTCGATCATATGTGACATATCCTTCTTCTTTCAGTTTTTTTCTTTTTTCTTCGTTACCTCCGAGGAATGCAGTCTTATATCCGAGTTGTGCGAATACTTTACCGGTTGCTTGACCGACGACTCCCGGTCCAATTATACAAATCGAAGGTTTTTTAGCGAAGCCATTTGGTTTTTCCTTCGAGAAACCATTCTTTTTTGTTTTCATAAATGCAGCGATATATTGTACACGATTTAACCTGTTAAATCAATCAAATCATGCAATGAACTAATAATTTATAAAAATAATATAAGAACTGTGACAACGGTCACATAGTATATCATATATTTAAAATAAAGGGGTAATGATTTAGTAATAAATATATCTATTTCCCCATTATGTTTTTTCTGTTTCTCTCAAGTGTGTTATACCCTAGAAGGTTGTAAAGCTCTTTTGATACTTTGGTGTAAATGCCGTATTTTTTACTGTCTCTAATTTCGTTTTGACTAAGTATATTGTCCTGGGCACTATCGAGAAGGTAGATAGCTGTTTGGTTTTGTGAAAATAGGTTTTGAGCTATTTTATTTGATTTTGATTTTATATATACTCCTACTGTATTTCGGACGAATTCATTTGACTTTACCGTATTATTGTCTCCTCCGTCATAGAAATAAAGGCCATAATAAAGACTTTTTGAAATCATGTTTTTCTCGATTATATTACCTTTCGAATCGGCATTTGCTCTTATACCATGACGATTCCCAATGACGGTATTATTACGGACAATATTACTATTTGAGTGCCAGAGGGCAACTCCACTCGTATTCCCCCTGACTGTGTTATTTTCAATAATATTAAAGTCTGATTTTTCGTGAAGCATGATTCCATGGAGACCATTATTATAGGAGAGGTTATTTCGTATCGTATTATACATACATCTTTTGGAAAAAATGATTCCATGAGCTCCATTATTATGGGCAATATTATTTTCTAAGAGGAATCCGTTTGAGTCATCATGAGGATCAAGACCATAACGTATATTATGAGAAAACTCGTTACCTCTCCAAATCATACCCGTAGCCCCAAATGTATACGCACCAAAGTAATTGTCATGAAATTTACTATCGATCACCTCACCAGTTAACAATGCTTTCTTTAATTTGACATCACTTAACTTCCATGACACGCCATAGGGAGAGACAGGCATCCCTTCAGTTCTTTGGAAACCCAGATATGCAAGCTCTGAGTTAGCTATATCCATTCTTCCTTGGTCTTTAATCATGATAAAACTTCTTCCATCGCTTATCGTTTTGTCGTAATCATTTTTTGTACTGTCCCATGACGTTATTTTTACCCGATTAATAATAATGTCTGCATTTTTTGCCAATAGTGAAGAAAATGTTTTGCTATTGCTTTCCAGTTTTAACCAGGTAACCTCCTGTTCATCGAGTGTTAACTTCAATCCATTATGGATAAAGATATTAGCATCGCTATACCAAACTCCCTTTTCCATTTCATAAAGATGCTGTCCCTGAAGCTTATTACTTATATCAGCAAGAGTAACTTGACTACTTCTTCCCCAAGCTAAAATGGTATTGGTTTTTTTATCGTAGCCTACTGAGAGTGAAATTTTGTCTGGGATAGACAGGTTGTAATTCGTTTTAAACACGATGGGGAGATCGTCTCCGGGAATATTGATAATTGTTCCTGGCTTAATATTTGAACTATCGGTGATTTTTGCATCATTTGAAAAAAGCAAACGCCGGTAGTCAATATTGAGTTTTTGAGCAATAGAAAAAATCGACTCCTTGGTTTCCACAATATATTTACTTGCTAATAATTTTTTTTGGGTTTGAGTAGATGCCCCAAGTACTTGGGGACCAGTGGCAAAAGCGAGAGATGATCCTTGATGAAGAGCTTGGGAAATAAGTTTTTTCTCAGTGAGATGCGGTAGGAAGTATGAATATTGCTTGTACACGTATATACCCCATGAAAATAGGGCAATAGTCGCAAACGTTGCAATATACGCAGGCGCTTTATCCAAAAGTTTAAATTGTGAAAGTCGCGACTTATCCCAACGGGTAATCCACCCCTGAGTATTTAAAGTGAAAAAAGCATAAATTTTGATAAATCCCGTGAGAAAAGAGTAGAGGACGAATCCTGGAAGCAGAAAAATATCTCTTGGTCTGCGTGTAAGATGGGGATACATTTTTATTGTCCGACTCACGAACCACCACACGAAAATAACTAGTGCCGCTGGCCACATACCAGTCAATAGTGAAATAAAAAAATAGATTGGACTCAGAATAACAACGATGGATTGGAGAAATTTATCTATCTGGAAAAAGAGAAGTGCGGGATGATGTATTGGCCAACCCTTTGCTATGGCTTTTATGTCAGCTCTTAGTGCATTCCTTGACCATCGAAGCCTCTGCTTGAGATATGATCTTAGGTCTTTCATTCCGGGTGTATAGACATGGGCGTTACTTTGATAAGCAACATTCCATCCTGCTTCCAAAACCAAATAGGTCAAAGTCTTATCGTCACCGCTGATCACTGGTTTACCTAAAAAGGTTTCATTGACTAAGCTAGGAAGCATAGGCAAAATGATTTGCCTACGATAGAAAGCTGTCCTTCCCGATAAACAGATGAGAGCTTTACCGGAAGCTGCTAGAAAAGGATATTCGACAAGGTAGCGCAAGTCGAGTTGAATGTCGAATATCTTTTGAGCGAAAGTCTTCGGATTTAGCACATTCTGATATGTTCCTACACCCGCAGTTTTGGGGCTACGAAAAGGTGGTAGACCATGTTCTATGACTCGTCTATCCCAGAGCGTGTCGCTGTCAACGAGAGCTACGATTTCACTCGTGGCTTGTTTTATTCCATCAGCAAGGGCTGGTCTTTTTCCAGGAGTATGAGTAACAATCAATACAGACCGCTTGAAGCGTTTTGAAAATTGTTGAAAGACTTCTATGCATTTTTTGTCTGTGTAGTCTATAACCGCAATTATCTCTGTTGGCCTATTTTTCTTCCATGATGCCAAAGCCGCCCGAAAGACAGAAGGGTTTTCGTTATAAACAGGAGTAACGATTGATACACTGGTGTGATAGGAAGAAGTGATAGGTTTGTATCCAAGACTTATTAATTCTTTGAGTATCCAAACAGACCATCTCCATATTCCAATTATTCCAAGCGGAACAAGAAATGGATAATGATAGAGATACTGTTGGATATAAAAAGAGATGTCCCGATAATAGATGGTCATATTTTCTATCTTTTTTCATGACTTCTAATTCTTAGTTGTCGATAGATGATGATCGAGAAGAAAAATATAAAAAGATTCAAATAGGTAAAATATTTGCATAAGAATTCTTCAGAAATACATCCTTTATTGGCTAAATGAAATAAAAAGAAGATAAGGAGAGGAATGAATACAACATAAATTGGTTTCAAAAAAGCCGGTTTGAATAACTGTATAAGAAAGAAATATAAGAACATGATAATTATTTCTGTCAATAAAAAAAGCTCAGCCCTACAACGTACACAGATACCGGCGACAAGATCACTATCATCTGTTAAGGTCTCTATATCGCTGTCGTAGCTCGCTTTGGTTTTTCGCAGCTCGACAGAATTTGTCGCTCCCAGGATAGATTCCCCAAATGTCAACTTTGGAGGAAGAGGGATATATCCGTCGTCTTCTGTTTTGCCCGGAGTTGCTGATAATTTATTGGAAAACTCGCCAGGTTTACAACCATTTCCCGCGCGGACTTTAAAATAATATTTAACTCCTTTTTGTAAATTGTCTACGGTAAATGTAGTCGTGCCTTTACCTCCGATATCGGGAACACCATACTCGAAAGATATTTCAGATGTGCCATAAGCAAGTAAATAGTAACTGACCGGATCCTGGGCCTCTTGCCATACAAGCTGCACACTTGTATCGTTCAGCGGTACCGCCGATAATAAAACAGGTGCACTTGTTGGTCTCGTGTCACTGCATTTTGCGAAACTATAGGGAACAAAAAGAAACAGGGAAAATAAAAAAAGGACCAATGAAAAAAATGTTATTTTCATTCAACAGGTAGACTTGAATTTGTGATGTGAATCACAAAGTATTATGTTTTGTAAGAAAAAAGTCAATAGGTAAAAGTGAGTAAAAGTCTAAAGAAGAGAATCAATATATACCAAAGTAAAATCAGGATATTTTTTTGCATCGGATCCGCTCAACTTTAAGACGAGCGGCAATATATCCTGGTTGAAGTAGTAGTAGAGTTCGAGACTTTCATATGCCTGGTCCGGTTGAAATAAAACTCCTGGCTGGAATTCAGCCAATCCTGCTTTCGCTCGCTCTTTGTCAAAAGGAGCTGTAGAGTTGACCCACTCTTCATGAGTTTTTTCTCCGGTTGCGTAGGGCATCAGAAAGTCGATTGACTTTTGCAATGACGAACCTGTAGGAGACTCATAATGGAAAAGATCAAATCCATTAAGTTGTCCAATTCGAGCAATATTGAGGAGTGGTTCTAAGGTAAAGACATGATAATAGAGTGCATCTCTCTGGTGAAAATCAAAACTCGATCCGTCCGGATTCAAATCAACTTCGATCTGGCGTTTGTATCCACTTACGGCATAATCTATGAGCTTTTGATCTCCGGCCGTAAATGCTACCATCGTCACAACATTGAGAAGGTGACTATTGTGATTGTTTCTTGCCGCTGTTCCTTTGGGATTTATAGCATCAATAAGAGTTTGAGCGCTATTATTTAACCAAGTATCGACTATATTTTTATCTTCTCCATCGAATGTGTCTCGAACGATATCATACCCCATATACATTGGTTCCAAAAGTCGGGTATTTATCGGATCGCCTGAAGGTTTATTTGTCTTTGCCCAAGCCAACATAAACTCTTGAATCTTGTCTGCATATTTTGCATCTCCGCTAACGGCATACGCAAATCCCAGCGCGTAGACTTTATCTGCATCTTTGACGCTTTGCAATGATTGCGTCTTTACCGCTTCTCCTTTCAGGACTTTCGAAGACTGGATTTCACTTATGGGATTTGGAGTTTGATTCAGTGCTTTATTGGCTTGCGATTGCATCTGCTGGTAGAGATTTTTTGCTTCACTATTTGTTTGTATGATCTGCTTTAATTTTGCAGCACTCTTTTGATCAAGAGCTATGTAGTACTTGCTTTGGTTCATTTGTGAGGTTTGGGAAGATAGGGGAGAGGCACTGTTCTTTTTAGACGGATTTCTCAGATAATTTATCGCGTATAAAATAACTACAAAGAAGGCAAGAATAAATACAATGATGTAAATTGTTTTTATCATTAACTCATCCATTATACCTAAAAAATTTTCGACTACTTTATTAAATTGTGATGCCCGATGATAAAATCTGTTCTAAACATATTTCGGATATAAGGTTTAAAATACTAAATAGCATGAATAGAAAAATATATTTCATCGTCCAGAATGATTTGTCACAGTACGAAATAGTTGCTGATTTTTTTTCCAAACAATCCATCGATACAGAAGTGTTCACCTATGACTGGCAAAAACTAATTGACTTCCCCTTCCAAAGTCACAGCTTCATATTTTTTTCCTACCCTCAACCAAAACATGTTCAGGAAAATAGATATCTACTCTCGCACTATTTAAAAGAAAAAAATCCGAGCGTTTTCATTATTAATTACGCCACTTTCCAAAGGGTTCCTATCATAAACAAGTTGATTCAAAAAAAATATTTTATCGATAATCAAATGCTTACCCCTAAGCATTGGTATTTCACCAATCTTTCCTCACTCATTACTGAAGTAAAAAAAATCCACTTCCCTCTCATTATTAAAAGGGTCAATGGGAGTGAAAGTCGAGATATAAAAATTGTAAGTAGTAGTAATGATTTACTTTCCTATCTGTCTGACAAGTTAATGATTGATTTTTATTTTGAAAAACTGATTAAAACCGACTATGCTATAAAAGTATTTATTGGAAAGAATGGTTTTTATTACCCTGATCCTGAACTTTCTTATTATGGAAAAAACTATTCCGGTGTGAATCGGGAAAGACCTTCCAGATTGACTCTCAATAAAATAAAACTGTTGGCAAAGAAAATAGCCAAAGATTACATACTTGATTACGGAGGTATAGATTTTCTCGTAAAGGGAGGCTTAATCTATGTGACTGAAATAAACCTTTCCCCAAAATTTAGATTAAGAGAAGATTTTTTTAGTGAATTGTCAAAGCTCTTCCACTAATAGTAACATTTTTTTTAAAATACACTTTTGTTTGGCTCATTCGTGAAAATTTGCTCCCCTAAATTAGATTAGTGCTATCCCGGAGAAGAAGACTAGAGATAAAATCAATAGCATCACTCCAACTATTTTGAATCTTGTGTTAGTATGTCCACTCCAGCTCTCCTTTGAACTGTTGAGATATCCAATTTGCGTCCGCTAATAGTCCGAGAGAGTAAAAAAGGAGGGATCGATAGAACAAAAAGTATAATTCCCATAATTACGTCAAACCACTAACCCTATTTTCACCGTTACTCCTAGTGTGTTTACACTGAGGAGTAAAACGACGAAGTGCCGAGGGTCTTTTTCTAATCGAACACTTTCTACCTTGGATTTACAAAATTATACTCGCTTACCAAGACCAATCAACAAGTGAGAATGATATATTTGGACCATCAGCAAACAAATTCTCTCAACCTTATTATAAGAAAAAAGTGAATTGATTATATATTTAGTATTTTTACATCTAAAACTTCCTCGAGTTTTGCTAACCGAATAGCGGAAATATTTTCCTCTCCCCGTTCGACACAAGCATAATAATTTGTGCTTAAACCAGCTTTTTGAGCTAATTCTTCTTGTGTAAAATTGGCTTTTTCTCTGGCTTCCTTTAATTTATTTCCAATTTTCTTTCTGGTTTCAGGACTATTCATATATCGATATTATAACAAATATTTAAAAAACTAAGCAAATTTGGATTTTTTACATTTGGGAGTATTTCGCTATAATAACGTTATGAAATCAAAAAAATCTAATGATAAATCTCTTCCTCCCGAAGTAACATGGGAAGAAATCGAGAAAGGACTATCACAGGGAAAATGGGACTATCTTCATAATATGATGAGTCAATCTATGTTTAAACAGGTTCTCGATGAAAAAGATGAATCAAAAGCGGTAGCCAAAGTATTGAAGGCTTTACGAAAAACAGACCAACCAAATGCTAATTTAGCATATGCAGAAAAAATGCTCGGTTGGATGCGAAAGTACGCAAAAATGATTTTAAAAAAGAAATAAATCTTATTGCAAAAAGGACCTTAAAGTATAAGAATAAGGACGTAATAATCTTAAATCATTTCACCAAATACGTTGAGTTTTATCCAGAACATCCTGACAGCGTTCGAGTCCGAACTTCCTGAGCATACCGATTGGGACCCACAACATCCTAACACCTGTATCTTCTACAGGCTAGATAAGATAAATGAGACAGTATAAAAAGGCATTACTTTTTCTGAGCGACAATGACCAGTCTATGTCTTGACAGTTGTATGCCTTTTTCTGTTTGAAACTTCTCTACATATTTCTGTAATAGTTCTTTATCTTTTACAGAATCAAAATCTGTGAAAATTGGAACACCTTGCAGAAATAAATCGAGATCTTCATAAGAAGTATAATATTCGTTGTAAAGACAATCTTTGGCGAAAGCGATATAAAATCCGTTTTCCTTTAGCTTGTTTGTAATTTTAGGTAATTTAGGATCGTTCCATTCTCCGTAGTTTTGACCTCGCTGAAATACTTCCTTGATTCCCTGAGCATCCTTTTCCCCAATATTGATTTCCACATAGTAGCCTTCTTGTTTAAGAAGTCGATTAAACCCTGGGTAGTCTGTTGGACCACGTCTGCTGTATATAACATCGAATGATTCATCGGGTTGA
>MFZI01000010.1 GCA_001789355.1 Candidatus Roizmanbacteria bacterium RIFCSPHIGHO2_01_FULL_39_8
AAGTCAGATCCACTTGTGTTATAAGTCACCCCACCAGATCCATTTGACTGGATACGGCCCTTAATATTAGCTTGTCCATCCAAAAAAGCAATGTAATTATTACTCGTACTTCCATTCCCCAAATATCCCAGCTTAATCTGTAGACCTGAAGCTTTTAAACTATCACTGGAGTTATTTATTACTACTGCAGGATTTGATGGATCGCTCGTGATGAGATCGAGCTTATAGTTAGGACTATTTGTTCCGACTCCAATTTTTCCTAAAATATGTAAGTCTTGACTAAATGTATTACCGGTAGAAAGATCCTGCCAAGATGATCCATTCCAAAAAAGAGGTTTTTGAGTTGTTGTATCATAATAGAGACTTCCCAGACCTGCTGGTAATGGAGATGCAGAAAAGTTTCCTAACCTTATTTGCCCTGATTGGGCATAAATATTTCCCAACACCTCAAGTTTATTAGTAGGGAAGAGAGTCCCTATTCCCACATTTCCTTCGTTTGTGACTACTAATTTTGTATAAAAATCAGAATTTCCTCCTTCTGTTCGTAGTTTTATACTACCGCTATCTGTAGCTTGTAGGATCACGTCTCCCTTGCCTGCAGCCTCGACTAATATTGTTTCTGCACTTGAAAGGATAAATTCTTCGTTCGTGAATATAGATCGTACCCCTGGATGGGTTGAGGCTATTAGCAGATTGCCATCTTGATTGATATAGGGAATGGTTAATGCTTGCGCTCCTATGGTTAAGCCCTGTAATTTAAATGCGTTAGACGAATATCCAACGTTCGGTATTAACTCACGAGGTGTAAGTTCTTCATCACTCCCGATTTTTATGCCCAAGTAAAGGTTTGGATTATCTATAAATAGAGAAGAAGGAATTCCAGAAGTTTCACAATCTTTACCAATTACAGTAGAGAACTTCCCATTTGCATCAGGTGTTATGGCATACTTCTCGCCCGTACATTTTGTCTCAAATAAAGCTTTTCCTTGTTGTGACGAGTTGTATAAGGTAAAAATTACGTCAGTCTTTTCAGAAATTACGTTTCCTAATTTATCCTTAAGTATTCCTGAAAAAGAGAGAAATCTTACATTGGATGATTGAGCTTGAGCGATAGGTTCGAGTGGCTTCCGTCCCCAAAACATATAA
The DNA here is from genome assembly GCA_001789355.1 of Candidatus Roizmanbacteria bacterium RIFCSPHIGHO2_01_FULL_39_8. GTDB lineage: Bacteria > Patescibacteriota > Microgenomatia > UBA1406 > GWC2-37-13 > O2-01-FULL-39-8. The sequence continues at coordinate 1,147 of MFZI01000010.1, forward strand.
ATAGATACGAACGTGATTAAGATTATAAGGCTCAATAAGGCCTTATATAATATTTTATTCGATAGGGCAAAATGATTTGGCCTGGGATGAGTCATTAATTGGGAAGTTGTCGGACTGGTCTGGGGAGTCTTTTTTGTTTGATGGGAGGGTATGTTTCTTGTATTTTCCATGGGATCAGCTTCAATCAATCCGCTTGTAAGACAGAATGAAAAAAATTTTCTCAAAGCTGACAATCTTCTATTAGTTGTAGACTTTGGTAGGCTGCCCCTTCGCGTATATTCTTTATATTTGACTATATGACTATCGAGTACTGATCCTAGCAGAGACTCAAGAGGAATATCTGCCCGGCTTTTTGTATCGTTGAAAAACCATCCAAAAAAATGACGGATATCAGAAAGATAGTTACGAATACTTACTGGCGAAATATTTTCCGCAACAAGAGATTTTTTGAATTCAGGCTCAAGATTATAGACATTATACATATTAAGGCCTTAATTTGATTTAATACAATAATAATAAAGAAGTCAATAGGCATTTTTAATATATTGTGATATAGTTATAAAGATCAAAGGGATAAATATTAAACTACCTATAGTTATATTTAAACAACTTTAATTTAATTACCGAATTATAAGATATGCCTATTTAATAGTTCTTAATATATCAATTAACCTATAATTATTTGCACTTATAGTGTCAGTGAAATACATATAGCCCTCTAGTTGAATTTTGATCCTGCCTGTAATGAGGTAGAGGCTAGAAAAAAGTGAGATTTCCTGATAAATATTGACTACAGGTCTATAAATTCGCCCAATATTATTTGAGAAGGAAAAGTTACGTATGCAATAAATAATCTATTTATCATATGTCTTCTCTGTTTGCTAATTTTTAAACTCTTCTCTTTAGCTTTATCTTTGGCTTTTGGCGGTTGATCGTGAATTTTATTAGCTAAAAAATTTATCATTTACTGCGAACGTTTAATTAATAGTAAATTTTGAGATGCTAATTACTATATTCGATACATTTGCAATTACAAATTTACGTCGAACGAGTTGCTAAATGATATATGTAGTCATTTGGGTTAAATCATCTTTTACAGAGGTAGAGAGCGAAGCAACATGAAGGATCTTTTTCCAAATTTGTAAACTTCCTCTTGACAACAAAATTCTCGTCTGTTAAATTGTAGCCTATATGGGTATTAAAGAACGGCGAACGAAAATATTACTATCTATGATTTTATTTTCTGACGTTGATTTTGCTCCTGTTAAGATGAACTCTACTTATCAGCGTATTCTAGATCTCACATTTAACGAAAAAACAAGAGGAACGCTATCAGGGCTTGTTAGAGAAGCTTTTATAGAGAAAGTTGATGAAAAAGAGAATCAATATAAACTTACTGACAAGGGATTCTATGAGCTTTGTCTTAAGTTTCCTTTTTTCCGCTTTTTAAAGGATAATTGGGATGGAAAATGGAGAATATTGTCATACGAAATTCCGGAAAAGAAAAGAGAATTACGTGATCGCTTGAGAAGAGAAGTTGCCGGATGGGGACTTGGTCCCTGGCATAGGTCTTTTTGGCTTACACCCCATCCGATCATAGAAAATTTACGTCAGCTCGTTTCTCAGAAAGAGGAAGAACAATATATACAGGCATTTGAAGCCGGTCATATCTTTGGTGATAAAAACACACTTATAGAAAAAGTATGGCAAAAAACGATCCTGGATAGGGACTATCGTGAAGCTTTTAAACAATGGCATGAAATACTTTCACAAGAGGGTGAAAAAGCTGATAAGTTTAAAAAGGTTATCAACAAATATATAGAATTACTCAAGGTTGACCCTGGTCTACCTAAAGATCTAGTTGGTAATAATTGGATAGGATTTGAAGCATTTCATATCTATAAAGAAATACGGGGTATTCTTCTCTCCTGATTGCGTTTTTTAATTCTCCATTACTGAATAAATTCAAATTAATACTCGAGCCTTTTTACTTAGAAATGCTAAATGAAGCTGTCATCTAAGCTTAAATAATATATCTCCATCTTTGTCCGTCCGTTTTATTTTAACTTCAGAGGCTTCAAGAATAGCTAATATATCCTTCGACGGATGACCGTAAGAATTTGTTTTCCCCACGCTTATCACTCCATAGGTAGGGTGTGCTAATTTTAAAAACTCTACTGATAGTCCTTTCTTTGAGCCATGGTGGGGAATTTTCAGCACATCAAGTTTCATTTTAGACTGTATTGGTAGTCTCTTTAATAATTCATTTGAAATATCTCCGGTAAAAAGAGTCTGGAAGCCTTTATAAGTAAAAAGAAAAACAAGAGAGAAGTTATTTATGTCTAATCCAGATCTTCGTAGTTGAGTGTCCGTATCTTTGTCGATTACGCTCTGAGTAGAAAGATAATCTTGAGTTGGCCATAAAAATACGAACGTGGAGTATTTTATTTTTAGCTTTTCACCAGATTTCGGGAAGAACATCGGTATTTTTTTCTTTTTGATCGAATCTAGCAATTGAGAAAATAGTTTCCCTCCGGTTGTGACTTCACTTAACCAGAAAGATTTTATTCGATAGCGATCAATAAGATATAGATATCCGCCAAAATGATCCCGTTGTGGATGACTGATGAAGGCGTATTCGATGGTTCGGTCATAAAAAGGCATGTATTTCCCCAAACAGTCGAGGATTTTTCGGTCGGGACCGGCGTCAATTACGATGTCTATTTCGTTTTCCAACCTAATATAGGCTGCGTCTCCCTGTCCGACGTGGCAAAAGACGAGAAATGAGTCTCTCTTAGTCTTTTGTAGGATGAAGAGAATGGTCACGAGAATAAGCGAAAGACCAATTATGGAAATAAAGATCCGTTTAGAAACTGGAGACTCGAACATAAAGGAATATCAGAGATCAAATATCAAAAATCAAAATTTGGAAAATAAATTTATGCCGTTAAAACGAGGCAAAAGTAATTTTTTCACTTCTCAGGGGACCGCGTCTGACGGGGTGAGACTCTCGTGTGATAAAAATTACGTTACCGAGTTTAATAAAAAGACAATTCACATTTTCACTCGCGACACCTACAAAAATTGAATTAAAAAGAAATGCTAGCGTAAGGAACTTTTGCCAATGTTTTTACAACAAAGATGACATAGCTTAAGATTCCATAGCAGATGTAAGAAGGGATGAGTCCCAGAAACGGATGAATTTTTCCCAAGAAAGCCGTGATAAAGCCCATAATCATGAGAGGAGCGATGGTTATGGAAACGAGGAGATTAGAAAGCGGGCTGATGAGTGAGACTTGCTGAAAGTAGAAAAAAATAATCGGCGCGGCGAACACTTGTGCTGAGAGAGAAGTTCTCAGATCTTTTTTTATTGCAATTTTTACTTTTTCCCAATTACTTTCGCCTTCAATTTGCCTTTTACCGGAGAAAAGAATGATTCCGAGAGTAGCTCCATAGGAGAGTTGGAATGAAATGCTCGATAACCACTCCGGCCAGACAATAAAAATAAAAATTCCTGATAAGAATAGTGAAAACAAAACAACATTTTTTCTGCCGAATATAAAAGCTACGAGCGTTAACATACCCATAACTGCAGCTCGCACGACTGGGGCTTGAATGCCTACGAATAAGACAAACAAAATAATGATTAGTATTGTTATCATTATCGACACTCGTCTGCTAAAGAAGGATGTAATATTCATCACAATAGCTCCCAAAAGCGTTATATTCATACCCGACAAAACCACGATATGGACCAATCCAACAGTCCTTAACTCCTGGTAAAACAGCTTCGTAGCATGCAGGTCGACTCCAAATAGAATACCATTCAAAAGCGATGCATGAGGTTCCGGAAGATAGGAGTTGATTACAGAGGTAAATAAGGTAGGAGAAAACATATTACAATATATTTAATTTTGAGGCTTATTAACGTTCTATATTGCTATACGATTTTTTATATTTTCAAATACTCCCTTGTTCACAATCTTCTTGTCGAGCAGTTCCTGAATCGTTTGAAAGGGTCGATTTTGAATTATTTTTTGAGCGGTAATTGCTCCAATTCCTGCCAAACTATCGAGCTCATCCATGGATCCAGTATTAATGTTTATTGTATTAGCTGGCTGAGCTAAAGAAGAATTTGTTTGACTTTGTATAGTTTGTGTTGCTGCCAATACATTATTTTCAGTTTCGCTGATTGAGGGAATATAGATTTTCTCCTGGTCTTTGAGTAATCTGGCCAAGTTAAAATTGCGAGCAAAATATATTCTGTCTGCATCTACTGACAGGCCACCCGATGCGATCAAAACATCCTTTAACCGAGCCCCAGAGGTTATTTCATAGACATCTGGTCTTTCAACAGACCCCTCCAGGTCAACAAAGTATTTTTCCTGTGGAATTGAAGTAAAAATCTGCTCTTGAGATATTGGCTCTTCATTTGGTATTCTTTCAATCGACAAGAAAAAAAATAGAACTGAAAAAACAAAAATAAACAATGCCATGGAGAGGAGAAATACTTCTATTTTATATTTAGAAAAAAGCGGACTAAGCGATGAAATAAAACCTCTCATATTGTTAATCATTGAGATCAATCGGTTAGGAAGTCAATGGATTATAAACTACAAAATGAAGTAATTAGTATATAGTAGCTATTAATTACGAATGAAATACACTAAAAAATCAAGGATACTACCGACATTTGAATACGAAGAGCGCTTGTGGAGAGATGATTATCTCGTCATAGGAGTCGATGAGGTAGGACGAGGATCGCTCGCTGGGCCAGTCTATGCTGGAGCGGTTTGTTTTGACTCAAGAAAAATTAAAAACTTAGAAATTGAGAAATTCGGGATTAATGACTCTAAAAAACTAAAAGCTAATGAGCGAAAAAGGTTAGCAAAGATAATCAAGAAGACTGCGCTAACGTATTCAATTGGATTTTCTGACGTTTCAGTAGTAAACAAATTAGGAATAGTCAAAGCCACTAAAATTGCGATCCGTAAAGCTGTTGCAGAAGTGATCAAAAAAATATCCGCAACTTATGTACGATCGTACATAAGTTGTAACTTATATCTTCTTCTCGATGCCTTTAACGTAACACATGTAAAAAGTATAGGCTTAAAAAACCAATTGGTAATCATAAAGGGAGATGAAAAGAGTATTTCGATTGCTGCAGCATCGATCGTAGCTAAGGTAGAAAGGGATCAGATTATGTCTGAACTGCATCATAAATATCCTATATACTTATGGAATCGAAATAAGGGGTACGGAACTAGAGCCCACATAGAAGCCTTAAAAAAATTCGGCAGATGTAAACTGCATAGAGATTTGTTTTTAAGAAAGATTATTTTTTGAATCTTTTGTAAAGGAATACAGAAATAAATATGATAAGGATCAATACAAGGAGGAGTTTAAATGGCAGAGCGATGAAAAAAGTTTTTCCATAGACTCCTGGAGTTCCTTTCCCTGAGTTTACTGAAGCTGAAACATCATAGAGGCCTATGTGAAAACCTTTGAGAACAAGCGAGTTATTGGTTAGTTGGTTAGTTAGCTTATTAGCCGATGCAGAATCAACAATCAATAAACGTTGGGATTCGGCAAGAATAGTTTGAGATTTCACTTCATATTTCTTTACTCCCGTAAGAAATCCTTTTTCGGCAATCATACCTTCAGCTTGAATAAGATTTTTACCTGTATTATCAACCAAAAGTACGATAGGGATCGAGCTGGAACTATCGAAGAAATGCACAGTGGCATTTCCTATTTTTAGATTAAATTGTGACCGAGGTTCGAATAATGTGATTTTTGGCTTAATTTGTATTTGACCATTTGATGATATTGTTATTAGCAGATGGGAAGCAAGAGTGATTTTGGCTCTGACACTTACTATTCCTTCAGGAATGGGAGGAGGATTAGTAACAATAACGAGAGAATAGTAGTAATCCTGTTCTGGCAATCCTTCTGGAACTTGAATTCCTAAAGTAAATCTTTTAATTTCATTAGTTTTTAAGAGCATAGGTTCGGATCGAGAATCTTGTGAATCTATTGTGAACCCGATCAATCCTTCAAGTCTATTTCCTAAAACAACCTGACCAGTCGAGTCTTTTATTTCAAACGGCAACACTTCTATTTTTACGACTAATGGGTCACCTTTGTTTGTCAAAGCATATTGCAGGTTGATGCTACTATTAGGCTTAGCGGCAATCTCAATCGAAGAGGGTATAAGTTCTAATTTGAGCTCTTCGGCGTTTACCCATGTAACATGCAACATGAAACATGTAACACAAATAAATGAAATAAGAAAATATTTAATAACGTTTTTCATCAATAATTGGGTAAAACTATGAAATTTACGACTGTTTCAAATGTGCCTGCTAAAAAATCTGGAGGGTTTACTTTAAAAATTATCTTTGTTTGTTCACTCACGTTTTTACCCGCAGAACTATAAAGGAAATTGGGAAAATCACCTCTATTCTCGTTCGGAAGCGGGCGAAAATAGGTTGAATTTTTGAAATCGGAAGGACTATTCGGACCGGATTGATTATAACCAAATCCATAAGCTGTATTTGATATCCAAGGTTTTGCAAGAGAGATATTACACTTTTGGCGATTGTCTGCACACTCGCTGGCAGAAATAATATCACCTTTTGCGTTTTTCAGCGGATAGAGCTGGATGATATATGCCTGGTAGCCTTTTTTTGGAGACTCTAATAATGTGAGAGAGGTTGCATTTGTAAATCCTTTTGTTGGTTTTATTTCCCCTAAATTTATGAGATTTTGAGATAAACTAACTTTAAGGCTATCTGGAGGACTTTTTACTATATATCCTTGAAGCTCATAAAAATCTTGCCAGTTAGGTCCAAATCTGGATTCGATGGTATAAAACGAGAGCTGCTGTTTGAGGTTAATGTCAATGTCACTCACCTCCATCCGATAGCGCGGAGATTGAAGATCCGCACCATGTGAGGAAGTCGATAAGAGAAAAGAGATAAGCGGTAAGAGAAGGAAAACAGTAAAGTGTTTGAACATAAAGTTAGTATAAAATATTCAGTAGTCAGTATCTAGTTGATACTGTATACTGTTGAGCATGGATAAAAAAACCATGCCGGTTCCGACTTTTACTAAAGATATTATTGAGGAGTTAAAAAAAGTTACCTGGCCTTCGAGGAAAGAAACGATAAGATTGACCGTGATTGTAATTGGAATATCCTTGATAATAGGATTATATATAGGTATAATAGACATTCTGCTCACGAAAGCTCTGGAAATGGTGACCAAATTCAGATAAAAGTAATTTTTAAAGATTAATTTTTAATTCTTAAATAAATAGTAAATTTTAATATTTAAACGTTTAAAAATTGTTTTAAAATTGAGATTTAACATTTAAAATTTAAATTTGTTGTGCAACCGGATCAGCTAACTCAGGAAAAAAAAGAAGCTCTCAAAAATGCTACACCGCTCGACGCGAAAGCAAAGTGGTATGTAATTCATGTACAGACAGGCTATGAGGCTCGAGTTAAAACTGGACTAGAACAGAGGATTAAAAGCTTGGGTGTGGAAGACAAGATTTTTGATGTCGTTATTCCAATGCGCGAGATTGTGATTGTTAAAAAAGGCAAGAAGTCAAAGGCGAAAGAAAAGGTCTTCCCCGGCTATGTGCTTGTAAGGATGATCCTCAATGATGACTCATGGCTTGTTGTTCGGACAACCGAAGGAGTCACAGGATTTGTCGGAGCAGGTCTTAAGCCGACTCCTATTTCAGACAAAGAAGTCGAGGCCATCATGAAATTCGTTCAACAGGAACAACCCAAATTTAAAACTAAATTTTCGGTTGGCGAAGCGGTCAAAATCACCAATGGTCCTTTTGCTGACTTCCTGGGAACGATAGAAGCAATTGACGAAGAGAAAGGAAAAGTACGAGTACTGGTTTCGATATTCGATCGAGAGACTCCTGTGGAATTGGATTTTCTTCAGGTAGCTAAACTCTAATTATTAAAGATCAAATCTTAGTTGTTAAACAAACATTAAATTCTAAAGTTTAAAGATTAAAAATTAAGATTTACTATTGTGGCAAAAAAAGTAAAAACAATTTTGAAACTTAATCTTCCCGCAGGGGAAGCAACTCCGGCACCGCCGGTTGGGCCTGCTTTAGGTCAACATGGCGTACCAATAATGGACTTCATCAAAGAATATAATGCAAAAACCGCTAAAATGAAGGGCCAGGTCATTCCAGCGGTGATCACTGTTTATGAAGATAGATCTTTCACTTTTATCACTAAGCTTGCGCCGGTAGCTGCCATGATAAAGAAAAAGATCTCCCTTCAGAAAGGATCGGGTAAGCCTAATACAGAAAAGGTCGGAAAATTAACAAAGGCTCAAGTCGAAGAAATAGCCAAAGAAAAACTTGCAGACCTTAATACGGATACCCTCGCTCAAGCAATGAAGGTAGTCGCTGGGACAGCAAGGAGTATGGGGGTAGATGTTGAGTAATGATTAAAGATTAAACATTAATTTTTAAACAAATATCAAGTTTTAATATTTAAAGGTTTAAAAATTGTTTAAGAATTAGTAGTTAAGAATTAAGATTTAAGCCATGGGAAAGATCAGAACCAGAGTTATTGGAGATGAAGGCGTAGAGAAGAAACAGAAAGACGAACAAAAAAAGAAGTCGGCTGAAAAGAAAGCTCACAAGATTCGTGCTCAGGGCCTCAAAGGTGGAGAACGAATGAAGCAAGTTGAAGTAAGCGATGAGTCTATAAGTAAAATGCAGAAAGGTAAGGAACTAATTGAAAAAATGCCCACCTCCGCTGAAGCTACGGTGGGTAAAGAGAGGGCAAAAAAAGCAAAGAAAAAGTCACGAGGAGGGAATTATAAAAAGTCGCAGAAATTGGTTGATAAAAAAAAGACATATACTCTTGATGAAGCTATAAAGCTCCTAAAAAAAATGAAGTTTACAAAGTTCGACGAGTCCGTAGAGCTTCACATCAACGTTGACTCGACAGGTTTAAAAGGTGAAGTGGCACTTCCTCATTCCACAGGTAAAACTACCAGGATCAAAATAGTCGATGAAAAAGTATTAGAAGACATCGGCAAGGGAAAACTTGAGTTTGATATACTCATCACCCATCCTCAATATATGCCTAAATTGGCTCGATTTGCGAAATTATTGGGGCCAAAGGGTTTGATGCCAAACCCCAAGGCTGGTACGATTTCTCCCAAACCTGAAGAAGTGGCTAAAAAGTTTCAAAAAGGCACGCTTCGTTGGAAAACGGAACCTAAATTTCCTCTCATTCACCAAATGATCGGAAAAATTTCATTAGAAGAGAAGGCATTAATGGACAATGCAGTCTCATTTTTATCTTCGGTCGGAAAATCCCACATCCAAGCCGTATTTGTCAAAACAACGATGAGTCCTTCTGTAAAAATAAATATCAATACATAAGCTTGATATTTCAGATTCTAAATCTTCTTTTTGCGAGGAAGACAATCGTGTTGGCGGCGTCTTCGATGGAGACGGTTTTACCCGTACGAATAATGAAATTATAGTGTTGGGCTTTTTTGATATCGTGCTTAAAGATGCTTTGCTCGAATTCGTACCTTTCTATATCTGATTTTTCAATACGTTTAACAGCTTCCGAACGTGAAACTTTTTCAAATTCCATCATCCATGCGATGCGCTGATCCCATTCACAAATTACACGCACCTTCAGAGCATGTGGAAAGAGATGTTGGGCGCCACGTCCTACAATGACGGCATATCCCCGGTGACCGATTGTCGTGAGAGTTTTTATCAGATGTTTGTAATAATTTCCCATATTCAAATATCGAGTCCCAAAAAACTCGGCAATCATTTCGTCAATCAGTGGAATGTTGCGCTCATCAAGTTCTTTGATAAGATCTTTGCGGAGGTGTGTTTCTTTTGAGATTTCGTCAACAATAGCCTCATGATAGACCTTCCAGGGGCGTCCTAGTTTTTTAGCGATGAGGTGTGCAATCGGTCTTCCCCCAGAGCCTTTTTCGCGAGAGATAGTGATGATGGGAAGATCCTGAGGATCTAACCAACTTACCTTTTTCTGGAATATATTTGAGAATAGGTTTTTATTGATAAGCTCGAAGAGTTTTTTCATGTGTAAACTACCCTAATTCTAGTACCGGAGAATAAAATGTCAAGATAAGAATTTTCTATCTCAGAAAGTTTAAATAGCCCTTCTTTTTAAGGAGAAAGATAAGAATTAAAATAGGGATCCAGATAATCGAGTAGACAACAAGCCAGATAAAAAATGTTCCAACTTTGCGAATTTGTGAAACAAGAGAGCGTACGGCTTGCTTAAAGATGACTTCAGGTCTCCATGTTTCAGATGGGGCATAGGGAAGAGCTAATTCATCTGTAGAAAGATAAACGGTAAGTTTTGCCATCTCGGCATTTTTCTCGAGATAGTTCTGCTCTCCTTTTATTGCGTCGATTTGTGATTGGAGGCTGATGATTTCTCTTTGGACATTTAAGATATCTTGAATTTGGGTGGCTTTCGCCAAGATCTCCTCGAACTTAGCTTTTGTCGTGTTCAGGGTAGTGAGTCGGGCTTCATTGTCGACGAATTGATCAGTGACGTCTTCTCCCTCA
>MFZI01000011.1 GCA_001789355.1 Candidatus Roizmanbacteria bacterium RIFCSPHIGHO2_01_FULL_39_8
TGTCAAAAAAATTCAAACTTACAAAATATCCCCTACTTCTCACTTCCGTTTTTTTACTTCTTCCCAGGTTTCTGATTGTCAGATCTATCGGATCTCCCGAAAGTCTATTTCTGCTCTTTATTCTTTTGTCTCTCTTCTTTTTTGAAAAGGAAAAATATCTATTAGCCGGACTTTTAGGAGGATTAGCGACGATGACAAAAACACCAGGGATACTTCTCTTTGGAGCGTATGTTCTCTTTTTTACGGAAAAATTATTCTTCCGAAATGCAAAGTTTAAGATCAAGTGGTTATTTGTTCTCCTTATACCGCTGGCTTTACTACCTGTTTTTTGGTTATATCAAGTTCAATACAATGACTTCTTTGCCTATTTTCATTCGGGTGACAATCTCCATCTGGTTGCTCCCTATGCAGTCTTTAATTCCATGAGTAGGTGGGTAGGCTCGGCTTGGCTAGAGGATATTATTTTTTATTTCTTCCTCTATCTTTTGGCCGTCATTTATTTAAAAGATGCTAAGTATAGAAGTTTTTTTTATTTTTCACTCGTTTTTTTTATCGCGACTATTTTTATCCAACACAGAGATATTGGGAGATACAGTTTGCCGTTGTGGCCATTGGCCTGCATAGGATTCGAAAAGTTTTTCACCGCAAAAAAATTTCTACTTGCATTAGTTATTTTGCTCCCTGCGATCTATATGTATGCGTGGAATTTTAGCTTACAGAATGTTATGCCCGTCTCCGACTGGACTGCATTTTTCAGTAAATTTTGAGTGACGCCTGTCACTTCTGAACAGATAGGATTATCTATATAATCGAGTATGGCTAAGTTGATGAAAAAACGCTGGGTTTTTTTACTCGGAATAGTGATTTTCATAGGAGGCGGATTTTATTTCAAACAGGATTCCGACACAAAAGCAAAACAAGCTAAAAACACGTATACGGTTAAGCGAGAAACAATAAAAGATGAGCTTTCGCTATCAGGGGAGATAGCAGCCGAAGAGCACGTAACACTAAGATTTCAATCGTCAGGGAAACTGGCATGGGTTGGCGTTAAGGAAGGGGATTACGTTAAAAAATATCAGTCGATTGCCTCACTTGATCAAAGGGAAGTACAACAAAATTTAAAAAAATACCTAAACACTTTCCTTGATACGAGAACAGATTTTGACCAGGAAGTAGAGGATACCCAGTTAAACAATATTGGAGGCCTGACCGATGCGGCAAGAAGGTCTGCCTTGCGAGTTCTGGACCAGGCGCAATATGACCTAAACGATGCAGTAATTGATGTTGAATTGAAAAAGCTGGCAATAGAATATTCATCTTTGTCTTCACCTATAGATGGAATAGTGGTGAGAGTTGGATCTCCTTACGCCGGAGTAAATATTACCCCAGCACAAGCAGAATTTGAAATCATAAATCCAAACACTGTCTATTTTTCGGCAACAGCTGACCAAACAGACGTGGTGAGGCTTTCTCCCGATATGCCGGGCGAAGTAATTCTGGATTCTTATGAAAATCAAATTATAAAGGCAAGAATTTCGCTGATTTCCTTTGTGCCCAAATCAGGAGAAACAGGAACAGTATATTCAGTAAAGATAGTATTTGACAAAAATAACGGCAGTTACCAGTTTCGTTATGGAATGAGTGGTGATGCAAATTTTGTTTCCAAAATAAGAAATAACATCATTACTGTACCATCCGGTTATATTCAAACCGAAAAAGGCAAGAAATATGTGTGGAAACTTAAAAACGATAAAAAACTTAAAACATTTGTGAAAGTAGGAGAAGAAATAGATGGGTCAGTCGAAATCAAATCGGGCCTTCATGAGAATGATGTTATTCAATCAATCAGTTTATGATTACGCTCCAGAATATCTACAAGGAATATCAGCTTGATCAAGAAATAATCTTCACTGCGCTCAGATGTATCAATCTGCGCATAGAGCGGGGCGAGTTTAGTTCCATTATGGGGCCATCAGGATCGGGTAAGTCTACTCTCATGCATATTATTGGCCTTCTTGATAGACCATCGAAGGGGACGATATTGATAAACGAAAAGGACATATCTCGCTTCAATGACGATCAAATTTCGACACTAAGAAATGAATTTGTCGGTTTCGTCTTCCAGCAATTTAACCTAATCCCGAAACTGACAGTAAGAGAAAATATTTTGCTTCCTACTATCTATGCAAAAAAGAAACTCAGTTTTGATCCAGAAGAAAGAGTGTGGGATATTATGAAAGATTTTGGAATCGATGCAAAAGCCCATTCCTACCCAAATAAAATTTCGGGAGGGCAGCAGCAGCGAACAGCTATAGCACGAGCCCTCATTATGGGGCCGGATCTGATACTTGCAGATGAGCCAACCGGTAATTTGGATACAAAAACTGGAGATAAAATAATGGACCTCTTGAAAGATCTTAATCTGAAAGAAAAGATGACCGTAATCATAGTGACTCATGAAGTAGATATCGCCAAACAGACAAAAAGGATAATACGAATTAAGGACGGGGAAATTATATAGACTATTAGATTTTAGACTGTTAGTTACCAGACATATCTAAAAATGACGTATTTTATTTTCATTTTGAAGTCCGCTATTTTTGACTTTTCGAGGAATAAAGGGAGAACATTTTTAACCTCGCTTGGTATTTTGATTGGGGTATTATCTGTTGTTCTGATGGTTGCTTTCGGCTTGGGGCTGAAAAAGTATATTGAACAGCAATTCGAGAGCTTGGGAACAAATCTGCTTTTTATTATACCGGGAGGAAAAAATAGTTTTACGAGTGGTGGATTCATAGGTGGGATTCAGTTTGATGAAAAAGATGTAAAAAGTTTAAGACGAATAAAAACAATAAGCCACCTTGCACCCGCTTATGCCAAACCAGGATCAGAGATAGAAGCTAACGGGAAGACTGAGGTGATAGAGATTATTGCATCAACGGTGGATATGATCCCGGTTTTTAATTTGGAGCTCATGCAGGGGAGACTGATTGAGAAAACCGATGAGCAAAAAGGAAGTAAAGTAGTTCTCTTGGCGCCTAAAATAATAGAAAAGCTTTTCGGCTCAATTGAATTGGGATTGAACCAAAAAGTGAAGATAGATGATCAAAATTTTAAGGTCATTGGAGTTCTCAAGTCGAAAGGTGGGGGAGGAATCGGGGGTCAAGATATGGATGCACATGCGTATATTCCTTTTAAATCATCTTTCTCATTTAACCCTGATAAAAAATATTTTGCAATTTATTTAAAGGTTTTTGCTGAAGAAGATATCCCCAGGACTAAAGATGAAATAGCAAAAGTTTTGTCCAAACGGTATGACAATGAAGATGATTTCACCGTATTTGAACAGACAGAAATACTCAATGTCATAGGATCCATCTTCGGAATAATTAATGCTTTTCTTGTCGGTATTGCGGCGATTTCCTTGCTCGTGGGAGGAATTGGAATCATGAATATCATGTATGTCACCGTGACTGAAAGAATCAAAGAAATTGGAATCAGAAGGGCAATAGGTGCGAGAAAGTTTGATATCTTGGCCCACTTTTTGGTTGAGTCAATTCTGCTTTCCCTTTTTGGTGGTAGTTTGGGGATTATCGCAGGATTTATAATTACTGTTTTGGTTCAGCAATTTTTTCCTGCATACATAGATTTGAACTCGGTTATACTCGCGCTTGGAGTCTCTTCAGCAATCGGTATCATCTTCGGAGTTTTTCCGGCCAAAAAAGCAGCCGACCTGTCACCAATCGATGCAGTACGATACGAATAAGTATCTTTGCGACTACTTCTGACAGTCCTCACAAAAGTAAGTGCCGCGGCCAGCGAGGAAGATTTTTTTGATAGTTCCGCCACAGTTATAACATTTTTGTCCCTGTCTTCCATAAGTGAGGAAGTGTTCTTGATATTTTCCGCTTTGACCTAAGGCATTTACATAATTCAATTCGGTTGCACCGCCATATTTCAATCCACGTTTTAAAACCTCGTGAATTGTCTCGTAAAGTTTTTCTATCTCTTTATTGTCAAGACCAGACCCTTTTCTTCTAGGATCGACTCGCGCAAGATTTAAAGCATCATTTGCATAGATGTTTCCAACTCCTCCGATTTTCTTCTGATCCATAAGTACTGCTTTGACTGCACCTTTGGATTTCTGTACAACTCGTTTAAAATGTTCAAATCTTAAATCTCTGAATGGTTCAGGCCCAAGTCCCTTAAAGAATGGAAGATTTTTAACTTCATCGGTTTTTACCACTTTTACCCAAGCGAATTTCCGTACATCATTGAAATATAAAAAAGCATTTTTATCAAGTTTGAAAATGATGCGGGTGAACTTTGAAGGAACTAGACCAACGAGTTTTTTGGAAGGAGTAATGTTTTCAGTCTCCGGTCCTTTGTATATGAACTGCCCAGTTAGTTTAATATGAATCGCCAAAGAATACTTATTATTAAGGTCGATAACCAAACCTTTACCAAAGCGCTTTACCGCAACAGTTCTTCCACCTTCCAGGTGTGAGAGTTGGCTTGGGGGAAGTATAAAACCTTTAAGTTTAACACCAATGATCTTTTTTCCAACAAGATATTTTTCTAGACCTTGACGGATTGTTTCAACTTCGGGTAATTCCGGCATATGTAGATTGTTGTAGCAGCCTTCCTGCAACCGGGTCGGTTACAATTAGGCCTCTGTAATAGTATGAAAACTATTAATTTTTAACATTTTCAACAAAATTAATAATATTCCGTTTAAAGTTTCCAAAGGAATATTTTTCAGCTTCAAGGCGGGCATTTTTTTTCATCTCCTCGTATTTTCCCTCTGTTAAATCCGTTAACTCGTTGATCTTCCCAATCAGTGAGTCTTCGTCGAATTTGTCAAATAGATATCCATTAATACCTTCTTTGACTGTTTCTTTCAATCCCCCTGATGCATAGGCTATTACAGGTAAACCATGTCCCATAGCCTCTATTGGGGCAATTCCGAATTCCTCATCAACTGATGCAAAGAGAAAGGCTCTTGCATTTTGATACAACATAGAGAGAGTATCATCAGAAATATTTCCTAAAAATTCCACTGTTTCACCGGCGATAGATTTTAGATAATGTTCGTCACGACCTGATCCTATAATTTTTAAATTAAACTTCATTTTGTTTGCAGCATTTAGAAGGATCTCAATATGTTTTGCCCTCGCCAATCTGGACACTGTTATATAGTAGTTGTGATTGCTACTTGAGTGCGGCCGCACTTGAGTTGTCATCGTTTGGGGAATATTTACTGGAGGATATATTACAACCGATTCTCGGCGGTAGAATTTTTCGATGCGGCGTTTTGTTTCTTCGGAATTGGCAATAAAGTAATTCACCCTTTGGGAAGAAATGTAGTCCCAGATGCGCAAGTCATGGTTGATGAGATGTCCGTATATTTTTACTGGGAAATACCTTTGCCATTCGCGCGCGGTTTCATAATAGTAAAGATAACGAGGTTGATGGTGCAAATAGCAGATATGAACAGTATTAGGTTTCGTAATAATGCCTTTTGACATATATGCTCCGGAAGAAGAAATAACAAGATCATATTGTGAAAGGTCAAAACTCTCCCAGATCCAAGGAGTGATAAAGCGGAATGGAGAATAGAGCTTTTTAATAAACGGCGCCTTATCTGCCCAGGAAGTAATAATATTCCAGTCTTTGAATTCATTTTTATGAATTCCTAAGGAGGCTGGGTTATAAAAAGAAGTAAAGACGTCGGCTTTTGGATATATTTTGTGAAGCGCAACTAAAACTCTTTCTGCGCCACCAAACTCCTGTAACTGATCGTGAACAAGCGCTATTTTCATTATATATATTATACAATTAAAGAATTGTCATGCTGAACCAGGTTCAACATCTGTTTTCTAAAATCAGATCCTGAATTAGATTCAGGATGACAGAAGGAAAAATATGACGATAATTCAGGCAGTGATATTGGGAGTAGTGGAGGGGATAACCGAGTTTTTACCCATCTCTTCGACATTTCACCTCATTTTTGCCTCAACTTTGCTCAAAATCAGTCAAAATGACTTCACTAAACTATTCGAGGTATTTATCCAATCGGGAGCTATTTTATCCGTTGCTCTCCTCTTCTTCACTGACGTCGTTAAATATAAAGAATTGGTAAAGAGAGTTTTAGTTTCGTTTTTACCGACTGCGATTGTCGGATTGGTCCTCTATACATTCATAAAGGAGGTACTTTTTGAAAATCAGATTTTTATGGTTGGAATTTTTGCTTTGGTCGGAGTAGTTTTCCTGCTCGTTGAAAGACTAATAAAAAAAGACAAAATTATACTGAAGAGAGACATGCAAAGTTTAACTTATAAGGAAGCAATCATCATCGGTTTGGTCCAGTCGCTTGCAGTACTACCTGGGGTATCTCGTGCCGGAGCGGTAATCATCGCAATGATGCTATTGCACTTCAAAAGAGATAAAGCCGCTTATTACTCTTTTCTTTTGTCAGTCCCAACCGTCTTTGCCGCTTCTTTTCTTGATCTCTATAAGATGAGAGATATGATTTCCAATTATTCGACTAATTGGATATTGCTTGGAGTTGGATTTATTTCGGCATTTGTTTCTTCTTATTTTGTCGTGAAATGGCTCATTCGATTCCTGCAACGAAATACCCTCGAGATCTTCGGTTTTTACCGTATCGTACTTGCTATAATATTGAGTGTTTTATTCCTAAAGTAGTCTCCGTAGTTCAACGGATAGAATAAGGGCTTCCGAAGCCTTTGATGGCAGTTCAATTCTGCCCGGGGACACTTTGATCCCGGTGAAACAAATGATATGTGGTTTTTATATATCGCAAGAGGCAAAGACGATACCTTATATACAGGAATCACGACGGATGTAAAAAGAAGGATTGATCAGCACAATAGAAAAGAAGGTGCGAAATCATTACGAGGTAAGATTCCTGTATCTTTAGTATATTTTGAAAAATGTTCTAATCAAATTGAGGCAGCAAAACGAGAAAGAGAAATCAAGGGATGGAAGAAAACTAAAAAATTACAATTAATAAACACTTCGCTTTGCTCAGTGTAAAGGGCCGGTGGCGCAATGGTAGCGCGCTGCATTCGCATTGCAGAGGTTGGGAGTTCAAGTCTCCTCCGGTCCACATGATTAAAAATATTATTTTTGATCTTGGGGGAGTAATTCTCACTCATAAAAAGACCTTGACTGAAGATATTCTTACCGATATTTTTCCTTCAATTAAAGATAAGGCCTTTTTATTTTACACAGAGAAAAAAAGACTGATAAGGACGGGGAAGATAACTTCAGATGAATTTTTAGCCAGCTTAATTAAAGAGCTGGGAAGTAGCATTGATTTACCAACGTTGAAAAAAGCTTGGATCGACGAATACAAAAGAGTTGCTCATATAGATAATAAAATATTAAAATTAGTTGACACGTTAAGTAAAAAATTTCACGTTTATTTATTTACGGATACAATTGACATCCACGACGAATATAATTCTAAACGAGATATTTACTCGCATTTTAAAAGAGTTTTTAAGTCATATGAAGAAGGTCTGATAAAACCAGATGTAAAAGCTTTTGAAAATGTTTTGCAAAAGATTAAAGCTAAACCTGATGAATGTATCTTTATTGACGATTTAGAAGAAAATGTAATGGCTGCCCAAAGCATTGGAATGATAGGAATTATATATACAGATATTAAACAACTAAGAAATAGTCTGTTCACAGTTGGAGTTTCTACTTAAACAATAATTTATTAATCTTCTAAAAAGTGTACTATTGTAGTATACTCTTACAACATTAAAGATTAAGTTCTAATATGGCAAAAATTTTGGAAAGAAGGAAGGCAATCCTTTTAAGAAATAAAGGTAAAACATATAGCGAAATAAGAGGAATAATAAAAGTAAGCAAAAGTACGTTGAGTTTATGGCTTAAATTTTACCCGTTATCCACTCGTCAGTTACAGCGTGTTAATAAAAACAAATATCGAGCAATCGAAAAATTCAGATTGACCATGAGAAAAAAAAGAGAAAAACGACTAGATCAATATTATCAAGCCCAACAAAAACGACTACTACCATTTTCAAGAAAAGAATTACTAATAGCAGGTTTGTTGTTATATTGGGGAGAAGGTAATAAAGCGAGCTCTCATACAATTAGTCTTAATAATAACGATCCTGGAGTACTGAAATTTGCACTCTATTGGTTATTAAAAGGGTTATTAATTCCCAAAAGCAAAATAAAAATCTACTTACATTTATATAAAGATATGGATATTGAAAAGGAAATAACTTATTGGAGTAAAATGCTAGATATTTCCAAGGCAAATTTCATAAAGCCATATATTAAAGAAAGCTCTCGATCAGAAATTGATCAGAAGGGATTTGGTCATGGAACGTGTGGTGTCACCGTTCACGATACAAAAATAAAAGAAACGATCTTAATGGGAATAAAAGGTATTTCGGACTATTATGGTAAGAAAATAGCTGATATTTGATATACTTAAATAATTAAAAATCGCACCGGTAGCTCAGTGGTTAGAGCACGTGTCTTATAAACACGAGGCCGATGGTTCGATCCCATCCCGGTGCACTCAATGAAACTCAAAAACAAGGTCGCTCTCATAACTGGTGCTTCGAGAGGAATAGGGAAAACTACTGCTCTACTTTTTGCACAGGAAGGCGCAAAAGTTATCATAAACTACAAATCGAGTAAAGAAAAAGCAGAAGCGCTGGCAAAAAAGATAGGAAAAATGGCATTAGCGGTTCAAGCAGATGTTTCTCAAGAAAAAGATGTAGAAAGATTAATAAAAGAAGCGGTAGATAGATTTGAAAAAATTGACATTCTCATCAATAATGCGGGTGAGATCATTCGACCGGGAGATTGGAGAGGAAACGAAAAGACTTGGCAGAAAACTGTGGACATCAATTTAACGAGTATTTGGTTAATGATTCGTCAGGTTGCCCCAATAATGCAAAAACAAAATGGTGGAAATATTGTCAACCTTACCTCGACGGTAGGAATTTTAGGCGTTGCCCCCGTCTTGGCATATTCTGCCGCAAAAGGCGGAGTTATTTCTCTTACCAAAGCATTTGCAAAAGAACTCGCTCCCTCAATAAGAGTAAATGCTGTGGCACCGAGTAACGTGAAAACTGATATGACAAGAGGAGCTGGTCAGGAACTGATAGACCGATTTAAAAGAATTACTCCACTTCAACGAATCGCCGAACCGGAGGAACTCGCAAAAGCAATACTTTTTCTTGCCTCTGAGGATTCAAGCTACGTCACTGGTCATGTCCTGGTTGTCGATGGGGGGTATAGCCTCAAATGAGAAAAACAGTACTTGTAGGAATAAGTAGTGGTATCGCTGCATATAAAACTCTCGATCTCATCGAAATTCTTCT
The DNA here is from genome assembly GCA_001789355.1 of Candidatus Roizmanbacteria bacterium RIFCSPHIGHO2_01_FULL_39_8. Lineage (GTDB taxonomy): Bacteria > Patescibacteriota > Microgenomatia > UBA1406 > GWC2-37-13 > O2-01-FULL-39-8. The sequence goes on from MFZI01000011.1 coordinate 9,399, forward strand.
GCAGAACAATCTTAATGTTGAGGTTATTATGACGGTTCATGCTTCCCACATGGTCCCGACCTCAATGATAGAAAACCTCACTAAGAAAAAAGTACACATGCATCTTTTCAAAAAAGACTTTAATCACAAAAAAATCCTGTCGGAAAGAAAAGTAGATCATATCGAACTCGCCGATAAAACAGATCTCATGGTGATTATTCCGGCAACCGCAAATGTTATCGCAAAACTTTCGCACGGCATAGCAGATGATTTTTTGACGACCACTTTTCTTGCAGTTACTTCACCAGTAATACTATGCCCATCCATGAACGTTCATATGTGGACGAATCCCATCACTCAAGAAAATGTATCCAGGTTAAAAAACTTCGGCTATCAAATTGTAGAACCTACAAGTGGAATGTTAGCATGTGGATATGAAGGCGAAGGCAGGCTTGAAGATATTCAAATCATTAAAGACGAAATACTAGCGAACTTAAAATATTCATCTTCGTTAAAAGGGAAAAAAATAATCGTCACGTCCGGTGGAACCAAAGAGAAAATCGATGACATTCGATACATCACTAATAGGAGTTCAGGCAAAATGGGTGCTGCTTTAGCGGACACTTGTTATCAGCGTGGAGGTGACGTGCTCCTTCTAAGAGCAAAAGGTGCTGTGAAAACGCGTTTCCCAATACCTGAGAAAACCTTTGAAACTGCCGATGAATTATTTTCTCTCATTAAACAACATATTCAAAAATATGATATTTGTTATCACGTTGCTGCAGTTTCTGATTTTAAAGTGGATCATGTGAAAGGAAAAATTTCAAGCAAAAAAAAAATTATTCTTGGATTGAAGCCGCGGATGAAAATACTTGATCAGATTAAGAAATTGAATTCTAGAATACGACTAATAGGTTTTAAAGCGGAATTTGGATTAGATGATAAGGCATTAATAAAAGCCGCATATAAAAAATTGAAAGAATCAAAAGCAGACTTAATTATTGCCAATAATGTTGGTAGAAGTGACCGGGGGTTCCAGGCAGATATGAATGAAGTAATTATTGTAAGGAATAAAAACGACTGTGAGAAAATTCTTTTGAAACAAAAAAAAGAAATAGCAGAGAATATAGTCAATTTTGTGGAAAAAAAATCTCAAGGGTCAGAGTAAAATTCACCTCTTTCTTCAGCTTTAATATAGATATACATCATATGGATAAAACCGCTAACCGATGATAAAATAATAGGCAGAATAGAAAATGGCTAAAAAACCTAGCCGAGGTAGCCAAGGTGGTCACGGCGGTGGTCTGAAAAACCTCAGATGTCAGTTCGACTCTGACCCTCGGCACAAGGTCCGATCCCTGTACTTTCAAATCTACGAATAGATTGATACAAAGGGCTAATCTCGGTGTTCGATAAGCCTGGATAGCTCCAGACTAATCCTGAAGGAAATATCGAACACAAAAGCACTCGGATTTGGCTAAGGTTTGACATTTGGTAGGTTGTACCAAGATTTTCAAATTTATGCTTCATGAACTTTACAATCGTCTCAAGATTATACTTGGCAAGTAACGCATCGTCTTTTGTTATTTGAGTGCTGGCTATTTGCTCCTCAATTAATCTATTTTGTTCTTTAAATATGTCATCCGAATATACACCACTTAAGTTCTTTTGGATAAGTGCTTGACGCATTTCATAAAATTTCTTTAGTTGGATATCTGCTTCTTCTCTTCGTTTTCTAAGTTGCGTACCTCGCTCAATAAATGTACGTCTTAACAAAGCAATAAAAGCATCTAAACATTCCTTTGTTGGCGAGACTGTTGAAAGAAAACTTTTTACGGCATCGTTTAGTTTATCAACGGGTATTGAAGGTGCTCCGCACCGTTTGTTACATAAATAATAAGCAAACTTTTCCCGTTTTCCTTTGCTCCATGCACCGGTTAATGGAGTCCCGCATTTACACCTTGCCAATCTTCTTAACGGAAATTCTGCATTGTCACGGCTTCGTCGAGCTAATAGAACATGAATATTGGTATTTCTCCCATCAAGAACTGCTTGCACCCGATAAAACAAAGTTTCCGATACCATTGGAATATGTTGTCCCCGAACTTCTTCAGGGTTTGTCTTAGATGTCAGTATTCCCATATAAAATTTATTGCGGAACATACGGTTTATTGCTTGAGGTGATAATAAAAATTCTTTACCTTTGAAAGGTTGTCGTAAGGCCCACTCATTCATAATTTTTGCCATTTCAGATAGTGTTTTGGTTCCTGTTGACATCAGATCCCAAGCCTCTTTGATTTTATCCCATCTTTTTGAATCTTTAACTGCGTAACCATTTTCATTTATATAGCCGAATGGCGGTGTTCCGAAACTTAATCCTGATAAAAACCTAGCTCTTAGTCCGTTTCTTGCTCGTTCACTTTTCACATCATTATCCATTTGAGCAAAACTGGCGAGCATCGACTCTATGAATTTCTCAGTTGGGCTATTACCTGTCGGTTCTGAAGCGGAAACGATCATAATGCCACACTCGGATAGTTTTTTTCTGATGGTTAAATAATCTTGTAATTGTCTTGATATCCGATCAATCCTGTATACGATAAGCGCATCTGTAGTTTTTTTGTTTTTCCGACAATATTCCAACATCTCAATAAGTGCAGGTCTTCCTGTTATGTTCTTGGCGGAACGTCCTTCTTCTTTGAATGTTTTTACAACAGACATTTTTCGTCTTTCTGCTTCCTGTTTGCATATTTTTTCCTGCGTGTCTAGGGAGAAATTATCTACTTGTTCTTCAGTTGAAACTCGAAGGTAAATCACTGCTTGCTTGGTTTGTAAATTACTGTTAGTTAATTCCATAGTTATTTTTCGTTGAGGACTTCTTTAAGAGTTTTACCTCCGAAAACCTCTTTTTCAAATTCATCAAGCCAACTATTAATTAAAAATTGGAATTTCGTAACAATGCAATGAATTTGTTCATTGGATAGATTTTCCGCAGTCTTCCCAAGTAATTTTCTTGTTTGTATAATCCTGTTCTTGTCCTTGTTTTGGGGAAACATATTGAGCAACAAGTTATCAAGAGTCTTTAGTGGAGCTAACGGGTGTATTGGTTGTTGAGATGTACTCATTTTTTGTGATTTAACAGGAGCTTGAGTGATAGCTTTTTCTATTGGATAAAGCGGCAATTCTTGAATTAACATATGGTTTCTTAACTATCTATATATAGATAGTATATATCGAAATATAGATAGTTGTCAAGTGCAAAATACTTGTTTCATCTCAGGCACAGATAACGTCCTCACCGACTAGGACAATACTCGTGCGTAAGCTTATACAGCTCTTGAGCCGAAAACTATAAATGAACTATCCATTATTACCTATACCATGTATAGATAATAAGAAATGAAGTAAATGATGTATAATTACTACACTTTTCCTTATTAATACCTGCTGTCCTTAAAAATTATATAACCTTAAACAAATTACCAGTTACTAAATACATAACCTATCATGAACTATAAACAACTTCCTACAATAACTCCTAAACAAAAAGAAATCATCGATCTTGTTTTTAAATTCAGATTTATCAATAGACATCAAATACAAAGACTGTTCAATCATAAAGATGCCAGACGCATAAATACCTGGCTTAGGGATTTAGTTAACAAAAATTATTTAGGGAGAATCTATTCAACAAAGTTACTGGAAAATACTAAGCCTGCTATATATTACTTGGGCAATAACGGCATTATTTTTATTCGATCCAAGAAGGGTGAGGAATATCAGGCAGAATATGAACATTTGGATTTTAAGCACATGAAGAAATTCTATGAGGACAAACATGCTTCACAAACCTTTATTAATCACTGCGTAGCCATTTCTGAGTTTTATACCCAATTTAAAGAGTTTGAAAGAGCCAGTAAGCAGGATACGTTAGAATATGACGTTGAAACAAAAACTGAGATGTGGATAACCAAACAATTACATCATTATCCTGATGAAGATTTTCAAGAAATTAAAACATCGATTCCTGATCTTTATATCGAGAAGGTCAAAAACCCATACAATAAAACTCTTCAGATTGAGACGTTCTTCCTTGAACTTTTTGATCCTCATGTCCCCAGATACGGTATACTTTACAAAATCAAGGAATTTATTAAACTCAAAGAGGAAGGTTCCTGGAAGCAATATGCTGGTCTAGATGATAAATTTCCAACAATTTTTTTAATCTTTCCTCACTACCGGAAGATTAATATGGTCATTGATAAAATACGGGAACAGCTTAATGGAAGTTATGAGTCTGATGACATTACTATTCAGACTACTACTTACCAGAAGGCAATTACAGAGAAGATTACCAATAATAGTATTTGGACGAAAATTATTTTATCCTCGACGTCGTAAATGCGGTTATAAGCGACACTTTGATTACTTTCATGCTCTCGTTGCGTTAACGGCTTTTTAAGGAAAGATCGTCTTCATACACATTATGTTATAATCTATTATTGTGAAAGCCTAAATAATTAATCAACCATAATGAAACTTACACCTACAATTAAAAAACTTCTTATTTACTTTGGTGAGGATATAAAAAGAGATGGTTTAAAAGAAACTCCAATAAGGGTTGAAAGAATGTATGAGGAGCTATTATCAGGGTATAAAAAAGATCCAAAATCAATTTTTAAGAAATTTGAAAGCGAATCGTATAAGGGTCTAATAACAGTGACTAATATAGATTTTTTTAGCCTTTGTGAACATCATTTACTGCCTTTTTTTGGAAAAGTAAGTATTGGGTACATCCCTAATGGTCATATTCTTGGATTGTCTAAATTTGCAAGATTAGTTGATATTTATGCGAAAAGACTTCAGGTTCAGGAGCATTTAACAACGCAAATTGCGAACTCATTAATGAAGCATCTGAATGCGCAAGGAGTGATTGTACATATTACTGCAACCCATTTATGCATGAGCATGAGAGGTGTTAATAAAACAAATGTGGTAACAAAAACAACAATTGTTCGTGGTGTATTGAAAGAAGATCAATATCTGCAAAATCAATTTTATATGCAAATCTAACGAAATGACAATTACTAAGATAATTGAATTTGATATGGGTCACAGAATTCCCAATCATAAATCACAATGCAGAAATCTTCATGGACATCGATATAAGTTAGAATTAAATATTGAAGGTGAAGTTCAGAAGGAGGTTGGGAGAAGCGAGGAAGGAATGGTATTCGATTTTATTGACGTTAAAACATTACTTATGAATGAAGTGCATTCTAAGTGCGACCATGCATTTATGTTTTATGAAAAAGATCCAGTGCTGGCGGTGTTTGCTAAAAAAAATAAGTCATTAAAATTTGTATCAGTTCCATTCATTCCAACGGCTGAAAATATTTCTGATTGGATTTTTAACATACTATCGAAAAAGATAGAGATCATTTCAAAAAAAAAGTTTCATCTTCAAGGAATAAAATTATGGGAAACGCCAACGAGTAGTGCCTTTATTAGCAAAAAAAACTGAAATGAAAATAAAAAAAAATACAAAAAGAGCCTCAGATTTTTTAAAAAGTAAAGTCCCAAAAAAGTATAAGGACTTTGATAAACTGCGAATGATGGAGGAGTGTTTTAAGGTTTCAGGAGATGGTGTTTTTTATACGGTTCAAGGTGAAGGTATAAGTACGGGTCTTCCTTCTTGTTTTCTTCGACTACATACTTGTAATTTGAGGTGTGTTTGGTGTGATACTTGGTATACCTGGAATCATAATACGAAAGAATTTTGGACGGAATTTCAGGATTGGAACATCGAAAAAACAAAAGAAAAAATTGAAAAAACTTGGGGATGTGAAAATTCATTAATTCAAAAGAGACTAGTAATTACTGGCGGTGAACCTTTAATTCAAAAAAATAAAATAGATAAATTAGTTGAGTTGATGCCTGGAT
>MFZI01000012.1:0-1898 GCA_001789355.1 Candidatus Roizmanbacteria bacterium RIFCSPHIGHO2_01_FULL_39_8
AATCTGATATTCGACAGGATCCTCGAGAGTAACTATATTGACGCTCGGCTTATTAAGCCGAGACAATACAGAATAAAGTGTCGTTGTTTTACCTGAACCTGTTGGCCCGGTTACCAGTATAATTCCATACGGTCTTGTAATTGCCTCTTCCAGATCTCTTAAGGGTACGCCGCGCAAACCTAAGTCATTCAATGTCGGGATACCACCGGTTTTTTTTAGAAGACGGATAACCACTTTTTCTCCGTGAACAGTGGGGAGTGTCGAGACACGTAGGTCAACTTCATTTAGCCCCATCTTAAAGTTAAATCTTCCATCCTGGGGGATTCTCTTCTCATCAATCTTCATTTCCGAAAGTATTTTTATGCGAGAAACAAGGGCGTCATGAATGCCTTTGGGTAAAGAGAGTTTTTCCTGCAGAATTCCATCGATGCGGTACCTCACTTTAGTTCGTGCTTCTTCTGCTTCTATATGAATGTCTGATGCCCTACTTTTGAGTGCAAATTCCAGAATTGTGCTGACAATTTTTGCGATAGGAGCTTCCTTTATGAGCGTATTTTGAGTGTTTTCAGTATTAACGGTTTCAGTTTGGCTGACTTCTTTGAGTGCCTCTTTTACTTCGGGTGAAAGACTTTGAGAGTAGGCGACATCTATGGCTTTTCTTATATCAGCGATATATCCATACGCGAGAACGATTTTTTTACCCGTTTTTCTTTCAAGAAAGTCAGTAAGCGCCATGTTAAATGGGTCACTGGTTGCGAGTAAGATATTTCCTTCTTGAGCGTTATAGCTGACGGGAATGACATCATTTTTCCGTGCAATGAGTTCAGGTACAAAACTTAAAGCTTGCGGATCTAAGGCGGCATTTGTTATGTCAACGTAAGGGAGATGCAGAATTTGTGAAATTGCTGCCAGGATTTTTTGTTTATCTACCTGGGTATTTTTAAAGAGGTAATCCTCGATAGAGATATTTTTTTTCAAAGAGTCGATCTCAAACTTTGAAGCTTCTTCTTGCTGAATCGATCCTTGTTCGGTAAGGATGTTTAATAATTGTTTTGGATTCAATGTCATGATTTCAATATAGGAAGAATTTTGCTAAAATGCAAATTAATGTTGCCCATTATTCTCATTTCTCAAAAAATAACGAGCGCCAAAAAATTCTTACGTGAATTCGCAGATGAAGAGAAAATTGCTCCCTATGACATATTTACCTATTCTCCGCTTAAAAATGAAATAACGATACATCAGATACGGGAAATTAAAAAAAATGTTCGCATGAAAACGGGCTTTCCTCGTCTTATTGTCCTCTTTGACTTTGACTCAGCATCGTCGGAGGCCCAAAACGCTTTTTTGAAAACACTTGAGGAGAAAGGAGAGGAGAATTTTTTTGTACTGGTTGTTAAAAATGAAGCAAAGCTATTGCCGACTATTCGATCCCGGTCAAGGACGCAGCGACTCACCTCAGCAAAAGATGAGAAAATCGCAGAAGATCCCCTATATAAGCTTTTGGCGCTTATTCAACGGGGGACTGATTTGAAATTCTTAAACACACAAGAATTGAATTCGTTAACCCGAGATAAAGCAATACTGATATTTGATCGAGTGATTCTCATCTATAGAGATATGTTGAAAAAGGGAGACATGGAAACTGCCCAAGTTCTGAAGAAGGTCATGGAGATAAAATTCCTTGTTGAGCAAAACAATGTTAATCCCCAATTAGCAGTAGACAATCTCTTGATTTTTATTTGGAAAATGAATAGTATGAACTAAATCCTATGTCATCCTGAACTTGATTCAGGATCTGCGTATCTAAAATCAGATGCTGAAATAAATTCAGCATGACACTGGAAGACTGTATGAAAAGAGGTTTCACCCTTGTTGAACTTGTCGTAGTTATCGCC
>MFZI01000012.1:1909-3229 GCA_001789355.1 Candidatus Roizmanbacteria bacterium RIFCSPHIGHO2_01_FULL_39_8
TTTGGGGACGGCCGGTCTTTTCTCCTACCAAGCTTCATTAGGAGGTGCAAACTTTACTCGTGCCTATTTGGACATGAAAGATATTGCGAAAGCAGCTCAATCCTATTACTTCGAATACGGTAATTATCCTGACGACGTCTATCCAGGCCCCCACACGGACGCAGAGTTTATGAAGTATCTAAAGGAGTGGCCAACCGCTCCTTGCGGGTATATTTATGATTGGGAAAATTGGTCACTCGCCAGTCAGGCCGTCGACGACTCAGACGAAATCGTGAGAGTATCGGTGAGAAAAAATAATCCTCCAACCTGGACAATGAAATTCTACCTATGTATAAATACCAAAGATAATGATCCGGCTGAATGTAATACATGGTGGCCGAAAGCTGACGCCGATATGGAATTGACTTCAGATAAAAAACTCACCTGTGACTAATGAAAGGAGTATAAAGGATTCTAAAGGAACTTAAGGAAGACGCTTCTTTATAAGTTCTGTTGATTTTTGGCAAAGAAACATCTAGCATTGAAATAGGATGAAAAAAGGCTTCACTCTTATAGAACTCATCATAGTAATGGCTATTATAGGAATCCTCGGAACTGCAGGATCATTTGCTTACCAGTCGACGCTAGCAAGCGCAAGAGACGCAAAGCGTAAAGCTACCATAAAAGAAATCCAGACTGCGATTGAAACATACAAGGCTATTCACGGCACATATCCTGCTAATTCCGAAAATGATCTGAGCGGTTGGGATTGTAGTGATCTCGGTTTAAGTTTTATTGATCCATTAACTGACGATGAGCTGGTAAAGCAACAACCCAAAGATCCAGACATCGCGAAAGATCCAGCTGATTGCGGATACAGATACTTGTACTACAGTAATACGACTGACTGTGGAGCCCCTTACTATATTCTTGTCGCACACGTCGAAAGTACAGGTAATCTCGATGTCACACAGATACCTGATTGTTATCCGGCCAAAAGTTATTTTTCGTTTCCTGATGACGCCACTCATTATCAAGCATTTGGAGTCGGAGATGAAGAATGAGCAGTAAGATGAAAAATAGTTTCACGTTAATTGAATTAGTAATTGTTATGGCTATAGTTGGTATCTTGTCGGTGGTCGGAGTTTACTCGTATAATTCGATTATGAAAAATGCGCGGGATGCAAAAAGGAAAAATGACCTGAAAGAAATTCAGGTAGCACTGGAAAATTATAAAGTAGCTCACGGTACCTATCCCCGAAATGACCCTGCTGAATCGGGTGGAGCTGCGAATGCAATCTGTGGCTGGGATGTAAGTGAGAAAGGGAATTTTATTAATGT
>MFZI01000012.1:3274-11090 GCA_001789355.1 Candidatus Roizmanbacteria bacterium RIFCSPHIGHO2_01_FULL_39_8
TCCGCAGGATGAAGACTTCTGTGCTCCACCGGAAAAATGGGGATACAGATACTATCGCTATAGAGATGTTGATGTAGGTATCTCCGATTGTGGAAGGTATCATTATATTATCGCAGCGCACATGGAAAATGACGGTAATGCTAACGTAGACCAAGTCCCACAATGTTACGTTCAGAAGGTCGGTCTTGTGTCGAGTTATTTTGGAATAGGGGGATTTGAATAATATGAAAAAAAAGGGTTTCACGTTGATAGAGCTTATCGTAGTAATGGCTATCATTGGAATATTATCACTGGTAGGAGTGCTAGCCTATAGTTCTAATACGAGAACCGCTCGAGATGCAAAGCGCAAAGCAGATCTTGAAATATTACGTTCTGCACTTGAGATGTATCGTTCCAACGATCCGAATAGTCAATATCCAACAACAGGCTCTGCCTGGTGGGGAGCTTGTAGTAGTTATGGTTCTCATGTAAACGATTACATACCTGGCCTTGCTCCAGATTATATACAACAGTTACCACATGACCCAAGGGAGAGTAAACCAGGGAAAGGTATTCCTCCTTGTGCAAACCCTGGTTGGAACTGTTACCTTTACAAGTCTAACGGAATAAATTACAAACTTCTTGCCCACTGTACTCCAGAAAATACGTGGACAGAAAATGATCCCTATTATGATCCAGTAAGACCTTGTCATGCATGGCAGGTATCATCAAGCCTTATTATCAGGGGTTCTGGCGGTAGTGTAGCAACGTGTACGGGTGTAGCGAGCGCGGCTAGTGGCCCATGGTAAACATTATGAGTCTTAACAAATCTTTTACATTAATTGAATTAATAGTCGTGATGGGAATAATCGCTTTTTTTGCGGGAATGGGACTGGTAACCTTTGGTAATACCAATCAAATAAATAGTTTACGGCAGGTAAAAGATAGAGTTACCGACGGACTTGAGTATGCCAAACAAAAAGCTAAGGCTCCTGAATTATACGATTGCAGTACAAACGAACTTGCCTATAATTTTAATCTCAACGCTACCTCCTATTACGTTCAAAGATGCTGTGCTAATCCTACTACAAAAGTATTGGTTGGTGGCTCTTGTCAACAGATACAACAATATGCCTTCCCCGCAAACATAAGCGCGATAAGCTCCCCCCTTCCTTTAAGCGTTAATTTTTACTTATTGAATAATGGCTCAAACGGTACCACAGCCGGAAATCCGATTCGTTTAAAAAATTCTTCTGTCAATAAATGTTTGGACGTGACTGTCAGTACTTCCGGAGCGATTGAAGTGTTTGATATAGCGGATTGTCCCTGATTAGAATCTGTCGATATGAATAGTTTATGATTAAAGCCGTGAAGAAATCATTTTCACTTATTGAAATTCTTGTGGTTACCTCAATACTGAGCATCTTTTTTGTGGTTACCGTGTCAGTCTTAGTGGTCGTTCTTCGAAATATGAAAATTAACGAGCACAAGATTTATGCGACCCACTATGTAGGTCAATTGGAAGATTGGCTTCGGACCCAAAAGGAACTCGACTGGGTTGACTTTTCAAGCAGGTCAGGGACATTTTGTTTTAATGATGAAACTCAAATGACTTGGGTAGGAGCTCTTGGTAGCTGTCCTGCTGTTCCTGCGAGCTTGAATCCTTCCATCTACAACAGAAGACTTGATCTTCCCGGCTGTCCAGGATCATGTGCCCAAGTAGGCGCAACCATAACTGTATCCTGGAAAGAATTGGGTAAGGATTATATGGTTCAGGCTAAGCCAGTATTTAGTTTATTGGAATAATTTTCAATATGAGAAAAAGAGCTTTTACTCTCATCGAGGTCATGGTCACGATTGCGGCAGTCGCTATCGTCTTGCCGACGATCTTTTCTATCTTTTATGTCATTCTCCAACAACAGTCAAAAATAAGCAAACTTGCCGAGGTGAAACGTCAAGGTGACTATGCAATGAGTGCAATGGAAAATATTATCAGGGACAATGCGGTCAAGATACTTGATGATTCAGCTATACCGGAACAAGTAGTCTGCGATAGCCCGAATTCATCGGACAACGGTGACGGTACTCTGTCTTTTGCCGATAAATATGGGAATAAGTTTGGTTTCTATGGATCTCCAACAATGATAGATCCGCACACCGAACCCTTGGCCGGTTTTCCCACGCCACCGTTTTCCCTAGATATTTTGACAACTGATAGTGTCGTTTTTAGCTCTCCCCTTACCATGTCATGCACAAAGGAAGACGTATATACTGCACCGATAGTCAAAATAGCCTTTACTATTGACTATAATACCAGCTCTGCTCGACCCGAAGACCAGGTGTCACTTCCCTACGAAACAAGTGTGGCTTTGAGAAATTTTGGAACCCCATAGTCTTCTCTGTTCACCTCTTGACTTCTTTTCCTATTTTCTCCATACTGGATAAATATGGCAGATAGTGATACCAGCCTTTATATAGGTGAAAGTTCGATTAGTGTCGCAAAAGCGAAAAATATTGGAGGCAGGTTAGAAATTCTGGCACTTGCCCAGGAAAACGATTCTCCAATGTTTTATCAGTTTGATACGGAAAAGATAATCGCAGACACATCAAATGTGATCAAAAAACTATTCGAGCTCTACAAGATACCAAAAAAAACAGTCAATGTTGTCATTCCGGACTCAATGACCTATTCACAGATAATTTCAATGCCACGACTGAAGGAAAAAGAACTCCTTTCGGCTATAAAATATCAAGCAGATCAATTCATCCCGATGCCCATCGACGAAACTTCACTCGACCTGGAGATTTTGAATGAAAATACAAATGAAAATAATTTATTAGTCTTAATTGTGGCGTCGGCTCAGAAATTAGTCAGTAAAGTGCAAAAACTAGTTGAAGCAAGCGGCCTAGAAACAGAATCGGTTGAGAATGAGCTCAGCGCTTCAGGCAGATTTTTGTCGAAGTTCTACATACCTGTCACTAAAGTTGGAGGGAGTATTTTTGTGAATATTGGTTATACGACAACCTCTCTTTACTATTTTGACAATAAACATAGTCTTCTGACAGACACGCATACATTTGAAGCAGGTTACTCACTTTTGTTAAAAGAATCTCAAGCCGATATTAATATTGACAAAGTAAAGGCGGTCGATTTACTCAAGCAGGTTGGTTTTTCTCAGAACTCATCACTTGACCTCAAGCATATTCTGAAGCCAACGTTAGACGTGTTTATTGCCGAAATACAAAAGTTTATTCTTTCGGTAAAGACCAAATTCCGAAGTGCTTCTACTTCAAACTTGTATCTTTACAATTACGCAAATTCAATCTTGCATCTCGATTCAGAGATACAAGAGGCCATCTCAATACCAACATCGCTGTATGACTTCACTACTATACTCAAGAGGACACCTGTTGTCGAACCTTTTATCAATAATTTATCTTCATTTGTTAATCCTATCGGAGGGGCCCTATAGTTAAACAGTGATAGTGGAATACGTATGAAAAAAGGGATAAATCTGCTCATAAAGCAGGATCAATACATAAAATATGAAAGAGTGTTTAAACAACTTAAACTTGTCCTTGTTTTATTTTGTATTGTTGCTCTGTTCGAATACATTGGTCTTTATATAGTGGTACAGCGTCAAAGGCAAAAAACTGTTGAACTGCAAAATCAGAATCAGACGCTCCTTAATTATATTGTTCAAAATAAGCAAGTTGAGGCTAATCTAGTGTTCTTTCGTCAGAAAGAGCAACAATTGGTGACCATCTTAAAAACAGATGTCAATTTTTATCCCTATTACCAATTGCTTACCGACAGTTTACTTCAGTATGGGCCTCAAGCGAAACTGGTTTCCTTGACGATGGATAATGAGCGTCAATCAGAATTCACGCTCCAATTTCCGGATTATGCGGGCATGCTTACTTTTTTTAAGTTCGCCGAAACAGATGAATTCGTAACAAATTTTGATTCGTTAGTTTTGTCGAATTTTACCGCTACGCCAGGTGAACAGCAAAGTTATCAATTGGTTTTCAAGGGAACCTTTAAGGAAATACATGCAGATTGAACATACACACTACTTTTCTCGCAGGCTTTTGAGCAAATACTCTGTTTTCCTTTTAGGATTATTTCTGGTCGTGGGGTTAATTATTTTCGGCATCTTTTTTTTCTATGGCCAATATCACGAAGAACGAGACAAAGCAGCTAAAATCCTGGAACAGAAAGTTGAATTGGAGAAAAAACGAGACCTAATTGAGTTTAAGGATGTCACGCAAGAGGCAGCTAAGGATCCTGTGAAATTGCAGAGACTCAATGAGCTTTTAAGTCAATTGATTCCCTCTACCGAAGATTACTTCTCTATCATTGCAGCCCTCGAGAAATTGTCACAAAGTACAGGTTTTATTATTACTGAATATAGCATTGATCCAGCGAGAACAACACAGGAGAAAATAGCTTTGAATATTACTGGTTTTGGCGATTCAAGTACCTTTTTGGATTTCTTAAAAAATTATAACATTTCCGGGGGAAGGCTTATTACCATAGATAAAATTTCCTTTTCGGATGAGCTTCAATCCGGCTCAGAAATCAGTCTAAATTTTTATAGCGGTAAGTCTGCGGGGCAGCCATCAGCAGGGCTCAGTAAAGATGATGAGGTTCTCCTCGCGAGCATTATTGATAAAATACAAATACAGCTCGTTCCGGTAATTCAAAATACTTCTACTGATTATCCTGTGAAATCAAATCCGTTCTAATACCTTTATTTTACATTTTTTCCAAGGAGTTTGCGGAGGCCTTCAGTGAGAATTGCGCCTTTGGATAACCAATTTTTTAGTTTATCCTTGTCGTATTCTAACTTCGCTGGAGCTAATTTCGGGTCATATGTTCCTAGATTTTCTAAGTATGCACCATTACGCTTCTTTCTCTTGTCCATCACCACAATACGATAAAAGGGTTTTCCTTTCTTTCCTAGTCTCATGAGCTTGATCGCTACTGCCATAACCTTTAAAAATTAATATTTAAGATTTAACTATTTAACCATATTATACCATCTTTTCTAAAGCTTTTTTGGCCGCCTGTTCTTCGGCTTCTTTTTTCGATTTTCCCGTACCATAACCGTAGATTCTTCCTTTGATGTAAACAGCAATTTTGAAAACTCGATTGTGTTCTGGTCCGGATTCATCAATAACTTTATAAAGCGGAGTCAGTTTAATTTTAGATTGGGTTACCTCCTGCAATCTGCTTTTAGGTGACAGATAGAGTTTATTCTTTACAATTGCATCAAGCCTTTCTGAAAATAAAAATTTTAGAACAAATCGATAGGCGGTTTCAAAATTGCTGTCCAAAAAGATTCCCGCTATCAGTGCCTCAAAACAATCGGCGAGAATATTTGTGTTTTTCCGGCCACCTTCTTTGTCCTGACCTTTCGACAAGTATAAATAATCTCCTAGTTTAAGTAGTTTTGCTGCTTCTGCTAGACTCTCAGTTCGTACAATAGCCGCCTTAATTTCGGTGTAATCTCCTTCTTTAAGCTCCGCATAGTGCTTAAAAAGATACATCGAGGTGACAAGTGAAAGCACGCTGTCGCCAAGAAATTCCATCTTTTCATTGGATGGCAGAAAAAATTGTTTGTGTTCATTTAAATACGACCGATGAATAAAAACATTCTGCAGAATGTTTTTATCCTCGAAGGAAATTCCGATTTTTTTTTCGAGAAGTGATAAATTTTTTACAATCATAAAATAAAAAAAAGGATTTTAACCTACTTGGTCTTCGTGTTACTAAGTATTTTCCCAAGAACAGCATTAACAAAAGCGTATGAACGCTCGCCTGATAACTCTTTAGCCAACATCACCGCTTCGTCAATAATGACTTTTTCTGGTATTTTTTGGTCTATTATCAAGTCAAACACACTTAAGCGTAAAATGGCAAGGTCTGTTCGTGAAACATTTTTTAGCGGGTAGCGCGGAGCATTTGTGCTTATTAATTTGTCCACCTTTTTAAGATGTTTTATTATCGAGTCAGTCCTCGAGTCGATGAAAGGGAGATGATTTTTCTTCCTCTCAAAACTGTAGGCAAACAAATTCTGAACTGTCTTGATTCGCTGTAGATGTCTGGGGTCCATGTTTTGCTTTTTTGCTTTTAGCCGATTAGCTTTTAGGATATATTCAATCTAATAGCTAATAAGCTAATAGTCTAATAGCTACTTTCCACAATACTTGCATCTTCTATGGGGTAATTTTGTTTTATGACAATTGGCACACTCAACCAAGCTCGCGGGTGTAATTCTACGGGACCGCATTCGCTTCCCTTTTCTCTGAGTAGAGTGTTTGCGTTTTGGTAGTGGAGCCATTTATATTAAAAATTAGTTAATAGGTAAAGAAGCCAGTTTAGAAAAGGCAAGTGAGAAGCTAGTGTTTAAAACCAATTTCCTTACCGAACTTCTATACTAGTCTCTTAACCATAACCGAATTTCTTTACCTTGATTAGTTATAATATCATAAATAGTAGTTGAATTCTAATAGAGATGTTATTGACTATATGCGGAGAGGACACGGTCAGTTCTCGCAATTATCTGGTCCTTCTTAAAAAACAGTACTCGGAAAAAGGGTACGAGGTTAAGGATCTTACTGCTGAGGAGTTATTATCTTTTACGTTAAGTGAAGCCCAATCGCCTTCCTTATTTTTTGAAAAAAGAGTCATCTTTTGTGACTCTGTCAGCAAGCATATCAAAAAAAATAGCAACCTCCTTAGCGAACTAAAAAAGATAGAAAAATCCGCATTACTTAACCTGATCAACTGGGAAAAGGAATCAGCATGGGAGCTTAGGTTTCCCAAAGTAGGTACGGTAAAAGAATTTAAGCCAAGCCAGACAATTTTTAAGCTCGCTGACTCGCTCTTTCCTACCAATAAGAGAATCTTTCTTGCAAACCTCGAAAGTTTCATGAATGAAACGAATGAACATTTTGTTTTCTCTATGATTAACAAATTAGTCAGGAATCTCCTCATTATAAAAACCGGTGAGATGCCTACCCGCATGCAGGCTTGGCAGGCGGGAAAATTAAGACGGCAAGCTGCTTTTTGGAAGCTCGAAAATCTACTCCTTTTTTATGGAGCTCTTTACAAAATAGACGTGGGAATAAAAACCAGTTCAATACCCTACTCCATCAAAGAATCTCTTGCTATTTTGGCCTGCCATTTTTTATAATTGAGATTCACACAGTACATTAATCAGATCCTGAATTAAGTTCAGGATGACAATCGAACCTATGACAAAAATACCTGATCATGTCTTTCGAGGTTACGACCTGCGTGGTTTAGTAGGAAACGAACTCAATGAAGATACGGTTGCTCAGTTAGCCAAGGGATATGGAACCTGGCTTTTAAAAAGGAGAGTCTACGATTGTGTGATTGGCTATGATTCGAGAGAGTCAAGCCCTCTCTTTAGAGATGTGTTCGTGAAAAATCTAACCGAAACGGGAGTTACTGTCTATGATATTGGAATGACTTTAACTCAAATAGCCTATTTTGCTCAATATCACTTTTTAACTCGTGGAATGGTGATGATCACCGCTTCCCATAATCCGAAAGAATATAACGGGTTTAAATTCGCTACAGGTTTTTCGGCAACTATGGAGAGCGAAGAAGTAATCGCTTTTCGAGAGCTGGTGAAATCAAAGAAATTTATAACAAGAGAACCGGTTGGGAGACACATACAAAAAGTTATCTTTCCTACCTATATGGATGACCTGTTCAGAAAAACTGGCAACATAAAAAAATTCAAAGTCGTCGTTGATTCATGTGCGGCCACAACCGGTTTATTTCTCCCCGCAATTTTGCGAA
>MFZI01000013.1:0-9696 GCA_001789355.1 Candidatus Roizmanbacteria bacterium RIFCSPHIGHO2_01_FULL_39_8
AAAATAAAAAATATATGGGAGCCCTATATTACGGGCCTCGCTTGGTTAAAAATGAGAAGAAGGCGGTTCTTGAGATCTACATCATCGATTTTAATCAAGAAATTTACGGGGAATGGATCTCGTTTGACATAGTCCGTTTTATCCGCGGTATCAAAAATTTTGATTCGATGGATTTGCTGAAAAAACAGATTACAATTGATATTGCAGACATAAAAAAAATCTCCACATGAAAACATATTTTATACGCAATATCGAAATCGATCACCTCTTCGACAACTTTCTTGTTTCTGCCGTTTCCTCGATTCTTCTTATCCGATTTTTTCTGGGAATTACGGGTTACCCTCAAATTGGCGGAAGCAATTTTCATATCGCGCATCTTTTGTGGGGTGGTCTTTTTATGACGGTTGCTTTTTTAATGTTACTCGCGTATGTGAGCAGGTCCATCAAATTTTCGGCTTCAATTATCGGTGGAATTGGGTTTGGAGTCTTTATTGATGAGCTGGGAAAATTCATTACAAAAGATAATAACTATTTTTACCAGCCGACAGCCGCTTTAATCTATGTAATTTTCATCTTTCTTTATCTCGCATTCAGACTGATAGAAAAACATAAGTTATTCACGAGGGAGGAGTATTTGATTAACGGATTAGAGATGGTGAAAGAGGCGGTCTTAAATGACATGAATGCGGATGAGAAAAAACAGGCTATCGAGTATTTGGGAAAAAGCGGGTCAAGAAATGCGTTCGTCCAGTCGCTTCTTTTTATGCTCAAAAGAGAGAGACCTGTAATTGCATCCCGTCCTCATCTGATATTAAGATGGATTATTTTTTTTAGAAAAATCTATCATGGACTTCTCAAGACCAAATGGTTTCTGAATTTTGTGGTGATATTTTTTGTAGCGAAGTCCATTTTTTATATTCTTGTCATGTTTATCACTATAGCGGCTATTTTTGTTCCCTCGATCGATGTTCAATTTAGACAAATAGAGTTTCTTTCATCGATCATTTCCGGACTTTTAGTCGTTATGGGAGTCTTGCATCTGAGAAAATCTAGATTAGTGGGATACGTTTTTTTCAAACGGTCTGTCCTGGTTTCTATTTTCCTTACTCAAGTATTCTCTTTTTACAGCGACCAATTTCTAGCCGTCATCGGCCTTGGATTCAATATTTTTCTCCTTGCCGTTTTAGACTACATGATCCAGGAGGAATCAGTTATCGAGATACCTGCTCACATATAGGGTAAAATATATAGCATGAATGACGATCTTCTTAATCAAAAGTGTGAACCGTGCGAAGGAGGAGTTCCCCCAATGACGAAGGATGAGATCAAGCACTATCTACCGAAATTAAAAGAGCAATGGGAATTAATTGAGGATAAAAAAATCAGCCATACGTTTAAACTGAAAACATTTAGAGACGCAATCGCTTTTGTCAATAAGATTGCAGATTTGGCTGAAAAGGAAGGTCATCATCCAAATATCCACCTTTTATATAACAAAGTAAAAATCGTTCTTTCGACCCATGCAATAGATGGTCTTTCGCGAAATGACTTTATTCTCGCAGCAAAAATTGAAAAATTGCTCTAAAATATATTGTTGTAGAGCCATAATTTCAACCGACCCGGTTGCAGAAAGGCCTTTGTATTAATCTATTTCGAGGCTTTTCCAGAGGATACGACTAGCGTATGTTTTATAGGGAGTCCACCTCTCAACTATTTTTTCGATTTGTTTTTTTGTCGGGTCTTTTTTGAATCTGTAGAGTTTTTTTATGGCTTTGCGAAGTCCGAGATCGCCGTGTGAAAATACGTCTTCCCGCTGCAGGGTAAACATCAAAAACATCTCGGCAGTCCAGGGTCCGATACCTTTTACTTTCATTACTTCCTGAAGCACCATCTCATCAGAGAGTTCTTTTAATTTCTCAAATTGTAACTCTCTCGAAATTACTTTTTGAGCAAGATCCTTGATGAAAGCGACTTTTGACCATGACATACCAGCCTCCCGCATTTTTTTATCAGGGATTTTCATGACCGCTTCGGGAGTAATTTTTTTCCTGGGAAAGAGTTTTTGGAATCTGCCAAAGATAGTATCGGCGGCTTTTCCGGAAAGCTGCTGTCCTACGATTTCACCACACAGACTCTTAAAATATTCTCCCGGATTTCTTACTTCAACCCTTTCCAAAAAACCAATTTTTAACATAGCAGAATGAAGTACAGGATCCACTTTCTTAAAATGATCAATGATTTTTTTCATTTTCCTATTATACAAATCTCTGTGTTAAAATTTTAGATATGGTAGAAATACCGGTGAAGACCGGCAAGAAAAAAGAGATTGTAGATATTACAAACCTGGTCAAAGATCTCGTAAAAAAAGAAGACTTCAGAAATGGTTCAATCATCCTTTTTTTGACCCATACGACGGCCGCCCTGACGATCGCTGACTTGGATCCGGGAACAGATCTTGATATGCTTGATGCCTATGAGGCCATGATTCCAAAATTACCATATCGGCATCCCCATGATCCATCTCATGTTCCAAGTCATATCCTATCATCTTTGATCGGTGTCTCAGTGACGATACTGGTTCGAAATAGTGAAATAGTGTTAGGTGAGTGGCAAAGAATTGTCCTTGCCGAGTTCGATGGACCAAAAGACAGAAAAATCATCATTTCCTTTCATGAATAATACACTTCTTGCCAGTGGGGATCGACTTCGACCTTAAGATCAAGATAGACTTTTTTTCCGGTAGCGAGGGCGATTTCCTTTCGTGCATAGCTCCCGAGCTCTTTGATTTTTCTTCCGCCCTCTCCGATGAGCATTTTTTTATAATGAAGCTCTGTTGTCAGGATCCTCGCTTTTATAAACATGATTCCATTTTTCCTCTCCTTGATTTCATCGACAATTGCAGTCGTGGTATAGGGGATTTCCTCTCCCATCATCAAAAAAACTTTTTCACGGATGAGCTCTGCAATAAATGTTTTACTGTCAATATTAAGGATGGGATAGTCATGTGTTTTAGCCTCAGCCATTTCTTCGCTCGCTGTTCTTTCCGGCAGTAACTCAAAAATTTTAGTAAGAAGAGGTTTCATATGCATGTTCTGCAAGGCTGATATCTCGAATACATGCGGGATTTCCTCTTCGAGGAATTTGTATTGAGGCAGATATGTTTCTTCCTTTACGTCAACTTTATTCACCACAAGTATTTTTGGTTTGTTGATCTTACGCACGATACCGATAACTTTGGCCTCCTCGAAATTCCTCCGCTTGGTATGATCGATCATATAGACTACTACATCAACCTCTTCATGGATAGCCTGGAGTGTACGCTCGTTGATATGTTTTGCCAAAAAATCCTTCGCCTGCCCGAAGATTCCCGGAGTATCAATGAAGATGATCTCGCCTCTCTCATCCTGGTAGAGCGCCTTTATTGGAAAGCGCGTAGTCTGGGCTTTGGGGGAGGTTATGGCGACCTTCTGTCCGATGATATTGTTGACAAATGTCGATTTGCCGACGCTTGGTCTTCCGATGATTAAAACTTTTCCTGATTTCATAGCATATTATAGTAAAGAGCCTACGGATTTGTAAGGCGTCATCAAGTCTTATGAAACGAAGCAAAAACAATTTTTTTCACTTCCGAGGGGACCAAGCTCAGCTTGGTGAGACTCTCGTGTGATAAAAAATTGTGTTGCTGAGTTTATATAGTGACGTCCGAATTTCAGCTTTATTTCAGTTAAAAATTAGATCATAATAAGAGGTATGGGAACATTAGTAGATAAAGAAATTCTAATCAGAATCCAAAAAGGCGAAATAGATTATTTCACCTTTATCGTCAAAAAATATACCCAACAAATTTTCAATTATGTTTTGAAAAAATTGGGTCAGAGAGATGAGGCAGAAGATGTGGTGCAGAATTCTTTCCTCAAATTCTATAAAGCAATAGGCCGATTTGATGTTGACAGGCCAATACTCCCATATCTTTTCCAGATCACAAAGAACGAAATCAAAATGTACTGGAGATCAAAGAAAAAACTCCTACCTTTGGATGAAGCCCTCGTTTCCTATATCGAGGAGGATTCCTTTGACCAGGAAGTGTTACTGAAGAAACTGGAGGTCCTCTCGGGTGAGCAGAAGAAAGCCTTGACTCTGGTGAGTGAAGGATACTCATACAAGGAAATCTCAAGGCAGCTCCAGAGGCCCCTCAACACAGTCCGTACTATTATTCGAAGAGCTAGGTTACAAATTATGAAGGTGAGAGAAGATGAGTAATCTCGAAGACAGGATCATAAAAAAAATCTACACCTGTGAAACAGTAGATGTATGCACGGGTACCGGGCTAAAACTGGTTCTTCTCACCGCAGCAGTCTTTTTTATTACTTCTTTTATTACCTTTGCTCTCCCCATCATTTCTGAAAACAGAATAATCGATTTATTTTCTTTGGAATTATTCTTTGCTTTGGCATCTCTTATTACCTTTATTGTTTTAGTTTTTACCACTTTGATGAGTCTAAAGAAAGTTACGAGTAGGGTTAGATCTGTCGTGCGCTACTGGTTTGTGCCAACAAAATAAGTTTTATCCTCACTTAGGAGCTATTCATTATAGCCAAAGAGCCGTTCAATGACGGCTCTTTTTTGGTAAAATATCTATGCGCTTTTACAGTTTTCTTTTATCTATGTGGGGGGTCGTCTAACGGTAGGACGATGGACTTTGGCTCCATCTATCGGGGTCCGAATCCCTGCCCCCCAGCAAAATAAAAAATGCTCAATAGATCTTTATAATAATCTGCTACACTTGGCAGGTGCAAATACAATTAAATGACTCGTAAAATAGGGTTCAAACTTGGTCCAGTTCAGCAATCCCCATACCTAGCCTACTACAACAATCTTTATTATAAGAACGAGTAATAGAATTATAACCTTTTAAATACTCAACTAAACAATCATGTTCTTAAAGAATTCACATTACCAGTTAAGTCTGTAACGTAAAGTAAACCACCAGTAGTAGGTTTTACATTTAAACCTGTAATATTAATATCTTGTCTTAATTTTTTTCCGACCATATCCGAGGCCCTTCTTAAAGCATCGTGATTTTTTCTGTACGCATCCATATTAATTGTACCTAGAATAGGGTGTTGTAATAGCCCCTCACGCTCTGAAGAATAATCATCCATGTTTGGCCCATCGATAAAGCCGCTTTGAGTAACAGGACAAGCGTTCTCTGTTGAAACGTTATCAATAGGTACCACTCTCCATTTATATTTATTCGCACCCTGGACATTGTACAATTCTGTGTCCTGTTTATCTAAAATATTCCTCGCTTGAGCTGTTAATTTTTCATACAAAAGAATTTTCTTCAATCCAAAGGATGGAGGATATACTTTATAAACTCTGCCATTTAGCAGGATAACAGCTGATTCAAAACCTAGAGCAAGTGGATGACCACCTTGATCGACATAACTTCTAACTACAGCTTGTACTTGTGGATTATGGAGTGATAACAGCTCGTCAATCATTAATAAGGAGTATAACTATTTAAAACTTCAAATTCAAATTCTTGAAGTATAAAAGTTTCTAACATATTCCAGTTCCCTCAGCCAAACTGGAGTCGAACCGTATCGAAGACTTTCTTGTATAATTTCTACATGATTATCACCAAACGCGAACCATATTCCAAAGAAGAAGTAGAAAAACTCAAAGAATTGTTTGATCCTTATATAAAAACAGTTATTGACGTAAGGAAAAAAATTTGTTCCGCAGGGTGCGACAGACATTTTGACTCGGAAAAACTACTACTAGAACAAGGTTCAAAACAAAGCGATCTATGGGGAGGAGGCATAGATTTGGAAACGATAACCATAGACTGTAATTCAATGATTAACATTCGCCCGAAGGAAGGAAATACCAGTAACGAGATACAAAATGCTAAAATGAGGAAAGAATTTGAGGATTTAACTAATTTTTTTTTCAAAGAGATATATGAAAAATAAATTTATCTTAGAATCTATGGCGAGCGATCTAAAACGTGTAGCTTTAGGTCTTCACCGTGGATCAAAGAAAATGGCCAGTAGATTTCTAGAGGAGTCTCTGAAAAGAAAAGATGAATTAAACATGAGTGAAGTCGCTCCTTATCTAAAAAAGTTTATCTCAAAACTGGACGGGAAAATAGAAGCGGAAGATGCCCTTATGTATAGCACGCTCATTCAGAATTATTCGCAAAAGCTATAAGGACGGTCTGGGTTTAACCCGACACGCTCAGCAAACAAGCGCGCGCAGCCATTATACCGTATCCTCCACCATCCACATCTAATTTGATATCCTAACTTAGGACTCGTAGCACTCTTTTTCTCTACTTTCCAAGCGTACATAGGGACCTTGCTCTAAATAGTTATGAACAAATTCTTTAAAGCCATTGTTCCAAATACACATACCTCTAAATTTATTAGGATATTTTTTTTGAATATATTCTGCAACTTCAACCGAAGACCTCTCACTATTTACGATGTGTATTTTGGCGGTCCCATCTGGTATGTAGGTAAAAAGTTTTGACGCGGTTTCATCTGTTGCCCTATATCCAACTAGGTAAATCTCCTTAGCAGTCTTAAACATATCATGTGCTCTTTTTATAATCTGATCCTCGACAACCATACTATCTTTATATATGGGCAAAATTATTAAAGGATAGAAAAGTTGGTAGCTTAGTCTTCTATATATCTGTAGAATGTTATATAAATTCAAGTCATTAGGATTAATAACCTTGTGTTGATCTAGGTCCATCATTTTCCTTTTATACATCTTGCTCATTGCCACCCTCATATGAAGACCTACATCAAAATCATCGGTTTTACTTAAAAGTAAATTTTTACTAGTTTCCGTTGTAAACCAATTCACGGACCCATGAGGTTTCAGATAATCATTCTTAATATAGTCATCGAAAGTATCAAAATTAACATTGAATACGTCACTAAAAGTTAAATCGAGCAATAAATCGTAATTAAAATTTATAATCCCAAAATCCTCTTTCTTACTATGTATTTTATTTAATAACGTTCTATATACAGTGTGTCTACAATTATCCTCGTTTTTATAAACACATTCTGATACTCTTAAAAAGAGTATCCATATATAAAAAGCGATCTTTGCTAATTTGCTAAATTGAGCATGTTTATGTTTTCCGGGTTTCATTACATGTGCTTCTTCCCATCTGGTAGTTAACCATTTTTCAATATTTACTCCTGTGGGATCATAAAAATTTGCCGAGTCATCTTCAATTTCATTCAAATCATGAATACTTAAACCTATTTCCTTTGCATAATGAATATCATATTGATTACAACCTTGAAAAATACCTCTTGTTACGGGAGGTATTTTATGCTTCGGTAATTTCTTAGTATGTGCACTATGAGATGCACCTGCACCAAATACAAAAATTTTCATATCGTTATTATATAATTTTATAACTATATGACTAAACGGGTCTAAACTGACCCGCTCAGCCAACTTCGTCCTTGATAGGTATGCCCAGTATGCTATGTGAGAATTGATTGATATACTTTATTGGATGGGAATAAAACCTCTTAAACCAGAATTGTACGTCTCGAATTACAAAAAAAGCCTACTTTTTTATTCAGAAATTTTAGGTTTCAAGATAGAATATACGCGTGATAATCCCAAATTCGCATTCTTGTCATACCGCGGAGCACACCTTATGATTCAAGAATGTGATCCCAGTAAGGAAGATGAGTATGTTACCGGAAAACTTGAGTACCCGTTTGGTCGCGGAATAAACTTTCAAATCGAAACCAATAACGTACAAAAATTAAATGATTTATTGAAAAAGAATAATTATCCCTTAAGAATGGAGTTGAAAGATAGTTGGTATAAAGTTAAAGACGTGCTTCATGGATCTCGACAAATTCTGGTACAAGATCCTGACGGATATCTGCTTCGGTTTTCTCAAAGCATCGGTAAAAAGTCGGTTACATAATTTTTAATTTCTCAATATCTTTTTAGCCTGTAGACAATATACTGCTATAAGGACGATCTAGGTCCCGACCGACACACTTAGCACTAAAATTTAGCTTAAAAAAACCCACATATTCTCATTGGGACAATTCAAACCTATTTTTTTAAGTAAGAAAAGAAAATAAGTAAGGCAGGTCTTGATATTTTAAATACTATGAGTTATACTGTCTTTATTTGGTGGCGATGAAGAGGAAGAGTAACAAGAACGAGTTTAATAGAAAATCAACTCACCGACTGAAAGGTTGAACAAATAGATTCTTGTGAACGGCACCTTGGAGTCACAAACTCTAATAAAGAGATTCAACTTAAGCGATTTATCGAAAGTTGGATAATTAGGGTGGAACCGCGAGTAGGAAGACTCGTCCCTAGCTTGTAACGTTATTACAAGTTGAAGGACGAGTTTTTTTATGACCTAAACCGTGGTGTTGAAAGCTTGGCAAGCCGGAGCCACAACAAATTCGAGAATGAAGGGGATAAGTTCAATGGACTAACATTACTTATCAAGTAGGGTGGAACCGCGACTCAACCATAAGAGGGCCGTCCCTATACAGTTATTTATTGGTACCTGTATATGGACGGCTTTTTATTGGCATAGATATGAAAGAAATTACGCGGAGAGAATTATTAGATTACTCATGGAAATCATTCGT
Source organism: Candidatus Roizmanbacteria bacterium RIFCSPHIGHO2_01_FULL_39_8 (assembly GCA_001789355.1). GTDB lineage: Bacteria > Patescibacteriota > Microgenomatia > UBA1406 > GWC2-37-13 > O2-01-FULL-39-8. The sequence continues at coordinate 8,664 of MFZI01000013.1, forward strand.
TTTATTTGCTGTTGGAGCAGCAACTTCAGCGTGTGGATCGACAGAATCTGTATTACCCACACCCGATCGTATTCCAACTGTAAATCCCTTAGATCCCTCACCTTACCGAGATTTGGCGAGATTTTATCCAGCGCTGGACTCTTTACCTATTAATGGAGAACCGATGCAACTTGCAACAACTGTGCCGACCACTATCTACAATTTCACTCAGAACAGAAAAGTTAATCAAGATCCAATAGAAAACGTTTTTGACTATTTTGAATCGTTGGCAATCTCCAATAAATCAATCGATTATAGCTTTCAGATGTTTGATCGATCATCAATTGAGATAACAAAAAGACCTGTTGTAGAAAGATCTTTTGTCTTAGTTCCTTCTGATGGACCGAACTTATCTACAAATTCTCTTTCCGAAGCGGATAAAGTAGCTGCTGTTACTCTTATAGATGATGAAGATCCCGAAAAAATCAAGACATATACATTTATTAAACTTGTTGACGTCTTGAATGCAGATCAGAGCAAAGATCCTTCAGATTTCAGGAAATTCGTCACTGAAGTGTGCCAATCGACGATCTTTGTACGACTCAACACTGATATATCAGCACACCAAATGGCTTATCAAAATTTAAGCCAGGAAATTTTGTGTAACTCAATTTCTGTAGAAATAGAAGATAGGCACAAAAATATTCTCTATGACGATCATGCTAGAAGCTTAAAAGGTATGGGTTTTGCCGGATTTCCTATCATTATTTCAAGTCAAAAAGATTATTTATTAACACCACAATTAGGAGATGTAATTAAATAATTATTAGTTGAAGCATCCTGTAAAAGTGAAAATCCAGAAACGGTATTTATTTAAGACTCGAACATTATCAGGATGATCTGGGTCCTGACCGACATACTCGGCACGATTGGAGTTGGACGGAATCAAGGGAAAAACTCAATAAAATAACTTCTGGATCTTCTTTTGCGTCCACTATGTGTAAAAAAGTAAATATAACCAATTCTGATAATCTCTTAATAAAATAGTTGTAAA
>MFZI01000013.1:9788-10778 GCA_001789355.1 Candidatus Roizmanbacteria bacterium RIFCSPHIGHO2_01_FULL_39_8
ATCTTGCTTATATCTATGCCGTGAAACCAGGATTTTGCTACATTCATCGAAATATCCGGAAATAAGCCGACTAAGAGCCTGCATACGATATAGACGATAGCTGTAGTTGCGGCTGCGGCATTGGCTGTTGCCATAGGTTCATGTTTCATATATCTCACCCGCCTTCCTAATATTAAACTGATAGTAAATCTTTTTCGGCCCGTTTGAGTAATACAGCGTTAACGGCAACAATAATCGATGACGCTGACATGAGAAGAGCGGAGAACTCCGGTCTCAACGTGATTCCAAAATTGGGATAAAGTAGCCCTGCGGCAATAGGGATGGCAAGAATATTGTAAACGCTGGCCCAGACAAGATTCTGTTTCATTTTTGTTACCGTCGCTTTGCTCAATCGAATCGCTCTTAGAATATCGGCGGGGTCCGACTTCATCAAAACAACATTGGCGGTTTCGATCGCAACATCAGTCCCAGCCCCAATCGCTATACCTATATCGGCTTGGGCGAGAGCCGGAGCATCATTTACTCCGTCACCGACCATGGCGACAAATTTCTTTTCATCCTGGAGTTTTTTGACATACTTTGCTTTATCTTCAGGCAAAACTTCGGCAAAAACCCGATCAATTCCCAATTGTTTTCCGATTGCCTCGGCTGTTTTTTTGTTGTCTCCGGTTATCATCGCAACTTCCAAGCCTAATTCTTTCATTCGGACAATCGCTTTTTGAGCACTCGGTTTTATCGGATCTGCTGCCGCAACGACTCCCGCCGCTTTTCCTTCAATCGCAACCAGCATTAATGTTTTTCCTTCATCAAGCAGTTTGTCTATCTCATTTTGGATGAGAGACACATCAACTCCTCGATCTTTCATAAGTTTTATATTTCCTACAAGTACGTGTTTTTCCTCGACTATCGCTTCGACTCCATGGCCAGAAATCGACTGAAACTTATCTACTTTTTCGGGGATTGTAATTTTCCTTTGCTCCACTTCTTCAA
>MFZI01000013.1:10791-20654 GCA_001789355.1 Candidatus Roizmanbacteria bacterium RIFCSPHIGHO2_01_FULL_39_8
ACTTCTTCTTTGCTAAAACCATGCGCAGCGATGACATCGGTCACTTTTGGCTTTCCTTCTGTAAGTGTTCCTGTTTTATCCAAAACTACTGCTTGAATTTTTGAGGTTTGCTCAAGGGTCGCCGCATCTTTAATGAGGATATTATGTTTTGCACCAAGACCAGTCCCCACTGCAACGGCAGTAGGTGTCGCCAATCCCAAAGCATCAGGGCAGGCAATAACCACGGTTGAAACGGCAAAAGTGAGAGCTAGAAGCAGCCCTTGGCCTGAAACAAAAAACCAAATAATGAAAGTTAAAAGTCCCGCTCCAACGGCCAATAAGACTAAATACTGTGCTGCACGATCGGCAATCCGCTGTCCCGGCGCTTTTGAGTTTTGAGCAGTTTCCACAAGCTTGACAATTTGAGCAAGCGCAGTATCAGACCCGACTTTGGTTGCTTTGAATTTGACCGAGCCAGTCTGGTTGATCGATCCACCAATAACCTTATCTCCTGTCTTTTTAGAAACTGGTATAGATTCTCCCGTAACTAACGACTCATCAATTGATGTCTCTCCTTCTATTACTTCGCCATCAACCGGTACTTTATCTCCCGGTTTGAGAAGAATTGTATCATTGATCTTTACTTCCGAGGTTGCGACGAGTATTTCTTTCCCATCTCGAATAACTCTGGCTTGCGGAGGAACCAGATCAAAAAGAGCGCGCAGAGCTTCTGAGGTTCCTCGTCTTGATTTCATCTCCATCCAGTGGCCAAAAAGAACAAAAGTCACCAGAAGTGCAGCTGCCTCAAAAAAAGTTTCTCCGCCGACAAACAAGGTTATAAAGACGCTAAAGACATATGCGGAAAAAACACCGGTTGCAATCAAAACCATCATATTTAAGCTTTTATTCTTTAAAGCCCGCCATGCGCCAATGGGAAAGATCGAACCAAATTTGAAAATAACAGGGGTCGTAAGCAAAAATAAAAGCCAGTTATGAGGAATCGGTGTTGGCAACTTAATTTTTAAAAAATCGGTAAATACGGGAGAATAGAGAAAGATAGGAATAGAAAAAAGAAGCGACCATAGGAAACGATTCCGCATATCTTTCTCCATGAAAGCAGCCATGCGAGGATCGGTCATAGCTTTTTCGTGATCCTCGTGGCTCCCGCCTTCGTCCAAGCTTCGGCGGGCAGACATTTTACTCATGTCATGTCCCACGTGCTCCTCGGAGTCTTGACGAAGTGGGGTTTCGATATGATTATCATGTCTCATTTTCATCTTGTGTTCCGAAATCCTGAAGGCTTCCTTACTTGTGAGAAGGGGTAAGTCTTGGCACTGAAAATCACAATCATCAACCATCTTCTTTATTTCTTCTTCACTGATCATACCTTCGTGATAGGTCACCGTTGCTGTTTGAGTGACAAAATTAATCGTAGCGTCAACAATGTGAGGATTTACTTTTAATTTTTGCTCAAGTGTCTGATCATCACCGCAGCAAAGTAAATCCGTGATGGCAAACGTAATTGTCTTCATACTTTTATTCTAACCATAAACCTTTAGATAATAAAATCTTCTGGTTTTTCATCGAACTGTTTCTTACACGACTCGGAGCAAAAATAAAAATGCTTTTGATTATATACGCTGTGGTATTTTGTTGTTTTTGGGTCAACACTCATGCCACACACGAGGTCTTTTACTTTAGCTTCTTGTGAAAATAATTTTTTTATAAAATCAATCATTTGTTGTTCAGCCTCCCTTCTATAAATTCCATTCAAATTTTCTCTCTGGTATTTCAGCAACGTTAGTTATCACTAAATCAATATATTTTGTTTCGGTTAGTGGAGTATTAAAAGTGAGAGTCCCTTCTCGGTGATGTCCGCCGGGAGGACTCCCACTCCACGTTGATTCTTCCAGTTTGTTTCCTTTATCATCCGTCAAAAAACTTTGCTTTGCAATATCAAATGACAAATCTACCGAATGGGTATTAAATTCCAGCTTAAACGTAGGCTTTTGTCCTATTTTTAAGACTTCCGGTTGTGCCGTAACCGTCACATTTCCTCCCTCGTTTTCTTGAGAAGCCAATATATCATCCGTTTGGGCGGAAACAGTACTATCCGTCTTAAGGTCAGTAACTGCTGATTTTTCATTCCCGGACCTCTGGATAAAAAAAACCAATACGATTGCTATGAGAACTATGAGTAATATCGTATTTTTCTTAGACATGATAATTTTATTTTGAATTGATAATATGTGTTTTTACCTTCCTTATCTGTTTTATCATGTACACGATTCCCAATAGATTCATAAAGACCCCAAAGATAATCAAAGGGATCTGATAGCGAGTCAAAAAAACGGAAGCGGCAGATAAACCGATGAGAGGAAGAACTTCGCTAAGATGATGTGCACAACAGGCCACCATCGCAGTTGCGGATGTTCCTGTCGACGTTGCAGCAACGGATTTTGCTTGCCCTACCGAAGTCCCGATGTTTTTGTCGGGACGAAGGAGGGAGATTTGAGTTTTGAGATTTGAGTATAATCCTATCTGTGTTCCGAATCCGGCAGAAAGCAGGATCATCCAATACCATAATTCTTTAAATTGTGATATTGTATCCGACCAGCTTCCGGAAGATAGCCCCATGATTATAAAATAGAAGATGATCAACCCAACTGCTCCCATAAATCCGTTTCTTATTGGCCTTTGCATAGCTTTATTATATGAAGGTAAGATTAAAATTTTATGAAGATGAATCCACTAAGTTTGAAACCTTTTTACTAAAAATTCTCAAGGACGGGAAAAAACCTGGCGTTGTTTTTTTGTAATCTTCGTAGCTACTGCCAAATTTTTTAACCATCTCTTTTTCTTCCTGTTTTGCTAATAAGATATAGCGAATGATAAGAATCGGCGCCATGACAAGGGTGATAAGCGTCGGCCACTGGAGGAGAAACCCGACAATGGTAAGAATAAATCCTGCATATTGCGGATGACGAATATATCTATATACTCCTGTTGCTGCTAATGTTCCTTTTTTCTGGGCTTTATACAAGATATTCCAAGCCGAAGAAATTAAAAGCAATCCCCCGACTATTAGTCCGCTGCTTAGCCAATGCAGTAAGCTAAAATGAGGGTCGCCGCTGATATTCAAAATCTTATTAACGATGTGGCCGGAGTCGTGAGAGAAATCTATTCCTAATCGGTTGCCAAAGAAAGAGGTAAGAAGATAAATCGTCAAAGGAAATCCGTACATTTCGGCAAATAATGCAACCAAAAAAGCAGAAAACATTTTATATGTTCGCCAATCTGTCCTGGTTTTCGGCTTAAAAACTGATTTCACGAAAAACATGAAGATGATGATATTTATAGCAACGAGGAACCAATTTCCATATTCGTATTTCATAAAGTTTTGCTGTGAAAGGGTATCAAACTGGAAATTCTACTGAAAAATTTTGCTTTATCGAGATTCCCGGCTGAAAAAAATTCATCATTTATAATAATCCCCGGATTTGCCATAATTCCGTACTTTGTCACAAGGCTTATTCCCTTTTGGCTCATCAGATCAATTTCTTTGATTTCAATATCCGGAAAAGCAGATTTTACCTCTTGAAGTATTATTTTCGCTTTTTCACATTCAACACAACCTATGGAAGTAATAAATTGAATCGTAATCATGTTTGTGCCTGCTGAATGTGTTGAATCAGGTCATTTGCGGGCACATTCATATTGGGAAAGTCTGCCGAAGAATGAATCTGTCCCTCTGTGTTGATATGGATATAGGTATGTCCGGCTCGATCATCGTGCATGGACGAGGGAGTACCTAACGCTTTATACATCGAGGTTACTTTTCTCTCGGTATCGATGAGAATAGGAGTCGTGATTCTTTCTTCTACTAAGATTGGGTCCCACGTCTTCTGATCGTCTACACTTATGGGAATAATGACTGTATTGAGGTTTTCAAACTCGTCTTTAAAGCGTTCAAGGCGTGAAATCTCCTGCCAGCAGGGACTACACATCACTCCTTCATTAAAAAACAGAAACACATTTTTACCTTTGTAATCGGCAAGAGATATTGTTTTCCCTACGGTTGAAGGCAAGCTGAAATCGGGAGCCACTGATCCTTCAGCTAGTGGTTCAAATTTTTTGTTTCCTCCCCCTCCGTGATGCGAAGCCATGTCATCAGTGTTTGTCTGTGAAGTACCTTGGACATTTGTATTGGTCGAGTTTGCTGCTTGGGTCTTGTTTTTATTGCTCACCAGAGAGTAGCCAACTACGATCGTTCCTACAATAAGAGTAATCAAAACATAGGAAAGAAGTTTATCGATCGAAAAAGTAACCGAAAACTGATCAGAAGGTTTAGCTTCTTTTTTCGCCTGAACCTCGTTTTCCGGTACGTTTTGCTGACCGTGATTTTCGCAACATTTCATAGTTTCATTTATACAGTTTTGATAATTAAGATTTCGTGAAGGAGTTATTTATTCCTTGCTCTTTTAATAAAAAGTAAAATGATAAAAATCAGAGTAAGAAGAAAAAACCAGTCGGGGATATTTTTGGTTGCCTCAAGTATTTTTTTCTGAAGAATAGTCATATAGGCAACAAGTTGCGTCTGGGAAGGAGAAACAGAAGTAATCTGATTGGTTCCCGCCAGGTAAAGAATATAGACTCCGATTACAAGAAAAACTATTCCCGTTATGAGATTGCTTGAATGAATAGAGAAGTTCTTGTTGAACAGTTTGAATCTGATCATTATGCCCCTTACCAGCCTGCTCTGTGACCAATTGAAACTGTCCCAAAAATAGGCAAGTAAGAATAAAGGAAATACCATGCCAAACACATACGTCAGCGTCAACACGAGTGCCTGAAAAAGATTGAGTGACAAGGCAGAGAGAGTCAAGACGCCAGCCAAAACCGGAGCACAGCAGGAAGAGGCCACTCCGGAAAAAAGACCCAGGGCAAAGACCGACAGGGCATCATGTTTCTTGAGCAGCGGAAGCTGCTTAAAAGGCATAGAGAGTTTCTTACCCGATAAGGCAAAAAACGCTATTAAAAGCATCAAAAATCCGCCTAAGAAAAATATCTGTGTATGAAAGCTTTTGAAAAGTTGGGCTAAATAGGCAACCCCTAATCCGATCGGTACTAAAATCGTGGCAACGCCAAAGAAATAGATAAACGTCATAAGGATGATCGCCCGTTTTCGCTTAAAGGTATAGGCAAAATAAGCAGGCAACATGAACGTGATACAGCAGGGAGCAAAAAGGGCTATCATTCCTGCTAAAAATGAGGCTATGATTGAAGTTTCAAATAAAATATTCATGATTTATTATTTCTGGAGCGTATAGCCAAATGGAGTAAGAGATTGAATAATTTTAGCTTGGTTTAGTTTTCTTTCGTCGTATTCCAAGACAACCTCTTTTTTAGTAAAATCTACAGAAGCTCCCCTTACCCCTTTAAGATGTTTGAAATGTTTTTGGATCGTATAAGCGCAGGCTCCGCACATGATTCCTGACACATGAAAGAGTTGTTTTACCATAGAATACAAATAAACTTTTAATGGTGTTTGCCTGATTTATGATTCTCGTTCCCATGACCCATGGCAAAATGCATGAGAGGACAGGCCAATAAGACCCCAAAGAACAAAACCGAATTGAGCGGTAATTTAAATACATAGATCGCTACCGCAGCTCCTGCTATTCCAATCAAGCAGATTTTGAGCAAATTATTCATGGGTGAAAGAGAATTTATAATAATAAAAAGTATAGGAAATGAACTATTAAGAAAATATGAAGAAGATCTAAGATGCTAAAGGAAGCGAAAGAGTAAAAGTTGTGCCTTGACCTATTTTGCTTTTCACCTCAATCTCTCCATGATGAGATACAACAATGGCTTTACTGATGGCAAGACCCAAGCCAGAACCGAAAATTTTCTCTGTTGAGGAGCCGCGATAAAAACGGTCAAAAATATGGGGCAAATCCTGCTTTGAAATGCCTGGTCCCGTATCATGAATCTTTACCGCAACTTTGCCATTTTCTTTTTTCAGAGATATTTCTATTTTTCCCTGAGATGGAGTATATTTGATGGCATTATCAATAAGATTGAGGATCGCTCGCCCGAATTTATCCTTAAAGCCGAATAAAATAATATTTTCATCAATGTTTCCTGAAACAACTATTTTCTTCTTCATGGCCATTTTTTGAGCTGTCTCTACTAATTCTTCCGTGAGGAGTGTCAGATTAAATCTCTTGACATTTTTTTGCTCCTGCGGCGTCTCTGACCAGGCGAGATCGAGAACATTCTTCAGAGTAGAAGATAACTGATGAGTTTCATCCAGAGCCTCTTTTATGGCATTTTGATATTCATCGACGTTTCTTTTTTGATTTAACGTTATTTCTAATGTGCTTCGCAGAGTGGCTAAGGGAGTTTTTAATTCATGGGCAACGTCGGCTATAAACTGTTGTTCTCTTCTGAAGGCTTCGTGAAGCCTATTCAGAAGCTCATTGAAAGACAAGGCAAGTTCTCCGATCTCATCATGACTTTCAATGTCTAATATTCTTTCATTCAGATTTTTGCTGGAAATCATTTTCATGCGGGTTGCAAGATAAGTCAGGGATTTTGTGATCTTATAAATAATGGTGAAACCTAAAACAGACAGAGTCAAAAAAAGGAGTATGAGAAAATAGGCGCCATTGTTTATCGCAAATACGTGAATGATTAAAATAATAAAAAAAGCCATCAAAAGAAGACTGGCAATATACCATAAGAAAAGTCGACTTTTGAGACTGGAGAATCGTTGTACCATAGCTTTTATTTCATTTTATACCCAACACCGTGAACTGTCCGGATGAGTTTTTTTGGGAAACCCTTATTAATTTTTCTCCTGAGCGTTGCAATAAAAACATCGACAACATTTGATAATGCATCAAAATTGTAATCCCAGACGTGTTCGGTAACTTGAGTCCGCGTCACTACGTCATTTTTATAACGAAGCAGATATTCGAGTATTGCGAACTCTTTTGGAGTGAGTGAAATAGTTTTTTTACTTCTCATTACGATATGTTTTGCCGGGTCAAGCTCCAGATCGTCAAGTTTTAAGATGGGATCTCCCTCATTGTGGCTCCTGCGAAGAAGGGCCTGAATGCGCGCCTTAAGTTCCGCATAGGCAAAAGGTTTGGCGAGATAGTCGTCGGCTCCGCTTTCCAATCCTTTTACCTTATCTTCAATTTTAGTCTTTGCGGTAAGTATGAGGATCGGGGTTTTGATTTTTTTATTGCGAAGTTCACGGCATACTTTTAATCCGTCTATTTTAGGAAGCATCAAATCAAGAATAAGAAGATCGTAGGCTTCTGACTCGGCAAGGTAGAGTCCCTCTTCGCCGTCGAATGCCTGATCGACAGCAAATCCTTCTTCAACCAATCCTTTTTTTACTACATTTGACAATCGGTGCTCATCCTCAATGATAAGTATTCTCATAAAATCATTCTGTCATGCCGAACTTGTTTCGGCATCCGCATTTTCTAAAAACAGATCCTGAACTGAATTCAGGATGACTTCGTTCTTATATTATACCGCTAAAGATTAAGATTTTATTAAGTTCCCCTTATTCACAAAATCTTAATCACTAGATTAATACAATTTTTGTATGCAAGACAGATTTTCAAGATTCTCCTTTTATGTTCTGATAACCGGTATTATTGCCGCTCTATTTATGGTGATCAACGGTATTCTTCATACCAATGTGAGCTCAAAAATTCAGAACAAACCCGCAGATATGATTGGTCCGAATGCGAAATTCTAATGAAAAATGCTAGAATAATGTGTGGAGAAATTACCGACAAGATTTGTACTTTCTATAAGACCTCAAGAATATCTAAAGCAAGGATTATCTCACTGTGGTGTTTATTCGGTAAAAGCGATCCTTTCTGCGTATGGACGAGATTTAAAAAAACGACCGGAAGATTATCATACTTCTTGGTTTGAAAGACTTACAGGAATAGCATTAACGAGACAATACGTCGCAAACATTTTACAAAAAAATGGATTAAGTACTACGGTTGAAACTGCAAGGGAACTGTCTGATGAAGGAAAATTAAATACCTTAAAACAAATTCTTTCTTCCAATACCCCTGTTTTATTGAGTATAGGAAACGGATATAGATCAGATGGAAGTTATAATCCCATTCGAGCTAGAATCATTGGACATTTCATTACTCTATGGGGATACGATGATAAAAAGCAGGTATTTTACGTGTATGATTCCTGCGTACCTAAAGATCGGTATGATAAAACAAGTCCAATTGGGAATACAAAACGTACCTATCCTCAAATAATTCGAGACTGGAAAACAGCCCTTAGCATAAGACTTTTAGGAGGTCAAGATTGCGCATATATAAAAATTCACCGTTAAGGAAGAAGGGATCCCCCGGTGTAATTTGGTATCCACCAAGGGATAAAAACGTAGATCATAAAAGCTATTCCGAAGATGGAAGAAAAAGCAATATAGAGCGTGATCATAAAAATATAATCTCCGAGTGATTTATGCCCTTTTTTTTCACAACACCTTCCCCAGTACCAATGAAGGAAAAAGAGAACAACTCCCACAAGAAGAAGAGGAAGTAACAATATCTTTTTGTTTCCTTCCTGGCGGATAAGCAAAAGATAGCCTGATGTAGTCAAAAAGATTAACAAAGCTCCGCAACAGATAAGATGAAAGAACATGAAGGGAATAACTGAACCAATAAACTTCTTCACCATGATCTATTGAACGAAGGCTTTAACTTGAAAGACAAGCTTCGGGTTTTGGGGATCGTTTGTCGAGATGTAGACTTCGCGCTCGACTTTCCCATACACCGGCATGACGTAAGGCCTATAGGTAATTTTTACTTTTGCTTCAGTATTGGGAGCGATGGGAGTTCCAAACGCTCCTACCGAATGCATACCAAACTCTTTGCTCTCTTTTCCCAGATAGGATATCTGCCCAACCGTGCAGCCGCAGCTTGAAGAGATATCATAGAGTTGCAGTGGTTTTGCACCTGTATTTTTTAGCATGAACTCGGCTGTTTTTTGTTCTGACACCTTCATCTTTCCCATGTCAAAAGAAGTAGATTTCACCTCGACCTCAGGTTTTTCTTTAGCAGAACTAGAGTAGGATGCAACTTTTACGTCTGGAGTAGATGTTGCTTGGATAACAAAGTAAGAGCCCAGCAGAAAAGTGAATATACCTACGATAGCGATGACAATTGTCTTTGAATTCATGGGATTTTCAACAACTTATAAATCTTGAGTTTAATAATACGAAAGAGAATGTTAAGAATTTATGAAGAAGCGAAGAAATTTATTACGAAAGAATAGCTCAACATTGTTGAGCTATTCTAGACAAAAGGTAATGAAGATTTGATTAATATCCCCAGTCCTTTTGCCATTGCATCATCATGTTGATCTCGTTTGTCTGGGCTGAAATAATATCATCGGCCATGTTCTTGATTTCATCTCGATTTGACATTTCTTTGGCCTTTTTCGCCATCTCGATGGCTCCCTGGTGATGAATGGTCATCGATTCCATGAATGTTTTATCAAATTCGTCGCCTTCTTTTCCTTCCATGGACTGCATCATTTCGTTCATTGAAGAACCCATTCCTATTCCTTGATTTTCAATCTCTTCGGATCCTTGAGATCCCATCATGTTTGCTCTATTTTGTCCTATTCCCATCATTCTCATCATGCCGGTATTGTTATTGTTAACCGCATTTGAAGCAAAAAAAACGGTGAGTACGACACCTAATAATAAACCGATTATGCCGTATAGTATTGCTTGATTTTTTATAAATATCACCTCTTTTCTTCCATGTAAATGATACTTTTTTCCTTAGTGTTTATTTCGTAACATACTACTACATAGT
>MFZI01000013.1:20684-20758 GCA_001789355.1 Candidatus Roizmanbacteria bacterium RIFCSPHIGHO2_01_FULL_39_8
AAATTGTGGTCACGATCTTATGTACATATTGACGACGTAAGTCTTATACTATATGATAGTAACATATATGTGTA
>MFZI01000014.1:0-2407 GCA_001789355.1 Candidatus Roizmanbacteria bacterium RIFCSPHIGHO2_01_FULL_39_8
GTATTTGAAATCTTTCATTGCCCAGTTAAATTCTTTCTGCCATTTTTTTTGCAGTTTCTTATCTTCGACTTTGGCGACCGCTTTTGCGATCCGTTTCCACATTTCGTCAGGTTTTTTCTCGACAGGTTTACCCGCTTTATCTTTTAATGAATAGCGATCAAGAAAGACTTTTTCCGAAACACCTGAAAGTTTCATAATCCCAGTATATTAAAATTTTAATTAAGGCGATATATTAATTTGGGAACATAAAATACAAAGATTACTAAAATCTAATTTCGCTGAAATATTAGGGATAGAATCTTTAATAAAAGGAAGCGCCAGTATTAAAACCATACCTGCTCCTGCACCAATCAAAATATACTTATGGTTTCCATTGGCGAAAGTTCTAACTGCAATTTTTTTTAAACTTTCTAATAAATGAAATGTATTACCCGAATTACCAGAAGAAGAACTTTCCGATGAGAAATCATCGTTAACTGTTGTAAAAGCAATATTGCTATTACATTTGTTAAATGTGGATACTGGAATAATAACCGGGTTACTATTACCATTAATAGTAATGTTAGTTTGGTTTTGTATCTTTTCTTTTTTCATAAGATCCGTGCAATACTTTTAGCATCGTTGAACCAACAAGTTCTTGATTTTCATAAATTGTAAATTGATAATCTCCTGGATTTTGGAAAACAATATTAGCAAGCTCTACTAAAATATTACTTTTTCCACTAAAGCTTGTTTGAATATTTATAGGTAGAGGTTTTAGTGGGCTCGGAGTGTTTTTTTCTGATTCAACTTTCAATGTAAGATTGTATGATTGATTAGTCGTTCCTCGAACTACTGCTACAAAAAAAGCCCGAGCTATTCCCCCAGGAAAATTTTGAACTCTTACTTCGTCAAAGACCCCATTAATATTTATCTTTCCCTCGCGAGAGATATTAGCGTAATCGCAAAGAGCAACAATTTCTGTTTTTAATTTCATAGTTAGGAATAATACTATACCAAGTGATAACCAAAATTTACAAGAGCTTTTTTACTTCCTTCTCAAAATCCTCCACTTCGACGAATCGCCGAAAGACAGAGGCGAAACGAATGTATGCAATCTTGTCGAGTTTTTTAAGCCGCTTCGCAACGAGCGACCCGATGACTTTGCTTTCGACTTCGGTGCTGTCTTGTTCTTTGAGTTCCGCCTCTACCTCAGATACCGTTCTTTCTATCTGGTCTGCGGTTACCGTGGTTTTTTCTGTCGATGTCAAAATCCCCCGGCGTAATTTTTCTCTGTCGAATCGTTCCCTTCTTCCGTCACGTTTGATCACAAGAATCGGTAGTTCCTCCACTTTCTCATAGGTAGTAAATCGTTTCTCGCATTTCGGGCATTGTCTTCGTCTTCGGATGCTTGCTCCATCTTCTGAAAGCCTTGTCTCTATAACCTCTGTATCGTTGTTCCTGCAAAACAAGCAAAACATAATATATAGCTAGTGCAAATTCAAATTTAGAACACTACTTGTAGGAATGCAAGAGGTCAAAATAATATCAAACTATATCAGGGTGATTTTCAGGCTCAACTGCGATCCGACGATTTTTGAATTCTTACATACCCCAAATTTTGTGAACGAGAATTAAAGAATATCACTTATTACTTGTCATTTGTTGGCTAGTTTTGAACAATTAACAATTCGCAATCGATAATTAACGAGGTAGAATTGAGGTATGTTTCTCAAAGACTTTCTTTTTCCAAAATTCTGTTTGGGATGTGGCTTTCTTGGTGCGTATATATGTCATAACTGTAGAAAAAATTTGTACTACATGGAAAAGGATATGTGTATCTATTGTTCTCATAATTCTTTGTATGGCTTGACCCACCCGGCGTGTAAAAGAAGATATGGAATTGATGGGTTCCTGAGTATTTTCCACTATAACAATCTACTTAAAAGTATCATAAAGAGTATAAAGTACCGGTATGCGCTTGATGTATGGAGAGAATTTTGTCTTATTATAGAGCCTGAAAGTATTTTAAAAGTTGCCAGCCTCAAAAAAATAGTAAAAGGACCGATTTTTCTTGAGCCAATTCCTTTACACAGGTCAAAATTGAGACATCGGGGCTTCAATCAAGCAAGAATTATTGCCGAATATTTTTCTCATCGCCTCTCTCTTCCCATGACCTCATGCTTGGTTCGGACAAAAGACACCGAGCCACAAGCCCAACTAAGAAAGAATAGTGAACGTTTTAGAAATATGCAGGGAGCATTTGATGTGGAGGGAACAAAGGTAGTTACGGGTCAATATATTATCCTCATCGACGATGTGGTGACAACGGGTTCTACGGTAAAAGAAGCGGCAAGGGCACTCAAGTTAGGAGGAGCCAAGGGCGTATTCACCCTTTCCGTTGCCCATGGATAAAGACTTGTTATAA
>MFZI01000014.1:2430-3242 GCA_001789355.1 Candidatus Roizmanbacteria bacterium RIFCSPHIGHO2_01_FULL_39_8
AGATCTCATCCCGGACCATTATCTTTACTATAGTATTTATTTTACTTCTCCAGTTTATTTGGTTGGTGAAAGATATTATCTTTTCTTTATTTATCGCATTTATCATAATGAGCGCCTTTAAGCCCTATGTCAATTTTTTGACGGCAAGGAAAGTACCCAGATTTTTGGCAGCCGCATTTATCTATATTATTTTTGTACTTTTGGTTTTTGGCGCATTTTTCCTAATGCTACCCCCCCTTATCACCGAGACCACGCTTCTTATCCGTATTCTTCCGACAGTAATTGAAAGAGTCGCACCCAACTTAGCAACCACGCTTGATCTTAATCAAATCTTTCAATATCTCCCCAATATCGCCAATCAATTTTTTGACGTGGTGAGCAGTATTTTTTCCAATACCGTCTTTATCATCACTACCCTATTCTTCGGATTTTATTTCCTTATTGAAGAGGATGTAATCCGAAAAATTGTTGTTAAATTTTTTGATACCGCTACGTCGAACAGAATTCTTACTGTTTTTGACAAAGCCGAAAAAAGACTGAGTTCGTGGTTCTGGGGCCAGGTGAGTTTGATGACGATCGTTGGTTTGATGACATATGTGGGGCTACAACTTCTGGGAATGAGGTATGTTTTGGCTCTTGCTGTTCTCGCCGGAATCTTGGAAGCGATCCCCAATCTTGGCCCAACACTCTCGGCGGTGCCATCGGTCTTGATTGCTTTCTCTATCTCACCTGTCATGGGTCTTGCGGTACTTGCTCTTTATTTTGTCGTCCAACAGATTGAAAATAATCTGGCTGTTCCTATCATTATGAAG
>MFZI01000014.1:3265-13941 GCA_001789355.1 Candidatus Roizmanbacteria bacterium RIFCSPHIGHO2_01_FULL_39_8
TGCAATCCCGATCACCGTATTTTTAGAAACGATGATCATCGAAGTTCTCAATGCCCAAAAGAAACCCGCGGTTAATCCTCGGTAATTGTGCGGTAATTATATTAGTGAGAGTGCTCTTTCATCCAAAGCTCTTTTAAGATATTAAGGGTAAGTGTGGAAAGAATAAATCCTAATGTGGGAACGAGTGCATTTACATAGGGATTTGGCAAATGATTTACCAGGAAAAATAAAACAATTATTAAGTATGTCAAAATTGCTATAATGACTTTTCTGGCGATGCTCGTTTCCCACACTTTATCCTTCTCTACTTTTTTATTTCGTTCCTCAATTTTTTGTATCCTTTTTTCTAAGTCCTGTATTTGAGATGTCATAATTCCAATATGGTCCGATTTATTTCCAACTACCATTATAATAGAAGACTATGAAGATCGCTATTTTAGGAGGAGGATTTACAGGACTAACGGCCGCATATTATCTTGCAAAAAAAGGCCACAAAGTAACAATATTCGAAAAAGAAAAAGTATTGGGAGGGTTGGCTGTCGGATTCAAAAGCAAAGGGTGGGATTGGTATCTGGAGCGGGCCTACCACCATCTTTTGGACAGCGAAGACGATATATTAAACTTTGCGAAAGAGATAGATTTTGAAGAGATCTTCTTTAAGAATACGTCAACAGCTTCATTATATGAGACGGGTCCTCAACACCCGTCTCAAAGTGATTACCGCATATTTCCCGTAGATTCACCGCAAGATTTCTTAAAACTACCCCTTCTTAGCCTCCCGGAAAAGCTTCGGGCGGGGGCAGTCATAGCTTTTCTGAAAACCTCACCATTTCTCTCCTTCTATGAAAAGCAGACAGCCCGCCAATTTTTAGAGAAAACGATGGGGAAGAGGGTGTGGGAAGTCTTGTGGCAAGAGCTTTTTCGGAAAAAGTTCGGTAAATATGCGGAAAATATTTTAGCCACTTTTATTTGGGCAAGGATCAAAAAACGGGCGAAGCAGCTGGGATACATCAAGGGAGGATTTCAGACGTTTATTGATTACGTGGAAGAGAAGGTAAAGGGTAAAGGGGTAAGCGTAAAGAAGGAGTATACGGTTTTAAATATCACAAAAAAACGCGGCGCTTTTGAAGTTTTATTTTTACCGTCAAGTCATCCTGAATTTATTTCAGGATCTGATTCAAAAAGACAGATGCTGAATCAAGTTCAGCATGACATCCATGAAAAAGAAGAGTATGACGTTGTCATATCAACGCTCCCAACAGTCATCATGGGAAAAATAACGAAAGATATTTTTTCACCATCTTACCTCGATCGTTTTACCAGGCTTGCCTATCTCCATGCGGTGGTTTTGATTTTGGAAACGAAAGAGCCAATTCTTAAAGATACCTACTGGCTCAACATCTGTACGCCAAAGATTCCCATCATGTTGGTAGCCCAACATACCAATTTCATAGACAAAAAATATTATGGAGGAAATAATCTTTCGTATTTCGCCTGGTATGTTGACCGCGATAATCCACTATTAAAGATGACCCCAAAGCAAGTTTTCAATTACGCCTTGCCATATATTAAAAAAGTTACAAGTTACGAGTTGCAAGTTGTGAACTATTATCACTTCATCGGTCCTTTTGCCCAGCCAATTTTCGATAAAGACTTCGTGAAAAATAAACCTGATTTTATAACTCCGGTGAAAAATTTCTTCATCGCAAATCTCGACATGACATATCCTTACGATCGGGGAACTAATTATGCAGTTAAATTAGGAAAAGAAGTAAGTGAGTTCATATAATTTTAATCATGAACAACAAGATCATCCTTTTTGATATTGATCGAACGATACTTGACACTGACAAAGTAATGAAGATTTTTACGGAAAAGATGCTGTTTATTCTTGGTAATCCGAATATTTCTGATTTTATGAAAGTTCGGGAAGAATATCTGAAACAGTTAGCTTATGATCGAGAATTTGTTCCGGAAGATTATATTAAAGCGATATCTAGAAAATTTCAATTTTCATATGAGCAGTCATTAATTGATGTTTTTTTTGATTCAGACAGTCAAAATATCTATAAAGAATCGGTCTATCCTGAAGTAAGAGATGTTTTTAAAACACTAACCTACAGAAAATACAGATTGGGTATTTTTTCAGAAGGTGAAAAAAAGTTCCAGAATCATAAATTTAGATCTTTACATTTAGGTGAATATTTGGATGACGATCTAATCTTTATTTTTAATGCAAAAAACAATAGCGAAGCATTAAAAAGAATACCAAGAAGCTCGATTATTGTTGATGACAAATTAAGAATATGTGAGTTTTTAGATAAAGCAGGAATAAAAACTATATGGATAAATAAAAAAGGACTGCCAGACAGTACAAATTTCCAAACGATACATTATTTATCTGAACTTAATAAGGTATTATAATATCCCCATGTTAAAGCAGAGCTCGCTTGCAGAAACAATCGACCTCCTCTCCAAACTCATCGTTTTTAATTCATATGATTTTCAGGCTTTCCTCAATAAACTCATCAGACTTATCCTCAAAATTATCCCCGTAGAATCCTGTCTTATCTATTTTTATGACAGAGAAAAAAAAGAACTGATTCTTATTGCTTCTAAGCAGCCACACCAAAAACTGCTCGGAAAAATCAAACTAAAGTGGGGAGAGGGAATAACCGGCTGGGTCGCAGCGAATAAGAAAACCGCGGTCCTCACAAAACAGGCGTACAAAGATAACCGCTTCAAATTTTTTAAGGAATTACCCGAAGACCGGTTCGAAGCTTTTTTGTCGGTTCCCATAATCGATAGAGAAGGAGTGGTTGGAGTGATCAACCTACAGAATAAAACTCCATTTCAGTTTACAAAAGATCAGGTAAGAGGTATCGAGGCAGTGGTGAAAATAATCGCTTCTGCATTCGAAAAGATTGCCCTCGAAAGAAAAGTCGATCACCTAAAGATGAAACTTGAGGAGAGAAAGATAATAGAGAGAGCAAAAGGAATCCTGATGGTGGAAAAAAATATTGATGAAAATAAAGCTTTTGCACTTCTTCGGACAGAAGCCATGCAAAAGAGAAAGACGCTAAAAGATATTGCAGAAGCCGTGGTGCTTGTCTACGGAATCACTCTGCCCCAATCTAATCAGAGTTGACAAACGACAGCGAAAATTCCTATAATTGAGAATTCTTCAGCGTTGAAGATCTTCTTTAAGACATTGTAGTCTTCATTTATTTATTACAAGTAAAAACCCATGGATACTCTATTGAAGAACTTTCTTGTGATTCCGTACTCACAGTTAGAAGAAATGAATCTGAAAGCAAAAGAAAAAGCGGAAAAACTTGACCCTAAAGAACTGGCTAAAGAATACATGAGCTATCTTAGAAAAGAAAAAAGAATAAAAGCTTTAACGATCTGTTTTTCTGATATCGAGGGAAGATTTCACATGCTGGACTATGATAAGAAATTCCTTCTTGATTCTTTTGACAACTTGACGTTCGACGGATCTTCGATTCGAGGTTTCAGTGTTCAAAAAGAATCCGATTTACGACTGGATATCGATTGGAGTAGCTTCCGTTGGCTACCCACAGACGTATTTGGTACGGGAAAAGTTATCGTGTTTGCAAACATTTTAGACCGTGATAAAAGCCTGTATCTTTCTGATTTTAGAGGATTGCTTAAATCATATACAAGGGAATTAAGGAAAGAACAAGGAGTTACCGCCTATGCATCTACAGAAACAGAAGGATTTCTCATAGAAGGCGTGAGTGCAGAGCAAAACTACTCCGAGGGCAAAGGTTTTACATTCGTCTCAAGCGGTGGATACTATCACTCGCTTCCCTTAGATATACTGCGTCAATTTATAGATCGGTCGGCAGAAGCACAGCGGGCTATGGGATTTCGCAATGAAAAGGATCACCCGGAAGTAGCCCCCTCGCAGTTTGAGTTGAATTTCGCATATTCGGAAGTGGTGAGAGCCTGTGACAATATCCAGCTTTACAAACTTGTGTGTAGACAGATTGCGCGAAGCATGGGTTTGACCGCCTCTTTCTTGCCCAAGCCGGCTGTCGGGATAAACGGAAGCGGGATGCACTTGAATCTATCGTTTGGAAAAAAAGGGAAGAATATTTTTTATGAGAAAAAAGGGATGGAAGGGTTATCAAAGGACGCATGGGACGTGATCTATAAGGTCCTGAATCATGCGAAAGAAATCTGTTTGGTTCTCAATCCAAGTGTTAATGCCTACCGGCGTCTTGATCCTCACTTTGAGGCGCCCAACCAGATCAAAGTATCTCCGATTGATCGCGGATCGATGATCAGAATTCCTGTTGCCAATGAGAAAAGTGCACGAATAGAGATCCGCTCGGTTGCTCCTGATGCAAATCCATACCTTGTTTTGTATACAGTACTTAAAACAGCTTTTTTGGGAGGGAAGCCGAAAAAACCGGAAAGGGATATAAATCAATACCTGCCGGGTAATATCTACGAAGCGATGGATTACTTTGCAAGAAGCCGCTTTGTAGAAACGATTCTGGGAAAGGAAAATAAAGAAAAGTATCTCAGCTACAAAAAATCAGCAGCTGATCGAAGCCCAAAGGATCTCGGAACACTAGTCAAAACATCAGAGGTGATTTTTCATCACGAAGTAACCAATCAGATGATCTGGAATAGGTTTTAGGTGGTATACTGTTAAGCATGAAGTTTGTCATTTTTCATGGTTCGTTTGGAGGACCAGGGGGAAATTGGTTTCCCCAATTAAAGGAGAAGCTAGAAGTTTTAGGACAACAGGTGATCTCCCCACAATTTCCAATCGAAGACTGGGAAGCACTTAATAAAGCCGGTCTACAGACTAAACCCAAGAAGCAAAATCTTAAAAACTGGCTCGGTTTTTTCCAAAAGAATGTCCTTCCTCAATTGAAAAGAGGGGAGAAACTCTGTTTTATCGGGCACTCATTAGGGCCGCTTTTTATTCTCCACATAGTTGAAAAGTTCAACTTACAGCTCGATTCGGCAATCTTTGTCAGTCCATTTTTTATGAATCCTCCTGACCTTTGGCAATTTGACCTTGTAAATAGTAGTTTTTTCAGCGTCAACTTCAATTTTGATAGACTAAAAAAGTTAATTCCTACCTCTTATGTTTTATATTCAGACAGCGATCCTTATGTGAATACGAATCAATCGATATTGTTTGCGAAAGCATTGGAGAGTTCGACTATTTTCGTTCGGAGAGCGGGACACATGAACAGCGAAGTAAACTTGAATGAATTCCCTCTCGTGTATGATCTATGCACCACAAGATTAGACCTTTCTTTATATCAAAAATATTTAGTGTTGTTACGAGAAAGGCATTCTTCAGACTATATACGAAGTAAATATGATACGACTATCCACTTGTCTCCTGCTGATTTAGATAGAGAAGGAAAGTTTCATTTCCAAAATCTCAAGGAATATGGATTCGCTACCTTCATGAGCGGTTCTAAAAACTGGGACCCCCATGGAGTATATTTTGAGGAAGGAAGAAAAGCGGCAAGACGGATAGGAGATCTCACCAGAGTTTTTTTGGTCGAACGATTATCCAACCTAAAAAGAAAAATTCTTAAGGAGCAAATCAAAGCCGACTTACAGGGAGGTCTAAAAGTATATATATGTATGCTTGATGACATACGCGCGCATGGTGATGAGCCCGATTTCGGCATCTGGGATTATGACTATCTCTGCACAATCTATTACGACAAAAAAGGTGAGATGAAGGAATTCGTTCTCGACAGCAGAAAGCAAGTAATTGAGAAAGCAAAAAGATGGAGAGATATTATTCTTAAAAAATCTGTCAGAATTCACAATCTTGATAAAGACATCGACAAATTTATTAAAACGCAGTCTTCGTAATGTTATGAAATTCACAGTAAGAAAGTTAATTCAAAAAGATTTGCCTCAACTTGTCGAACTTCTGAACAAAACTCTTGATGAGGCGTTCATCCATTATCAAAAAAGGACAAGACAGGCATACAAACGATTGTCAGACATAAAATACTACACGAGAGTATTAAAAAGGAAGACGTCGATAGCTCTTGGTGCTTTTGCTAAAGGCAAGATACTGGGGTTTATTTCACTTGAAAGCAAAGATGGCGGAGTAGGGCTTGTCGAATGGTTCATCGTCGACAAATCATATCGTGGTAAAGGTCTCGGCACGGCGCTCATGGCGCGGCTTGAGAAAGAAGCTATCAGTAAATACTACCACCATATTTTTCTCTACACTGAGACGAAAAAGAATATAGAATTCTATAAAAGACGGGGTTTTGAATATGTGGGTCTGCAAAAAAAGTCATGGTTTGGAGAAGACGAACATATGATGCAAAAAATATTGCGAGACAAACCTTTTCACGAGATGTTTGAGCGGTACCTTAGGGAATAATATACTATAATACCTTTTATGAAACTCGAAGCAATCCCGATCAAAAAACCGGCAGAAATCAATTTTATTCTCGCACAGTCGCATTTCATCAAAACAGTAGAGGATGTGCACGAGACTCTGGTTGAGGCGGTTCCCGGGATTCAGTTTGGTCTCTCATTTTGCGAAGCCTCAGGTCCGCGCACGATCAGAACTTCCGGAACGGACAAAGAAATGATCAAGCTCGCAGTCGATAACGCCAAGCGAGTAGGATGTGGTCACGCTCTTTTTATTTTCCTCAAAAATGCATTCCCCATAAACGTATTAAATAGAATCAAAACAATCTCCGAAGTTGTAGGGATATATTGTGCAACAGCCAATCCAACCGAAGTCGTTGTCGCCGAGTCAAAACAGGGAAGAGGAATCATGGGAGTCATCGATGGCGGATCTCCTGCCGGAGTCGAGAAGGAGGAAGAGGTAAAAGAAAGAAAAGAACTCCTTCGCAAGTTTGGCTACAAGCTTTAGTCAAAATCTTTCTAATTTAAACTTCCAGGGACTATTATTTCAAAAGGTTTTTTATTGGGTCCATAAGCTTTAGGCCCGTCTTTATTTACATAGCGCGTAATATTATCCATGTAGTAAGGTGGTTTTGATTCTTGAATTTTTCCGATTATGTAATATGTAGTTGCCATCATTGCGGCAAAATCAAAATCATCTGGCAAATAAATATCCCAACGATGTTTTGGGTCACCGAAAAATTCATTTTTTTGTCCTAAAGAAATTACCAACTCTTGAGGTGTGCGAATAACAAATTTTGCATGTCTAGCATGTCCTTGACTAAAGGCCCTCAGCGAAACATGCGGACCAAAAAGCTCACTTTTTTTAATATCGATAAATTGGCAAAGTGGCGCGAATCGATCAGGGACAACAAAAGCGAAACCGGTATGTTTAGAAAAACCTGATGGGAATGCCAGCTTTTGAATAAATGCTTTGATTTTTGAAGGGTTTTCATTCGTTGCCCCCAAAATCATACCCATATATGTCGATACATTATACGTATACGGTTCTGGAATAGATTGAAATACAATAACCTTATCAGCGATTTTTGCTCCATCTGAATGGGCTTTGGTCGTTAGTAATGTTGTTTTAAAACCAAGTTTTTTTGCCAATTCTATTTCCCAAACAGAGTCTTTACTTCCAGATGCAGATATTACAACAACATCTTTTAATGACCCATCTTTAGTCTTTTTGGGAGTTTGTTGTAAGACCGTTCTAAACGTACTTTCATCTGCTAATGTTGTATTTTTTCCTGAAAAAAGAACTACTCCTGTGTTGTAAGCATTTCCTGATCCGACAACAAAAGGTGAATTAAACTGTTGAACATCGACTGATGGGGGGGCATCTTTGATGAAAAAATCAAGGGCCTGAATGACTATTTGATCAAGTGTAAATAGTTTCATATTATTCGATAAAAGTTTTTAAAACTATTGACGGTGTTACAGCTTTAATTATATATGAACCCACTTGTTGAGGTAAAAAACAAGAGTGGCCACTTGAAAGTTTTAGAGTATTTTCTTCAGTTTTTATTTCCACACACCCCTCTCGCACAAACAAATGATTGAAAGAATTCTCAGTTTGATAAGTCATGACGTCTTGGACTTCAAGAATATCGAGACAGTAATAATCAGTAGTCAAAAGCCTTGTCCCTTTTCTCGACTGTCTCATATTGTCAAGATTATTATGAGTGGGGTCTGTATCAAGTAACTTAAAGTAATCTTCTATCGCTATTTTTCTTATACTTCCGTCGTCTTTTATTTTTCCCTGGTCGAAAGAGCGAATCGTCGAAACAGGATCCATCACATCCTGCTGGACTTCGTATACGACATTGCCTTGGGGAAACTTTTGTTTGTTTTCTTCCCAAGAATGATGAAGTCCTCCGATAGACAAATCAATCAGATCGAACTTTTTAACTTCGTGCACGTTAATAAACTGCCAGGGATTACTATTCTCAATATATTTTTTTGCTTCTTTTTTTGCGTCTTCCAAAGCTAATGATTTATTCATGACTTTGTTTGAAAGATATTTCATGTAGTCGTCTATTGCAAAGCAAGCTTTTTTATAAGCTTCTAAGTTACAATTTTTTTTGATACCAAAGGTGATCAATCCGTCCTCAAGGTAGTACCATGATTCCGGCTTTGACTTCCAGTGTGGATGAGAAACACCGGGCTTGATATGAAGTTGAAAAGAATTGCCAAACGCCTGATTTATCTTGATGAGAAGTGGCATTTTGCCGAACTTTTCCAAGACGTCTTTTCCAAGGACAGCAGAAGGATTCTCCTTTACGAGGTTCTCAAGTGTGATCGAATCGACTCCTTCTTTGTATTGTTTGCTTTCAGCTGAAATATCCGGTTTATCGGCAAAACCAAATTCGGGAAGAAACGATGTGTTAGTAGAATCATGTAGGGTAAGATGGAGTTTGGATTGGCCAAATAATTCATAACTCTGCCCTATCTTTTTATTTCTTAAGTTATTGATGGAGAGCAATTTTTTTAATGAAAGAATATAGTTTCCCCCCCACGTAGGTTGTTCGATGAGTTTAGGAATAATGAGGTATGCCTTATGTGCAGGCTTCATAGAAGAGTATAATATCATAACAACTCTTTTTAGTATAATACAATGCAATGAGTAAAGAAAAGTTAGTAGTTCTGCTGCGCGCGCTTCGTGTCAATCAATGGATCAAAAATCTTGTTGTTTTTACGGCTATTGTATTCTCGGGGGCGCTTTTTGTTCCCGATGCATTCGCCAAAGCCCTTTTTGCTTTTTTTGTTTTTTGTCTGCTTTCATCGACGTCATATGTGCTTAATGACATCATCGATTATCCCTATGATAAAAAGCACCCGATCAAAAAATTCAGACCCATCGCTTCAGGAAAAATAAGTATACCGGAGGCGACATTTATCGTTTTTATACTCACCTTAGCCTCGCTCATCATCGCATTATTTTTTTCAATCCCATTTTTTCTTTTGAGTCTTGTCTTTATTCTTCTCCATTTTTTTTACTCACTTTATCTCAAAAAACAACCGGTCATTGATATCTTTACCATTTCGATCTCTTTTATGATCCGGACGATTGCAGGTGAAGTGGCAACGGGTTATCATATCCCTATCTGGTTACTCTACACGATTTTTTTCGGGTCACTCTTTATGGCGACGGTCAAACGCGATGCAGAACTGGCAAGTCACGGGGCAGAAGCGAGGATTTCTCTTGATCGATACAAGGCTCATCTTCTCGATTTTCTTACCAATGCGTTTGCAACGGGGACGATTCTTGCTTATGCCTTTTATACTTATGTGGAAAAACCACCCCGCATTCCCACGATTTTTTCCGACCTAATGAATAGCTGGTTGCCGAATTTTGAAGCGAGAAGATGGATGATGGTGTCGATCCCGCTTGTCGTGTATGGGATAGCTCGTTATGCACAACTCCTGTATGAAAAAGCTGAAGGTGAAAGGCCGGAGAGGATTGTGACAACAGACAGGCCTCTTATTATTACCATGGTCTTGTGGGGAATATTTGTCATCGGATTGATCTACGTCTTCTAAGTCAAAAAGCAAAATTCAAAAGGTAGAATCACAAATAAAAATTGAAAACTTTTTGCTTTTAAATAGTGATTTTGATTTTTGGCTTTTAAATTTTGAATTTAGTTTTGCGAATTATAAGCGATTGCAATTTCTTAATGTCTCATACATAATAGAGGCGTTACTAATTTCGTAAACTACTTTTTCATGAAAACTTCACATAAAAGTAACGGAGAAGGAAATATGGGGCCAAAAAAACAGGCAGTTATGCTTGCGATTGATCAAATTCAAAAACAATTCGGCAAAGGATCGATCATGCGTTTAGGGGATAAACAGGTTACTGCAGTTGACGTGCTGAAAACCGGAATATTACCTTTAGATATAGCGCTCGGGGTGGGAGGAATCCCGAGAGGAAGAATCATCGAAATTTTTGGACCTGAAGCTGCCGGAAAAACTACAGTCTGTCTTTCTCTTATCGCAGAAACCCAGAAAGCGGGAGGAATAGCAGCATTCATTGATGCAGAACATGCGCTTGATCCAGCCTGGTCAAGAATTATAGGAGTCAATCTCGATGATCTTCTTGTTTCGCAGCCGGATACAGGAGAACAAGCTTTGGAAATTGCAGAACAGTTGATCCGATCAGGTGGCGTGGATTTGGTTGTCGTAGATTCCGTTGCGGCTCTTGTTCCACGATCCGAAATTGAAGGCGAGATGGG
>MFZI01000015.1:0-114 GCA_001789355.1 Candidatus Roizmanbacteria bacterium RIFCSPHIGHO2_01_FULL_39_8
CTAATCTCGGTATTGTTCTGAAAAATTAATAAGTATCTCTTTTTGTTGTTGTGACCTAAGAAATCAACCAAGCTGGCCAGCAGACTCTTGACTTCTTGTAAATTTTTATCCATA
>MFZI01000015.1:151-398 GCA_001789355.1 Candidatus Roizmanbacteria bacterium RIFCSPHIGHO2_01_FULL_39_8
GGTAATCAGAAGGAATAAGATTTGAATCAACTAGGTTTAGCTTTTGACTAGCCAGATTTAAATGTTCCTCGGCTTTCTTTAAGCCATCTAATAAGCTAACCAAAGCCTCGGTTAAGGTGGTTTGACCAGCCAGACTAACTTCTTGAACTTCTTCAGACATAATTGGCGCTAAGGCATTAAAGGGTGTAAAGGCTTTGGCTAGGTAAGCAGCGCCAGTAGAAAATTCTTGACCGGCTGATAACAAATT
>MFZI01000015.1:411-2287 GCA_001789355.1 Candidatus Roizmanbacteria bacterium RIFCSPHIGHO2_01_FULL_39_8
TAAGGATTCTTACCGGGTAATTTGGTAAAAATTAAATTAACGATCTCATTAAAATTTTCTACTCGCTTTAGGCTGGCAGCAAATTTCTGACTGGCTGAATCCAGTTCAGCCGCGGCCAAATCATAATCATGACTCTCTAGATCTTTTTTGGCCTGATCAAGCCCATCAACTGCCCAAACTGACTCACCTAAAACCTGCTCTTTTATAGCTAAGCCGCGGTTTAAAAAATTCAGACCAAAAATGACCGCAGAACAAATTATGGCCGTCAACAAAAAACAAACAAATTGTTTTTCTATGGTGAAGGCTGGCCAAATAATTCTAAATTCGGTCAAACTTTGATAAAAGTTACCTAACTTTTTTTTGAACCTGCGAAAGTTTATCTTGCTAATTGAACGGTAAGTTAAGCTGCCTAAGTTCAAAGGGTTACTATGTTTAAAGGCTTCAAAATTAACCGGCTTAAAGTTAACCTTGCTAAAAAATTGTTCGTCTGGTTGCGTTTTCACGCTATTCTTGTCCAGGACAGGAAAGGAGCTGTCAGCAAATTCGGTTAAATAAAACTCGTCCGGCAAAGTCGGAAACGAGGATTGCTCTAAAGGCTGATTAAATGGCTGGTTAAAATAACTGGTCGCGGGCCTTAATTTTAAATTTATAACCTTATCTTGTGAATTAAGCAGCGGCTGTTTATTTTCTGAACAGACTAAATCGGACGAAAATGCCAGATTTATTTTCGTCTGCTTCAATCTAATTAAATTGCCTTCTAATTCAGCTTTAACCATATAAAGTGTTACTGTCTTAAAATCGATTCATAAACTCTCAAGGTTTGTTTGGCGGATTCGTGCCAAGAATACCTGCTAGTTATTGCCTGACCTCGCGAAATTAATGAATTCCTTAAATTATTATCAGTTAGCAGTCGATAAATTTTATCCGCCATATCCTGATAATCATGTGGGTTAAAATAAATAGCGGCGTCTTCTAAAATTTCCGGTAAACAAGTAGCCTTAGATGCCACTACCGGTGTTCCTTGACTCATAGCTTCAAGCGGCGTTAGACCAAAACCTTCCCTGAAAGACGGCAAAACATAAACACTAGCGCCGGCAAAAATAGCTGGTAAATCTTTGAACGGTAAAAAACCTGGCCTAATAATATCCTCGGCTAGTCCTAACTCTTCAATCGTCCTGTTTACCACCTGATAGTTTTTATCTTCTTCGCCTAAAAGAACCAACTTTTGCTTTACATTATATTTATTCTTGAGTAACTTAAACGCTGAAATTAAACCCAAAACATTTTTATGCCTGCGCCAAACGCCGGCATATAATAAATACGGCTCGGTTATTTGGTAGCGATTCAAAACATTTCTAATCTCTTCCGGGCTAGCCGGTTGCTTAAAAATAGGGTCTATGCCTTCATAGATAACATTAATTTTACCAAATCGCGCCATTCGACCAACAGGTCCGAAAAAATTATCCAGCAAATCCTGCTTGGTAAAATCTGAAACAGCGATAACCGCTCCTGACCGATCAATTGCTCGACTGAAGATAAAACGATAGGCCAACTTTTTTAAATACCCCGAGTAGCCTGAACCGGAATAATAATTTTGCGTAATGTCATGAACTGTTACTATGAATTTTCCCCTATAAAGCCATGGCACGTTAAAGTGTAGAAAGTGAACTAAATCTAACTTGTATTTCAGTAAATCTAATAAAAACCTAGTTTGCTCCGACCAGCTATACCAATGCGAATTGGCTTTAATTTTATGGATTTTGGGAGAGCTGGCCGAAAACCTTTTTAATTGAGACTCTGCCAAAAAAATATAGTAATCGTTCTTCTGGTCTAATTTAAAAATTTCACTGGTTAAATTTTTAATATAATTACCTAT
>MFZI01000015.1:2307-4233 GCA_001789355.1 Candidatus Roizmanbacteria bacterium RIFCSPHIGHO2_01_FULL_39_8
AATACCTATTTTCATAGCTAGAATTTAAAATGTCTAAAGTCTGCTTAGCGGTCTTTTGCCAACTAAATCGCCTAACCGCTAATTTACCCTCTTCTATCATATTTTGTCTTAGCTGTTCGTCGCCATAAACTACTTTAATGGCCTGACTAATTTCCATAATATTGCTAGGATCAACTAATAATGCAAAATCGCCGGCAATTTCCGGAAAACTAGAACTTGAGCTTGCGATAACTGCTGTACCGGCAGCCGCGGCCTCTAAGACCGGAAAACCAAAGCCTTCGTACCAGGATGGATAGACCAAAACCTTAGCCGCCTCTAATAAGCGCCGTTTCGTAGCTTCGCTAACCTCGCCTGTTAAAATTATATCATCTTTATAAGGCGATTCCAAATAAGCCTTGCTTGTGGCTTGAAAACGCCAGCCTGCTTTGCCGGCTAAAACCAATTTAACATCCCTCAGCAAACTGGTTTTAGCCAAATTAAAGGCGAAAATTAAACCTGCTAAATTCTTCCTGGGTTCTAATGTGCCTAAAAACAAAATGAAATTCTTAAATGGCCGATTATAGCCTGACTTTGATTTAATAATCGCCTGTTTTAAGCCAGAATAAACAATGCTTATTTTTTGAGAATTTATTTGGTATTTTTGGACCAAATCCTGTTTGGTATTTCCAGATACAGCTAAAATTCTATCTACTTTTTGACACAACTTTTTGGGACCAACAAGCTTGTGCCAAAGCCGCCTCTTAACTGAAAAAAATCTCTTATCTTGCTCAAAAGATAAATCATGAACAGTTAAAATTGATCGTGATGATTTTGACCAGGCTGAAAAATTCAAATTAGGTAGAAAGCAGGCATCGGCACCGCCAACCCACTGGTCAATTTTTGGCCAAGACAATAGTTTAAAACTTAAATTTAATAATTTATTCGGCCAATGAAATTGATGCAAAGAAACATTTTTATATTTAAGCCATTTATCAAAATTATAAGTCGACTGGCGCCAGGAATTAGTAAAAATTTTATAATTATTCTGTTGGTCAATGGCTAATAAATGAGTCAGTAAATTTTCAGTATAAACCTCAACACCAGATCGTCCGCCGCTAGTTAGACAACGCAAGTCAATGATTATGGTCATATAAATTTTTATATCTATCCAAAAATTTTAAATAAACCAGAGCTAAAGCCATACCAATGATCAAGCCAGCCAAACCAACTAGAGGGGTCGGTAAAGATTTTTGACTGATTAAAACCGGATAAAACATAACCGTAAACGCCGGCTTGCCATCAGGAGTTAAAATTAGGTTTTCCACTTCTGTTTTTAAAAAATCTTTGGTTTTGTCTACTGCTATTTTCACCTCCTCTTGGGAGTTAGCTTTAATAACAATTTCTATATTTTGACCGGCCAGCTTGCGCTCCCTAATTTCAACCAATGGCGCGGTTTTAAGCCTAACAGTTAAAGCCGGCGAAATAAACCAGGAGTGAACTGTTTCACTGACAAAATTTATCGCCTGCAGATTGTAATATTCATCGTATTGATAATTGTCACTCTGCTGGCGATTGGTTTTTCCCACTGCCAAATTTAAAACAGCCTCGTAAGCCGGTGGACGAGTGAAGTTAAAAAATAAAGCCAAGACCATAACCGCGATCACTATCAGAAAAAATTTTCTCTTGTTTTGCTTAATTGTTTGATACAACATAATCAATAAATTTTTTTATTTCTCTTTCAAATACCGAACGGTCAAATTTTAAGGCGTGCTCCCTAATTTCAGCGGGCTTAAAATCTTCTTCTCTAAATTTCTTTATGGCCTCGGCCATACTGTTCTCTTTTTGTTCGGCAAATAAAATGCCGGTTTTACCGCTAGCGACTGTTTCACTGGCTCCACCGACTTTATAGGCAATCACCGGCCGGCCGGAACTCTGGGCTTCTACCGC
>MFZI01000015.1:4258-6440 GCA_001789355.1 Candidatus Roizmanbacteria bacterium RIFCSPHIGHO2_01_FULL_39_8
CTTAAGCGGCTGGCCGAAACATAACCCAAAAATTCAATGTTAACATCTGCTAAATTCTTTAATTTGGCCAGTTCTGGACCAAGGCCGAAAATTTTTAAAGGCCAGCCAAGACGATTAAAAACTTTAATAACTAGATCAAATTTTTTATAAGCTACCAACCTGCCGCCGGCTAAAAAATAATCCTTGAAACCGTCTCTTATAAAAAAACTGGCGCAGTCCACCGGAGGATAAATCACTTGGCTGTCACGGCCGTAATATTCTTTAATGCGAGCCTGAACTAAATGCGAGTTGGCCAGATAATAATCCGGCCGCTGGGCCGCGGTTATATCCCAAACTTTTAATTTATCCAAAATCAAGGGGATAAATTTTTTAATCCAAGGATGGTATGGTAGTTCTTTTACGTAAGACTCGCGGTCGCTCCATAAGTAACGGGTGGGCGTGTGGCAATAACAAATATGTTTGGTTGGCGCCTTGGTTTTTACTCCTTTGGCAAAGGCCGAGGCCGAAGAGATAACTAAATCGTACCCCGATAAATCAAACTTCTCCACCGCTTCGGGCATTTTTTTAAGTAATAAGCGGTAGTTGCCTTTAGCCAAAAAACTGTTCTGCAAAAAGGAAGTATGAATTTTTCTACTCTTAAAAAAGCCGTCAACTTTATCTGCTTGATACAGCAAAGTATAAATCGGCGCTGACGGAAACATTTCCGCTAAAACTTTTAAAACCCTCTCCGCTCCGCCGTCTTGAACCAAAAAATCATGAACTAAAGCAATTTTCATTTTTTACGAAATTTATCTCGCGTTTTTTGCCGCAATTATTTATATTTCTTTTCTTTTCTTTAAGACCGCTGATGGCGTATGCAGTAAAATCCACAGGTCTCGCCGCAAAGACCAGTTCTCAATGTAATAACTGTCTAATTTTACCTCTTCTTCAAAATTCAGATCACTGCGGCCTGATATTTGAGCCATACCAGTGATGCCAGGCTTAATGCGTAAAACCTTAAGGTGGTGTTTTTGATATTTAGCCACCTCTTCAATTAAATGCGGCCTAGGACCAACTAGGCTCATTTTACCGACTAAGACTAAAAAAAATTCCGGCAGTTCATCTAAACTAAAACGTCTGATAAATCTACCCGCCTTAGTAATGCGCGGATCATCTTTAATTTTAACCAGCGGTGAACCATAGCGAGAGTTAAGTTTAGCTAAAGTAGTATATCGTTCATTATGGGATTCATGCCTCATTGAACGAAATTTAAAATAATTAAACGGCTTGGCGTCTTGACCGACCCGTTTAATTTTTTTGCCTTTAAACTTTGAAAAAAGAATCGGACCAGATGAATCTAATTTAATCGCCAAAATTATAGCCAGCATTATAGGCGCGGTGAAAATTATCAACCAGAAAGAAATAAAAATATCAATTGTTCTTTTGGTAATACGACCCCAACCATCCAGCGGCGTCTTTTTTATTTCCATGATTGGTATGCCCCTTACGGTCAAAATTTCCACATTGATGGTTTGAGCTTCAAATAGATTGGGTACATATTTAAAAACCAGATTACGCTCGTCCGCGAGCTCGTAAAGATCGCTTAAATCTTTAGCCGCTATTAAGGGATCGCATTGGATAATCTCGTCCACGGCTTTAATTCTCTTAATCTTATCAATAACGTTTTTTGTATCTTTAAGATGCGCTATAACTCTATAAGCTAAATTAGCCGGCCGGGAAAACTCTTTAACTAACTTTTGGCCGACGCCAGCGTTACCGACCACCACCAAGCGGTGAACTCCGTAGCCATATTTCAGCGCTTGCCGCTGAATATAACGAATCAACATCCGACCCAAACTCACCAAGACAATGGCCGCGCTCCAGGCGGTTAAAATTACCACCCTGGAAGAAAAAAGCTTTCTATTCAAAAACATTACCAAAATTATGGCCATCATAATACTAGATACAGCGCCAAAAACTTGGTAAGTTTCTCTTAAACTACCACGGGTTGACTTTAAATTATACAAACTAAAAAAACGAAAAACAAACAGTGAACCCAAACTAAAAATCACCGCCCATAAAGTATATTGTCCGCTGGTAAAATCGTATCTGGCGGGCGGTAAATCCAAAAAACCGAAAAAATTATTTATTCTTAAATTATAGGCTATGATCGTGCCCGCGACTAACATTAAAAAATCAATTG
>MFZI01000016.1 GCA_001789355.1 Candidatus Roizmanbacteria bacterium RIFCSPHIGHO2_01_FULL_39_8
ATATCACTCGAAGACCATACATATATTTTCCCCCAAAATCGTAGCCCCGACCCGGATCGAGTGGACCGGGGTGTTGGTTAATAATTCTTCCGTGGTACTCTTTTATGATTGATTCTGGAGTGAGAGGCAGCCAACCATTTTGCGAGATCAGATCAATGTCAAATTTTTTCAAAATCCGTAATAATTTTTGGCTGAAAGACGCAATCAGATTTTTATTAAACCGGACGATGGCTATATTTTTTGCAGCAATTCCCAGTTTTCGTGCCTTCTCAATTCCACCTGCATTAGGTCGACTTGAAATAATGAGTGCTGGATCAATCATATTTTTTAACTCTCCATAAAAACCAGCTTTAAGAATGGATTCCATTGTCGTGCCACCTCCAGAGATTAAAATGGCTATTTTTAGTGGACGTTTTTTCATGAAATTATAGTTGGTGGCGAATGAATCTCTCCTGCTCGAGAAATTGGATAGTGACCGGTGACGCAACCTCCGCATCCGCCATTAGCAAGAAATATTTCGTCTTGATCTTTCGGCACAACAATATAATTGGATAAAAGTCTTGCTTTGATAAAGCCACGATTGCTGATGTAACGGATACTACTGGTACCAAGTTCCTTGGCAATTTTTCCTGAATCACCATTGTGACGAGAAGCAATAAGCTCTTCGTGGGTTCGAATGCTCACGCCCAAATGGCAGCGATGTTTCACCGGCGGAAAACCAATAATCCAATGCACTTCTTTGGCACCAAGCGAAAAAATTGCTTTGGTAATTTTGATTGAAACGTTGCCTCTTATAATTGAGTCATCACCAATCACCACAATAGCGTCTTGCCAAATTCTTCTGTCGGGAACAAGTGATAATTTTCCTAATACTTTTTTCTTGATCGAATTCTTTTGATCGTCTCTCATAAAAAGTCTCTGGATGCCATTACTATCGAAGTGATCACGAATGATCACTTGTCGATAGGGAATCCCTAATTCATTTGCATAGCCACTTGCCACATATACACCAGAATCAGGAACACCGACAACAAAGCTGGCATTTTTTATCGGTAATTCTTGGGCCAATATTTGGCCGCACCGCTCGCGGAATGTACTGATCGCCATCCAATTTTTAACATCGCTTTTAGCAGTATTTTTCTCATGAGTGGGTAAAAGGGAGTTTGGTCGGCCAAAATAAGCCCATTCAAAATCACAAAAATGTTTCGGACTCATTGAGCTGGATTGAATAACTTTTAACCCTTTGCGATCAATACGAACGATTTCTCCTTTGCCTACTTCATGCAAAACGTTTGCACCAACTTTGTCAAATGCATATGTTTCTGAAGCGATGATCCAAACATCTTTTCGTTTACCCACAAAAAGGGGTCTGATACCAAACTGATCTCGCGCTGCGTATATTCGATTATCTAAGCCAATAATAAGACTGTAGGCCCCTGCAACTGACCGAAGCGTCTTGATTAATTTCGTATCCCAGGAAGAGCCCTGGCTTTCAGCCAATAATGCAGTAAAAAGATACGTATCGCTGATATCTGGCGGCAAAGGGTGTGGAATTTTTTTTCTCATTTCCGAAGTTGCAGCAAATTCACCATTATGAATCACGCAGATATCGGTTCCATCTTTTGCTTTAACTTTGCAGGGTTGTAAGTTTATTTTGTTATATCCTCCAAAGGTACCATATCGACAATGAACCAGCGTCCATCTGGCCTTTTTGTTAAATCGAGACACAATTTTTTTGTTAAATACTTGGCGAATAAGTCCATTGCCTGTATACCGCCCAATCCCTTCGGCCGTTTGAATGGCGACGCCGGCTCCTTGTTGACCGCGGTGTTGCAATGCGCCTGCCGCAACAAGCGCAAAAGGTAATTGTTTCGTCAATTTTGCAGTAAAGATTCCGACGATCCCGCACTTTTCTTGCAAGGGTTTATCGATTTCTATCTCCATAAAACAAGAAAACCCGCCAAATTTGGCGGGTCAGTTTATAATCTTTTCATCAAAGAATCGAATTCTTTGAACATTCATATTCTATTATCTCATGAAAAAATTACTTGTCAATAAAATAAATATTTACCCTTCACCCTTTTTGAAAGAACTAAACTGTGTCCCGAAGAATAGAGTTTGGATTGCTAGCAAACTAACCGTTTGATCGAGAGCGGTGGAGGGGATTTGAACCCCTGACCTTCTCCTTGGAAGGGAGACATTCTACCGCTGAACTACCACCGCTTTACAAAACAAAATATTATATCATTGGATGAGTATGCAGATCAAGAAAAAACTACTTTTGATCTTTTTTATAGCCCTCATAGTTCGACTCATTAGCCTCACCCAGTCCCTTTGGCTCGATGAGGCGACGACGGCTAGAGTCGTTCAACAATTCAATTTTCTTGACATTGTAACGAAATTTTCTCCCCAAGATTTTCATCCACCACTTTACTATCTCTTCCTGAAGGTCTGGACCAGTAGTTTTGGCTTTAGTGAAATTGCCTTGCGTATGCCATCTGTGCTGTTTAGCTTGTTGGCTGGTTACCTGGTTTACTTGTTGGGAAGAAGAATAAAAAATGAGAAAGTCGGAGTTTGGGCTGCGTTATTTTTTTTATTCAACCCACTCATAATCTACTACAGTCAGGAAGCGAGGATGTACATGATGACAACTTTTTTTCTATCAGGGTCACTATATTGCTTATTAGCTTGTTTGCGAGTTAACGAGTTAAAAAAACAAAATTATAAATTTATTTTGTTTTTTACGCTATTTGCTGTTGCAAGTTTTTATACCTTTTATGGGGCAATTTTTCTCATTATCCCAATGTTTTTATATCTTTTTTATAAAAGGAAGTATGCATTTTTTCTCATATTTCTTATCTTCTTTCTCTTATCTCTTTTGATCATAGGTCCTCTTCTCTATCATCAACTCATCCATGCACGCGAGAGTCTTGGCATTGTTGCGAATTGGAAAAATGTTCTCGGTACAGTTAACTTCAAAAATTTACTTCTCATCCCATTAAAGTTCTCGATAGGAAGAATAAATTTTAATCCAAAATGGGCATATTGGGCGATATCGGGAGTTTGGACAGTATTTATTTGGTTATTTGTTCTAAAGGGAGGTCGGAAAAATAGGCTTTTTCTTTTTCTGGCTATCAGTCCTTTGATCATTGCAGTTTTGTTTTCATTCTTCTCTCCTCTGCTGCAATATTTTCGATTCTTATATTTAATTCCTCTCGTTAGCTTGCTCTTAGGGCAAGAATTACACCTTAAAGGTGTAAGAGTTGTTGTCCTGGCGGGATTTTTACTTTTTTCTTTGTTTTACCTTTTATTTCCTCAGTTCCACCGCGAAGACTGGAAAAATCTAAGTATGGACCTTCCTTCGCGTCTTCCTCTTTTCATGGTGTACTCCTCATCAGACCCGATTCAATACTACCGAAGTAATATGAATATCCACGATTTTTCCGAACTAACAAAGCAAAAAATATTGAGAGAGATTGTCGTCGTTCCCTATACGGCTGACATCCATGGAGTCAATTACCAGGAAAATCTAGCGGCCGGAGGCTTTAAAAAAGTCGAAGAAAAATCTTTTCGCGGGATTGTATACGAAAAATGGTCAAAATGATCAATAATTTTTTTGTACAAAAAACTTATATCTTATCTCTCTGATCGAAGCAATCACTTGAATTGCGATCGCAACGATCAAAGCTGCTGTAATAGCCCAGGGCGGGCCGTATACTCCCATCTTTGGGATAAGCCACCATGATCCGAGAGTGAGAATGAGAAAAAACACAATATTCGAAATGAGAATATAGATAGGTTTTTTGACCGTGTAGAGGAGAAATAACATAGGTAGACTTCCCAGTGCGTAAAGAATAAAGGGCAAAGTGAGTGCTTTTGTTATAGGTGCTGTTTCGGCGAATTTACCTGTGAAAAATAGATCAAAAACTTGATTTGGAGTAATGAAGATAAGGAAGAACAATCCCGCTGGCACAAGAAGGTACATGAATCCGGTTTTAAGCTGAGAAATAACCTCCTCCTTCTTGGTAATATTTGCGAAAGAGGGAGACAAAACCTGAGTTATGCTAATGACTGTAGTGATGACTGTCAGAATAATTTTTTGTGAGAGTCCGTAATATCCTACTTCAGCTTTTGACCTGAAATAAGAAAGTAAAAATAAATCCATACGGAGTCCCAGATTAAAGAACTGGGACGCTAAAAAGTAGGTGAGCGTATATTTGAATCGGAATTCATTTTTGTCTATCTTTGTTTCTATAAATATAGGAACTAAATCTTTCTTTTCAAAAAAGAGCAGCATAAAAAAGATGATAGGCCCCAAAATACCGAATACAAAAATTACCGATCCTATCCCAGCGGTTTTAGTTACGATAATCAATAATAACAGCAACGTTTTGACGATGTTTGCGAGATTAAGGTATAAATTGGTTTTGACGAATTTTTTGGCAGCAAACAAAATATTTTGGAGAAAATTCTGCCATATGAGAAAAAGCACAGAGAAAGCGGTGAGTGCTAATTCCCACCAAGGAGCGCCAGTTTTAAAAAAAACCTTGTCAAGGAAAGGAAATGAGATCAAAAGAAAAGCGATAACGATAAATGAAAACAGTGACTGATAAAAAAAGGTACTCTTGATAAATCGGTATAGTTGATAGGTTTTTTTTTCATAGAGATCGGGTAGATAGGAGTAGATCGTTGCGGTGGTACCAAAATCAAGAACATTAGCCAGGACATAGGCTATCCCAAGAAGCACGCTCAAGACCCCATATTGTGAGGGGGTCAGGATTCTCACCAGAATAAGAGCAAAGAGTGCGGTAAAAAAAACGTTGAGGTAGTTTCCGAGAGTATTTATAACAACGTTTTTGCTCGTTGGACGTTTGATAAAGTCAATAAGGCGAGGAATCATAAACAATACATTGTAGCAAAAAAATAAATACGTAATACGAACTATTTGTTATTAAGGAGAAATACTTTATAATGACCTAATGGACAAAGTAAATCTACTCGGATATGGTGCAACCATACTTTCATCTTTCACCTTTCTACCGCAGGTAATCAATACCTGGAAAACAAGATCGACAAAAGACTTCTCCCTTGCCACCCTATTTATAGGGTTTTTTTCATCGCTTTTATGGCTCGTCTATGGTATTATGTTAGAAGCTTTTCCCATAATACTGGCGAACCTTATAGTAATGTCAAGCTGGTTAATAATTTTACTTTTTAAGCTCAAATATACCTAATATGGCAAATATGGCAAAAACGGCTTTGATAACGGGCATTTTAGGGCAGGATGGTCCTTATTTAGCTAAATTGTTACTTTCCAAAGGATATAAAGTCTATGGCATGGTACGAAGGTATTCCAATCCCAACTTTGAGAATTTAGAGTACTTGGACCTTACTAATAAGATTGATTACATGGAGGGCGATATGACCGATGAATCCTCACTTTACAATGTCATTAGAGTATTAAGGCCTACCGAAGTTTACAATCTTGCCGCCCAATCATTTGTGGGAGGATCTTGGGAGATGGCAAAGCTCACCACCGAGGTAAATTCGCTCGGAGTTGTCTTCCTGCTTAATGGTATCAAGCTTTTTTCTCCGAGAACTAAATTTTACCAGGCTTCAACCTCTGAAATGTTTGGTCTATCAAATACGAATGGGTACCAGGATGAGAAGACACCTTTTCATCCCCGAAGTCCTTATGCTATATCAAAAGTGCACGCGTATTGGACCACGATTAATTTTCGCGAATCTTTTGGTTTATTTACTACCAATGGGATACTGTTCAATCATGAATCTCCGATTCGCGGGATCCAATTTGTCACAAGAAAAATCAGTGACGGAGTTGCAAAGATAAAACTCGGTTTAGAAAAGAAACTTTATCTCGGAAATCTAGAAACTATGAGAGATTGGGGGTTTGCCGGTGATTATGTAGAAGCAATGTATTTGATGCTGCAGCAGGAAAAACCCGATGATTATGTTGTTGGAACAGGAGAGAATCACACGGTTAAGGAATTCGTCAAGCTTGCATTCAGGTACGGAGGAATACCGGATTGGGAAAAATACGTAGTTATCGATCCGCGCTTCAAAAGACCGGCGGAGGTATACGAACTCAAAGCTAAAGCAGATAAGGTCACTAAAGCTTTAGGATGGAAACCGAAAGTATCGTTTGATGAATTAGTAAAAACGATGGTTGAGGCGGATCTAAAAAGATATGGAAGAGTTTCCAAATCTAGGTAACCAACAGCTTACTCTTAGCAAAAAAGTCTACGACGTTCGTATTACTAACTTACTCCGCTTCATCTACAAAAAAATGGGCTTCAAAAAAGGATCTCTCATCGATGTTGGTTCAGGGAACGGTCTTGCTCTTAAATTCTTTAAAGACAGAGGGTTTCATGTCTTTGGGATGGAGCGATCAAAGAAGTTATGTAAAGAGATGGAAGATAATCCTCTCCTGAAGGGAATCACTATCCGTGCAGGAGACATTCTTAAATCTTCTGGAAATGGAGAATATGATTATGTCTTGGCGAGCGATGTTATTGAACATGTTCAAAATGATACGCTTGCACTTCATAATTTATTTTCTTTCGTGAAAAAGGGTGGATTACTTATCGTCTCGGTTCCTGCCCATTCTTTCTTATTTGGAGAGCGTGATAGACAATGGGGTCATTATCGTAGATACTCGAAGCAGAATCTTCTCTCTCTTTTGACTACCCTCAAAAGAAAAGAAATTGAGTTTTTCACCTATTGGAATCTTGCAGGTTTTTTTGTTTACTTTTTTTATGAAAAGATATTGCATAGACCTATTCAAGACGAGTTTCGTTATAAAAAAACAAAGGCTGCTTTATTCAAGCAAAAAATCGCAAATATTTTGTTAAGATGTGAGGAACATTTGGGTTATATGCCTTGGGGCTTAACTCTAATCGTTGGAATACGTAAAGTTTAGAGCGATTTGGAAATGCCAGAGAGATTGCGCAGTCTTTCTAAAAAGATAGCAGGAAAATTAAGCACAAGATCTTGCAAAGTCCAATTTTTTATGATCACGAAAATCCAGTTTCGAAAATCATAAACATTTTTTTTGCTGCCAATGTGTTTTGAAGTCGATTGACCTGCATGGACAACTTTTGCCTCAGGACAAATAATATTTTTGTACCCAGCTCTTTTGATGCGAAGTGATAAATCAATATCCTCAAGATAGGAACCAAATTTTTCATCGAATAAACCTACCTTATTAAGCACTTCTTTATTGTAAAGTACTGCAGCTGCGTTTGTCGCGTCAACTTCTCTGGATGTTGCTGATGTCAAGGGTATAGCCTTGCCCTTTTTAAGAATGGTAATCCCCGAGGACTCAATAGTGTTATCCTCTTTATAAATCAGCGGGTTAATTGAACCTGTTTCTGTATCAACACAGCTTAAAAGTCTGACAAGCCAATCTTGCGTTAGTTTGACATCGTCGTTGACTGTTCCCACCCATCGCCCAGCTGACGCGTGAAAACCAATGTTTACCGTCGAAGCAAATCCCCTATTTCTTTCGATGGGAATGAGTCGGATAAGAGGGAATTCTTTTTTCCAGGTAAAAAAATCTGTTGATTTCATCCCGCTTGTTACAACAATCCACTCCACTCCGGGAGTGGAAAATAAGAGATGTTTGTTTTGTTCGAAGAACGAATGTAAAAGATCTTGCTCTAGATTAGGTAGTGTTATATTGGTCGTATTATCTAAACGCGGTAGGAGTTTTCTTTTTGTGTAATGATTTTTTATCACCTGGACGACGAATTGGCCAATAAGTGAAAAATGTTTTTTGGCAAATACGTCCATAGAGCTAAAAAAAATATCCCGTTTAAACTGATCGTCCAGCATTGAAAAGGTCGTTCCCCCGGCGTGCTTTACGTCTATGGGCAACCACCCGATTTTATACCCATTTTTTAGCAACCTCAACGTAAGATCGCTGTCTTCAAACCAGAGAAAAAATCTTTCATCCCAACCTCCCAATTTTTTCAGGAGTTTGCTTTTGATCAATAAGCACCCTCCTGTCAAAGTTTTAGGGTCGGACACATTTTTTTTTGGCAGGATTTTTCCCAGGGGTGAAAATTCTGCCAAAAGAGATAAGAGGGTAGGTATAGGTTTGTGATAGTCATCAGAACCGGGAACAGGTGAGGCAGCAAGTAAGTCCTCGTTGCAGGCCAAGTCAATCAATTGGAATACCTGACCGGGATCTATTTCTACATCGGGGTTCAAAAACAGAAGCCACTTCCCCTCAGCGATCGCGGCACCCTGATTGCAGGCAAACGCATATCCCCTATTTATTTCATTCTCAATTAAAGTAACCGAAGGAGATCGGGCTTTCAACCAAGACAGAGACTTTTGAGAGTGGTTGTCGACGACGACTATCTGAATGTCCTGACTGGACGACAACTTATCAATCTGCTTTTTCAGTGATTCGGGCGTATTCCAATGAACGATTACAATAGTTATTTTTTGCATATCTCTCTAGCGGGAATAAATTTTTCTGACAAAATACACATTTATGAAAAGTCCGGTGAGCTCGGTAAAAAGCATTACCAATGCCGAAGCGCCAATCCCATAGATAGGGATAAACACTAGATTAAGGATAATGTTTGTGACAGTGTTTGCAAAGCCGAAAGGTAAAAATTTTTGTATCAGGTCGGAACTTTGGACGATGGTTGCCAAAGGCGAGTTGATAAAAAAGAAAAGTAACACCGCGGAGAAAATTTTCAGAACAGGGATGGCGGGAGTATATTCCGCTCCTAACAGAGCAATAATCAGGGTATCCGAAAACAGATAGAGGGCCGAAGAAATAATCAATCCCAACGTAGACAACAGCAATACAAGCTTCAGAAGGTGTGTCCAGGTGACAGTATTAGGTTTGGCAGAAATAGGAAACAGGTTATGGGCCAGTGCCGTTGGGATAAGACTCAAAGACTCTAGATAACGATAGGCAGCTCCGTAGATACCAAGCGAGGCGCTATTTAATACATATTTGATAACGAGCGAATCTCCTCTGGCATATAAAAAGGATGAAAAAATTAAGAAAGCATAAGAAGATGAAGACCGTAATATTATTCCGACCTTTTTTATTCCGAGGTCTACTCTAACATAGGCCAATTTTTTCCGGGGAATATACCAAAGGAGCACAAGGAATGATGAAAGCGAGTAGCTCGAGATTGCGACTTCAAATGA
Source organism: Candidatus Roizmanbacteria bacterium RIFCSPHIGHO2_01_FULL_39_8 (assembly GCA_001789355.1). GTDB lineage: Bacteria > Patescibacteriota > Microgenomatia > UBA1406 > GWC2-37-13 > O2-01-FULL-39-8. The sequence goes on from MFZI01000016.1 coordinate 9,196, forward strand.
AAAAGAAGAAGTAAAAAATAAGAAGCCAAAGAAAAGGAGCATCATCCGTAACACAGTTTTCAGCGAAACGGTAAAAGACTTTCCCCGCTTCAAGTAATATCCGTCGAAGATAGATAGAAAAGCCTCAGGTATTAATGTTAAGAGAAAGATAATAGATATTTGAAGATTGAAACTGGATGACAGAAGTAGGAAGATAATAGATAAAAGAGAAGAGATGAGGAGGGTAAAAATACGGGCGGAGATTACCTTACCGAGAAGTTCATCGCTATCTTCGGATGTCGCTTTTTTCTGATACCACTGGATCATGCCAAAGTCGGCAAAGTAGGTGATGAGTTGGAGAAGCGTGATAAAAAGCACGAAGTTTCCGAAATTCGTAGGCAATAAAGTTCTGGCGAACAAAATGAATACAAGGAAACTCAATGCCTTCCCTGCCAGCAAGCCTAAAAAATAGACGCCCGATTTTTTGATTAGCCCTCGTATCATGTCAATGATTTTCTATTTCGAGTAGGTAAAGTTATTTGAATCAGGATTATTATTCCAGTCAGTGACCGAGTGGCCTTTGAGATCTTTGTCCGACAGTATGGGTTGTGCTCTGCTGATTTCTACAAATCTTTTCCGCAGGTTTTTATCGCAGAGGCTCCAATCAATGTCCGGTGACAAAGGATTAATACCTGCTTCTGTCTTTGGATTCCATTTACCAGTGCACAGATATTCAATCCTTGTTGTCTCGAGAAAGCAGTTTCCGTGCGCGAATCCCACTGGAATCCATATCCATTCTAGAAAGTTTGATTTGGCAGATGCAGGCATATCATAAGCGATGATTTTGCCGAACGTCGGAGAATTCTTCCTAATATCAAGTATCAGGTCCAGCATGTGTCCTTCGATAGACCTTACGAGTTTTGCGATATAAGGGTTCCATTGAAAATGTAGCCCCCTGATGACGTTTTTTTTAGAATAGCTCTCATTATTTTGAATAAATGTGGCTGTAGATAGCGAACCAAGATTTATATTTTCAGCAAACTCCGCTTTATTATATGTTTCGGTAAAATATCCCCTTCCGTCAGAAAATTTTTCTGCCGTGACGACCTTCACTTCCGGAAAGTCAAGCGATTTGATTTGAGCTATTTTCATTACATTTTATT
>MFZI01000017.1:0-1963 GCA_001789355.1 Candidatus Roizmanbacteria bacterium RIFCSPHIGHO2_01_FULL_39_8
CCTCCTGACTTTGAATTAAAAACAGCAATTCTTCTCATTAAGGCAAAAGAAAAAAACATCGAACTCGATATAGAAGCTGCAAAGATTATTGCCGACCAGGTAGACGACACAAGGGCTCTTGAGGGAACCCTTCTCTCTCTTTATTCCCGAGTAATAGGCGGCAAGGAAAGAATTGACCTTGAGCTTGTTGAGGGTTTTTTTTCTAAAAAGCAGGAGTCCGTGGTGCAAAAAGTAATCCCTCAAGACATTGTCAAAGCAATCTGCTCATTTTACAATATACGCGTTTCCCGCTTAAGGGGTGGGTCGAGGATTGTCAATATTGTTCTCCCCCGTCAAATAACTATGTATATACTCCGTAATTATTTAAAAATGAGACTCGAAGAAATCGCTTACTTACTAAAAAGAAAGGATCATACGACCGTAATCCACGCAGTCGACAAAATAAGTAAACTTATGATGAAGGATGCTCTTGTTAAGAAAGAGGTCGACCAAATAATTCAAACCCTTAATCTGTCAACATGATTTCCACACGTAATAAACACTGTCTTTTTTATGTTCTCTTTGTCTTGAAAACCCGAATTATTTTTTATACACTTATACCCACCACCTATTACTACTATAAGTAAATTATGAAAATAAAACTAAACAAAGCTCTTTTTTTAGAAAAACTTATTTTATCCTCTCATTTTATTGCAACCAGAATTTCATCCATCCAAACACTCCAAGGTGTTCTTGTGAAGATAGAAAAAGAGACACTACAGCTCTTTAGTACAAATCTAAGCTCTTACTTTCATACATCAATGAAAATAAAAAACGGGGAAACAAATACATTCCTCATCGAACCCAAGAAAATCATTGAATATTTAAACTACCTATCAGAACAAGAAGTTGAGCTGGGGATCGAAGAAAAGGGAATTGTTATAAGCTCGGGAAAGACGAGGGGAAAGTTTCCGCTCATGAAAAATGAAGACTTTCCTCACTTACCCACAATCAGCGCAGAAAAACAGAAAATAAAAACAGAGTTTTTAAATCAAAATCTCCCCCTCATCCTCTTTTCAGCCTCAAGCGATGAAACGAGACCAGGACTCTCCGGAGTAAACTTTTTATCAAATGACGAGTTGATTATTGTTTCGACCGATGGGTTCAGACTTTCCCTTGTTAAAGCGAAAAAAGAAATAAAATTCCCTTCGATGCTTATCCCCGCGGATTTTTTAAGAGAGCTGTTACAGTATATAAAAGAAGCGGGAGAAACCCTTTTTTCATACTCTGAAAAAGAAAAAATGGTAAGTTTTAAAATTGAGGAAGACGAGTTTTTTTCCCGTCTCATCGATGAAGACTTTCCTCCGTTTGAAAAAGTAATCCCAAGCGAGAAAAAAACAACAATAAAGCTGGAAAAAGAGGATTTTTTGAGAAATATAAAACTTATTTCAGTTTTTGCGCGCGAACTCTCAAATGTGGTCATTCTGGAAACGGACGAGAAAGGGGTAACGATTTATGCCAAGAATACAGGCGAAGACGATAATAAAACCGTTCAAGACGCGCAGGTCGAAGGAGAGAAGCAGAGGATAGCTTTTAATTTTAAGTTTCTTTTGGAATTTCTTGTTACTACGAAAGGAAAGACAGTTACGATCGAGGTGTTGCGGTCAGATGCTCCAGTTGTCTTTAAGGTTGATTCGAATCCTGACTTTCTTCACATTATCATGCCGGTGAGAGTTCAGGAGTAAGTTCTTTCTTCACGAGTGAATCTGCGAGTTGATTTTCTTCCCTCGGGATATATGTGTAGAGAATAGGTGTCTGTATCTCTTGCTCTAAAATCCGTATGGTAAATATGAAATTGCGGATCGCTGTGTTTTTTACTTTGTATTTGCCGTTTAGTTGGTTCACCATGAGCTCTGAATCGGAATGGCAGATAATTTTAGAGATCTGAGAACGCTCCTTTTTGCCCGCAAGGAGTCTAACCGGA
>MFZI01000017.1:1986-9608 GCA_001789355.1 Candidatus Roizmanbacteria bacterium RIFCSPHIGHO2_01_FULL_39_8
CCGCGACAAGTCCGGAGTATTCGGCAAAGTTATTTGTTTGATTGCCCAGCGGCTTGGAAAAGGAGGCAATTATTTTTTGGTCAAGATATAGTACAAAAGCGTATGCGGCAGGCCCTGGATTATGTATCGATCCACCGTCGGTGTAGATGTTGAGTTCCATAAGAGACACATGTGAAGAGTATCAGATTACCTCTGGATTTGCACGATGTTAAAGTTCTCCCAGTCGTTCTTTTCTTTCTGCTTTTTCTTTGACCAGGTTGAGGAAACGCTCTGTTGAAGAAAGTCTTCGATGTCCAACAACTCTTGCGATATATTCAACTGAAGCCCCGTTGATGAGCTGATAAGCGATGAAAGTATTTCGCAGATCATTTACCGTGGCGTTTTCTATTCCCACCTCTCGGAAACAACGGGTAATAATTTGGCGAATATTCCGAATAAGTAAGGGATGCCCTGTCCGTGTAATAAAAAGGTGGTCGTCGTTTGTAGAGTTTCCCCGGATTTGAAGATATTCTTCAATGGCTTTTTTGGCAGCCTTATTGAGGGGGACCTTCCTTTCGGGGCTTTTTCCATAACTCCGAATCTTTATATCTGCATCTTCTACGTCTTGAGTACGAATGTTTGCAAGCTCTCCAATTTTAATGCCGGTTTGGAGAAGGACCTCAATAAGAGCATAGGTGCGAGAATCTTCTTTGCCAACGTCCCGCAAGGCTCGATACTCTAACTTGCTAAAAATTCGGGGTGCAGCCTGAGTATATTTGGGATGAGAGACGTCAAGAGAAGGGTTCTGGTCGATGGTTCCCTCGTTCTTCAAGAAACGGAAAAATGTTCGAATCGAATTTAGTTTTCGGGAGGCGGATTTTTTTGTGTAGCCATCCTGAAGTAGTTTGTTGATGAAGGAGTCAATGTCTTCTTTTTTAACTTCGCGAATGTCATTTTTCTCCTTGCTCGTGATAAATCCAACAAACTGTTCGAGATCTTTTTTATAAGCGATGACGGTAAAATCAGATTTTCCTTGCGACTTGAGGTGAGAAACAAACCGTTCCAAAAGTGCAGGGAGAAGTACAGTGTCCATAATCATCCCATAATATACTAAATAGAGTCATAAAATTCAAGGGTATTTGTAAGAGGGTAAAAAGCTTGTTTTTTTCAGTTTTTTTTGCTATAGTATGATTCTACCCAAAAAGGCGGGAGAGGAGTGCAACACGATGTCGAAAACAAAAATTAACCCCATGGAGGCGCTACTTAAAAGGAGTGGTCCACCGAGAATTGCAAAAGGACAAGAGCTTGAAGCAACCATTATTTCGCTTTCAAAAAAAGGCGTGATGTTTGATATAGGGGCTAAAGCGTATGCGGTCTTAGGCGAACTCGAGACAAAAGAAATATCTACCTATCTTCCCTATCTTAAGGTGGGGAGCAAAATGAAGACGAGAGTAATAGCACCCGAATCAAAAGAAGGCTTCCCTGTCGTTTCGATGAGAAAATTCTTTCAAAAAGGGAAGTGGGATATATTAAAAGAAAAGAAAGAAAAAGAAGAAGAGATAGAAGTGTTGTGTGGGGAGTATGGTAAGGGAGGGGTTTTTATCGACTTCATGGGTATTCGTGGAGTGATCCCAAAAATTCAGCTGGCGGAAGCCTTTATTAATCAACCGGAAAAACTTGAAGGTCAAAAAATAAAGGTCAGAATTTTGGAAGTAGACGAAGAAAAAAATAGATTGGTCGTATCGCAAAAAGCTGCGGTCCTTGGCATTTCACAAAAAGACCTGAAAGAAAAATTTGAAAAAATCAAGGAGGGAAAAAAGTATAAAGCGCGGATCCTCGGTGTGTCTGAGTTCGGAGTTTTTTGTGAAGTTGAAGGAGTGGAAGGGTTAATTCACATCTCTGAAATTTCATGGGAAAAAGTAGCTAATGCGGCAGAATATGTAAAAGTCGGAGACGAAATAGATGTGGTAGTAGTAGAAAAAAATGTAGCTGACCTGAAGTTAAACCTCTCGCTAAAACGTTTGCAGAAAGATCCATGGGAGACAATTGAGGAGAAGTATCCTAAAGATAAGGAAGTATCGGGAAAAATCGTGAGGAAAGAAAAATACGGATATTTCGTAAGACTAGAACCTGGAATAGAGGGTTTGATTCATGTAAGCAAGCTTACCGGTTCAGAAACATACGAACCTGGCCAGGAAGTCAAAGTCTTTATAGAAAGAGTAAATAAAAAAAGTAGAAGAATGAGTCTGTTTCTCCCTCAAAAAGAAAAGCCAGTAACTTACAGATGACCTGTAATTTGTAATTAGTGAGTAGTAATTAGGATAGCTAAAATACTCCAAAAGCTCCAAATTACAAATTACCAATTTCTCATTACTTCGGTTATACTGGAATTATGGATCAACATCCCATGCCACGACAGATCACCACATTTGAATTTAAGCTCATAGGTTTTCTTACCTTAAAACAATTTATTTATTTAGTAATATTTGTTCCCCTTGGGTTTATCGTATATAAATTATTTCCCCTTCCTCTTGTCAATATTCTTCTTGCGGTTTTAATAGGAGGAGTGGGTGCGGCTTTTGCCTTTCTTCCGGTCAACGAGAGACCGCTTGATGTGTGGATACGCAATCTTACCAAGCGGCTCACGTCTCCTACGCAGTATGTCTATAAAAAAAGCAATCAACCCGTCTACTTTCTGCAAAACCTTTTTTTTGTGAGCGATCCCCATCGTGCGTTGGCACATATCGAATCGCAAGAAAAATTAGCAGCTTATCTTGCTCTGAGTAAAAAAAAAGAAGTAGAAAAAACAAAAGAAGCACGGGTTTCTCAACTTTTGAAAGGAGCCCCCCCCGCCGCTAAAAATCAAGCGCCCCCGGTAGGGAAAAAAGAAGCCCCGCCTGAAATACAAACCGAAAAGGAGACCCATCAACCAAAACCATTTTTATCCGGGCTGGTAAAAAACCATAAACTGATTCCGCTCCCCGGAATTCTTATTTACGTCAAGGATGAAAAAGGAAGCTTAGTCCGTTTGCTAAAGTCAAACCCGCACGGAGTTTTTGCCACGTTTAATCCTCTTGTAAAGAGCGAATATCAACTTGAAACTCGAGATCCAAAGAGCAACTACTTTTTTGATACAATGAAAATTAGGATAGAAGACGATAATCCTAAGCCGATAGAAATATTTTCCAAGGAACTTCTTTAGAAATTGAGAAATTGTGAGAATAAGAAAATGGCAGTAAAAAAACCAACTTCACCAGTTAAGGCCACCACACAATTTTTTGTAGAGGTGGAAGATGTAAAAGACGACATCTTGTTATTGAAAGATTATTCAGCCTGTGTCGTAATAGAGGTGGGAGCGGTTAACTTTTGGCTCCTCTCTCAAGAGGAGCAGTCCTCAATTATTTATGCCTATTCGGGTCTTTTAAATTCGCTTTCGTTCCCCATACAGATTTTGATTTTGTCAAAAAAAATGGACATATCTTCATACTTGGATTATCTGACAAGCGTTTCAAATCGGCAAAAAAATGATCTCATTCAGTCGAGATTGGCGAGTTACCGGGAATTCATCAAGACCATCGTGAAAAAAAATACAGTTTTGGAAAAAAGATTTTTTTTCCTTGTCCCTTTTTCTCCTCTTGAGATGGGAGTGAGTGGGGTGAATGCGAAAAACCTCAACAAAGAATATGTCGTAAGTCGCGCAAAGACTTCGCTTTATCCCAAAAGAGATCATCTCGTGAGACTATTGTCGAAGATAGGATTAATGTCGACTGTTTTGCAAAAGCAAGCCATCGTGGAGCTTTTGCTGAATTTGCTCAATCCGTCTGCAACAGGGAGAAGACTCGCTCCGATCGAGAGTTATACGGATATAGTTATGGCACAAGACTAATTATGTTTAATTTATTCGGCAACAAGAAAAATAAGCCGCCGACGAGCTTGTTACCTGCTTCGCAAAACGTAGCTCAATTTTTGGCGAAAGGAAATGTTTCGGTAAAAGACATCATTGCTCCTTCGTTTGTCGAAGTCGACTTTAATCACGTCAAGGTGGACGATAAATATTATCGGACTTTTTATGTAGTGGGCTATCCTCGCTATGTTTCTGCTAACTGGCTTTATCCACTGATAACATTTGATCATCCTCTTTATATCTCGATGTATATCTATCCAACTGAAGCCAAGACAGTGCTTGAGGATTTGAAAAGAAAAATCGCCGAGATGGAAGCAACGATCGAATCGGATATAAAAGCAGGAAAAGTCGTCGATCCTACTGTACAGGTTGCCCTCGATGACGCTCTTTCCCTTCAGGCGGAGCTTGCAAAAGGAGCCGAGCGCTTTTTCCAGTTCGGCCTCTATGTCACGCTTCCTGCGGACAATCTGGAGGAGCTTAATCGGATAAGTAAAGAAATAGATGCGGTGTTATCCTCATTACTCATCATCGCCAAGCAAGCGACGCTTGAAATGGAGGAAGGATTTAAATCAACACTGCCCATGTTTTACGACAGAATGGAAGTGTGGAGAAATATTGATACGACGTCTTTGGCGATGACATTTCCTTTTGTGACGGCGTCCTTGACAAAAAATGAAGGAATTCTCTACGGAGTGAATGAACACGATGGAAGCCTCATCATATTCGATCGATTTACTCTAGAAAATGCAAACTCAGTGATATTGGGAAAATCAGGAGGAGGAAAGAGTTTTTTTGTTAAACTGGAGGCTTTGAGACTCTTGATGATGGGGGTAGACATACTTATCATCGATCCCGAAAATGAGTATAAAAAATTGGCAGAATCTATGGGGGGAGAGTTTGTTGTCTTTTCGACAAGCTCCCAGTACAAGATAAACCCATTTGATCTCGTGGGGGCTGAAGCTGAGCCGGACGAACTTTCCAATAAAATCCTCGACCTTCATTCTTTGATGAAAGTGATCATGGGAGATTTGACTCCTTCCCAAGATGCGCTTCTTGATCGGGCACTCGTTTTGACCTACCGGGAAAAAGGAATTACCCAGGAACCGGAAACATATAAGAAAGAGCCGCCGCTTCTTGAGGACCTCTATAAAATATTCACTGGGATGGAGACGCCTGAAGCAGGTGAGCTTGCCGCCCGCCTGGAAAAATTTGTCAAAGGATCCGCTTCCGGCATCTTCAATCAGCAATCCAATTTTGACATCAAAAATCCGATGACGGTCTTTGGTATTCGGGATTTGGAAGAAAATCTTCGGCCGGTTGCCATGTATATCGTCCTCGACTATATCTGGAACAGAGTGAGAAAAGATAGAAGAAAAAGAGTATTGGTGGTCGATGAAGCCTGGTATTTGATTAAGCAAAAGGATTCGGGGGCATACCTGCATAGTTTTGCCAAACGGGCCCGCAAATATTTGCTTGGGGTGACCACGATAACTCAGGACGTCGAAGACTTTCTCTCAACCGATGAAGGAAAAGCGATTATCACGAACTCCAGTCTGCAGATCATCTTAAAACAGTCGACAGCCGCGGTCGACAAAATTTCGGAAACCTTTTATCTTACCGGCGGAGAAAAACACTTCCTTTTATCTGCGGGAGTCGGAGAAGGATTGTTTTTTGCGGGCCACTCTCATGTCGGGTTTAGGGTGATCGCCTCAGAAGAAGAAAAAACGCTCATTGAATAATCTTTTTTTGAATTTCCACCTAACACCTAACACATAACGCTTAACGCTTAACGTTTAATGTTTTCACAACTTCCTTGTCTTCTATTTGAGGAAAGCGTTCATAGAATTTGGACACCGCCGAAAAATAAGGGTCTTTCGTGAGGATAAATGTTTTATCAAATCCTCTCGTATCAAAGTCGCTTGGAGCAGCGGGAACAGCAAGATAGATAGACCTTAGCTTTTTAGACCGTAGATAGAGGGCGGCGACTTTTACGGTAGACCCTGTTGCAATTCCATCATCGACGAGAATGACAATCTTTCCTTTTAGATTTCTGGTATATATATATTGTTTTAGGTTGAACCGCTTCAGATATGATGAAAATTTCCTTCTTGCGATCCCGATCTGATTTCGAATAGCTGCCTTATCTATATTGACTGACCGAAGAACATCTTTTTCAAGATACACGGTATCAAAACATAATGCTCCTATGGCGAGTTCCGGATTAAAGGAAGCGGGAATTTTTGCTACGACCAAAGGGAGGTGTTTGCAAAATAAGCCTTTTGCAATAACATCGCCGATAACAACTCCTCCTCGCAGCAAAGAAACAACCACAACTTTTTTAAGACCTTTTTTAATATCCCGGTCTACATAGAGTCGAACCAAAAGCTTTCTTCCCGCATCCCTGCGGTCTTTAAATATCATTGAGGATATTCTATAATATTCTTTCAGGGTTTACCCTGAACGGAGTGAAGGGCCCGTAGCGTAATGGCTATCGCGTTTCCATGGCATGGAAAAGACTAGGGGTTCAAATCCCCTCGGGTCCACTACCTTCTTATTTTGAATGTTTCAAATACTTCTTTCGGGATTTCCCATGAGATCTCAATATTTTTTACATGTGATGTAGGAGGGCCTCGCTTTATCAGATTTATTATTGTATTTATTTTTCCTTCCTCTCCCTGCACTACTGCTTCGACATGGTTCTCTTTATTTCTCACCCAGCCTTTTATGCCAATTATTTCAGCCTGCATTTTTATCCACATCCGAAAACCAACACCGATAACGTCGCCTTTCATGAACAAATGAACCTGTTTTAACAAATTTTTGATTTTTAAATCGTAATTCTTAAACAATTTTTAAACGTTTAAACATTAAAATTTAATATTTATTTAAGAATTAAAAATTAATATTTAAAAATTATTTAATGACAGGATCAATGACTCTTGCTTTATTTAGATATTCGTCAGCTTTAGTTTGGTTTCCCTCATCTCTGTAGAGGAGCGATAACCGGTATAGAATATCTCTCGACTTCGGGTTGCGCGTAAGGAAAAGTTCTAAGTTTTGTATTGTTTCTTTTCGTTTTACTTCTTTCGCAAACACATCTTGTTCTATCCGGTTTCCATAGATTCTTTTATGCATGCCGAGAAAATAAGGGAAAGAGGAAAAATCTTTGATTTTTTCCAAAAAGACAATGAATGATTTCCTATCCTCTTTTATGATCTGGAAATAAAGGGGGGAAATGAGCTGTGATGAAAGAATATTTACGGATAAATAAACCAAAAGAAAACTGATCCCAAAAATACTTAACAACACAAATGTGTAATTTTTTGCTCGATGTCTTATTTTTACCATATGATACTTGTCCTTTGATTATTATATAATTTTTCTATGGATGCGCTTTTCCAAACAACTCTCAATCAAATCGTTTTTTTTGTTCTCGCACTACTTGCGGGTATATTTTCTGCCGGGCTCACCGGACTTCTCTTATATTTTGTCATGATTTTTTTTAGGTTAAAAAAAAGAGAAAAAATTTCACTTGAAATGGTAACGTTGGAGATAAAAGTCCCTAAGGATAACGAGATTAAAATAGACGTTGCTGAACAGCTCTTTGCATCATTTTCCTCTCTTAAAAAATCCGGCTTGTTTTCGGCGTTTGATCTCGACGATGTTCTCGCATTTGAAATCGTGGCAAAAAAAGCAGAGATACGATTTTATATTTCAGCTCCCGCGCGAATAATTGACT
>MFZI01000017.1:9677-12141 GCA_001789355.1 Candidatus Roizmanbacteria bacterium RIFCSPHIGHO2_01_FULL_39_8
TTAACGAAGATGGAAAAGTATCATTTGGAGCGCTTGTTACAAAAGACTACCCGTATATGCCTTTGAAGGTATTTAAGGACTTGCCGTCGGATTCGCTTGGTGCTACTACCTCTGCTCTCTCCAAGATGGGAGACGATGAAGGAGCAATGATTCAAATACTGATTCGTCCGGCTGAAGGCAAATGGAAAAAACAAGGGAAATCGTATGTTTCATCCACCAAAAAAAATGAAGCAAATCCGGAAAAGGCCACCTTCAAGACAGACCCGAAAGTACTGGAAAAAATAGATGACAAATCGTCGAAATCAGGCTTCCAGACGGCTATTCGTTTTGTAGTATGCGCAAAGACAAAAGATATGGCAGACGTGCACATTCGCAATATTAAAAATTCATTTATTCAATTCAATTCCGACCTTAACAGTTTCAAAAGCCCGCGGATTCTTTTTAAGGGAGGATTCATGATCAATTTTATCTACAAATTTTTCCCGGTATTTGAACCGTGGTTTGCGAAATCGATATCTATTCTTTCTTCAGAGGAGTTGGCAACGCTGTATCATTTCCCAAATAAGACTGTTGAGACTCCCCACATTCAATGGCTCAAAGCCAAGACGGGTCCGGTTCCGGCAGAGGTACCTCAGTCGGGGGGAACGTTCATGGGTTATGGGTATTATCGGGGTACCAAACGGTCGGTCAACGTCGGATTTGAGGACCGGCGTCGGCACGTATATATCATCGGGAAAACAGGCGTCGGAAAATCGGTGCTCTTGCAGGATATGGCGATCCAGGATATTAAGGCAGGGCACGGCGTCTGTGTGATTGATCCCCACGGAGATTTGATCGACGAAATCGTCAAATATGTTCCGGCCGAGCGGGCGGAAGATGTAATCTACTTTGATCCTGCTGATACGGAGCGTCCAATGGGTCTAAACCTATTAGAGGCCTATTCGGAGGAACAAAAACATTTTATGACCACCGCGATCATCAATTTGATGTACAAGCTCTACGATCCGCAACGAACAGGCATTATTGGCCCGCGTTTTGAACACGCGGTCCGCAATGCAATGTTGACCGTCATGTCGGAGGCGGGAAGCACCTTTATCGAAGTGGTACGCGTGTTGACCGACCCAAAATACGTCCAGGAACTCCTCCCCAAGGTAGAGGATCCGATCGTAAGGAGATATTGGACTGATCAGATTGCCCAAACTTCGGACTTTCACAAATCAGAAGTCCTGGACTACATCGTTTCAAAATTCGGACGCTTTGTTACCAACAAAACCATGCGCAACATCATCGGCCAGTCCAAAAGCGCCTTTGATTTTAGGAAAGTGATGGATGAGGGCAAAATTCTTCTCATTAATCTATCAAAGGGGAAGATGGGGGAAGAAAACTCGAGCTTCTTGGGATTGGTGTTGATTCCTAAGGTTCTCGTTGCGGCGATGAGCCGGCAAGAAATCCCGGAACCGAAACGCCGGGACTTCTTTTTGTATGTTGACGAGTTTCAGAATTTTGCAACTCCGGATTTTGCGACGATTCTTTCTGAGGCACGCAAATATCATCTTAATTTGACCGTAGCGAACCAGTTCATAGGTCAAATGGATGAAGAGGTGAAAAATGCGGTATTCGGAAATGTGGGAACACTCATCGGCTTTAGAGTAGGCGTCACTGACGCTGCCTATTTGCAAAGAGAATATCAACCTACATTCTCAGAGTCTGATCTCATCAATGTCGAACGATTTCACGCCTATATGAAAACAATTGTGGACAACGAACCGGTTCCTCCTTTTTCAGTCGATATGACAAAAGATATTAAGAAACTAAGATCCGCCGCGAACGAAAAAATCTCCCAGGCGATCATCCAGCTTTCCCGCCTCAAATACGGAAGACCGCGGGAACTCGTCGAAGCAGAAATAATGCAAAGGGCAAGACTTTAATTTTTAATTATCAAATATTAATCCTTAAACAATTTTTAAATATTAAATCTAACTAATGAAGTATGACCTCGAAGAAAGAGTCGAAAAGTACGGCGAGGCTATTATAGAGTTTGCGCAAAAGATTTCTCTATCATCGGTTACAAAGCCCTTGCTAGAACAGTTAGTGAGATCGGGAACAAGCATAGGCGCTAATTATTTTGAGGCCAACGGAGCTAGTAGTAAAAAGGACTTCATAAATAAAATATATATCTGCAAAAAAGAATCAAAGGAAACTCAACACTGGTTACGAATGGTTGCAAAATCAAATTCTTCAATAAAAAGTAAGGCGAGATATCTTTTTTCTGAAGCTTTACAATTAGGAATGATTTTCTCTTCAATAATTACAAAGACTAAAAATAAAATTTAGAAGGCATCGTTCTTGTTTAATCTTTACGATTTACAATTTGTTTAATATTTAAAAATTAATATTTAATATTTATGTTGACGGTTTTTAGGACAAGCTTTAAAAGTAAAAAACAGCTGGCCCAGGATGTTTA
>MFZI01000018.1 GCA_001789355.1 Candidatus Roizmanbacteria bacterium RIFCSPHIGHO2_01_FULL_39_8
TTTGTTTCGGATTTCGATATTCGAATTTCGAGCTTATTTCCTGGTGAATTTCTCCTACCACCTTTTCCGGATTCTTCGGCCCCAGTTTAGCCGATACATTTGACGGATACAATGAGTATTCGGTCGGTCCATCTATTGAAGCCGTTTCTTGCCCCGCGATTTTATAAAACAATCCCTTCACTCCAAAGGGTTTTGTGACCGCCGAAACAATCGTAGCTAACAATATCTTTGGTAGTCCTACCTCATCTATGGCAAGCTGCATCGTCCACGGACTGCCTAATCCAATTCCGTAGGGTGTCTTCCTTACATATTTTGATAGTAGTTTTGCAAAAAAGCTCGGCTTGATATCCCAGATAAAATACGACCTCCCCTGTGCGATTGCGACGATTTTTTCGGAAATTACGATAAACCAGTCTCTTTGGCCGACCTCTTTACCTATTGATTTGTCATTACCAATTTGGTCATGCAACAAACTGGTAATTTTTTCCGCAAGCTTGTCTCCCTTTTTAAAGAGTTCCGTCCTTACTGGATATCTAAGATATTCCTTACCCTCAACTTTTATCTCCAACTTTTTTCCCTCATTTGGGCTGAATTGTGACTTTATAGACCTTATGGACTTTACAGACTTTGGACTTTTGTCAAAGAATGTCCGTAACCACATCTCCACATTCAGCAACCTCCAAAAAAGCATCGTATCGTCATTTTTCCCTTCAATGAATTTCTGAAAAGCTTTTAGGACTTCTTGTTGGTTGAAATAGCTGCGATTAGCAAATGATTCGCTTAAGAAGATAGCATAAATCTTGTTTTTCATACGTAGAAACCATTCCTGTTCAGGAGTAGTAAAACCAATCTTATTCCTGCGGAGCCGTATCAAATCGGGAACTATTCCATCTATCGATTGCCGAAGAATAAACTTGTTCCAGCCATTTTTAATAATCGCTTCATCAGGAAGATCAAATAAATAGCGCACGAGGTTAAAATCCAAAAACGGAACTCTTCCCTCTAGGGAGAATCGCATCGCATTTCTATCTTCATATCTCAGTAAGGATTGCAAACTATTCGAAAATATATCTTCTATCAGACGTCGCTTAAGATTATGATTCTCGGTTTTAAAAGTTTCATTCCTAAATTTCTCTTGAAATTTACTATTTAAGATTCTCAAAAGCTCAACATCTCTTTTTACACCTAAAATAGTTGCAATTTTTCTCCATACATATTTAAAGACAATATCTTTCGAACTAATAATCTCACGAACTAATAAACTGATATTTCTTTGTCGCCAAAGTTGTCTAAGATATACAAACATATATGGATCATATCCCGCCATCATCTCATCGGCTCCCTGTCCATCAAGTAACACAGTGACCTTGTTATGGGCCATCTGCATCACTTTGTATTGCGTATAGGGACCGGTACTAATAGTCGGTTCCTCTTGAGTTTTTATAAATTCCTCTATGTCTTTGAAGAATTCTTCTGGTTTTGGATTGACTTTATGGACTTTTAACTTGACGGACTTTACGATTTCGTCTATGTACTTTTCTTCATCGTTTCTTGAATTGGGAAACACAGCCGAAAATGTATTTTGTACCTTTCCAACAGATTCCGCCTCTTTTACTTTTTCTTGGAGGAGCTTGTTAACAATTGTTACAACAGTAGAGGAATCCAATCCACCCGACAAACACGTTCCCACCGGTACTTCTGAGATGAGCCTTAATCGTATGGCGGTAATGAGTTTATTCTTGAATATATCTGTTTCACTTTTTGATATATCTTTTGCCTGTCGACTCGACGAATGTTCAGAATTGAGAAGCTCATTTTGCAAATTGGTATATTTTCGAACTTCGAACCTCAAGTTTCGAATTTCCAAGAGTTCTCCTGGCATCAATCTATTTATTCCTTCAAAAAAAGTCTCCTTTTTGTCATCGTGAATTCTGTATTTCAAATAGCGATAGAGAATCCTGTCGTTTGGTTTTTTTTTGATAAGTCCGGAATTGATGATCGGTTTAATTTCAGAAGAAAAAACTAATTTAAGGCTTTCAGTGCTTTGAGATTTGAACTTTGGATTTGAGATTTGGGATTTGAAATTTGAGTTAATTACGGAATAATATAAGGGCTTTATTCCAAAATGGTCTCTTACCAAAAGCAGCCTTTTCTCTTTCTTGTCGTAAAGGGCGAAGGTAAACATTCCATTGTGCCGGTCAAAACTCTTCTCACCCCACTCCTCGTAAGCATGGATCACCACTTCCGTATCTGATTTTGTAGTAAATATATGGCCGAGCCTAAGAAGTTCTTTCCGTTGTTGCTGAAAATTGTAGATTTCTCCTACGAAAACTATTGCGATAGATTTGTCCTCATTGTAAATCGGCTGATTGCCTCCTGCTCGATCGATGATTGCGAGCCTGCGATTAAGAAGAGTTACTTTATCCTCGATGTACAAACCTTCTCCATCTGGTCCTCGATGCTCGAGATCCTTGGAGAATTTTTTAATGAGATTGTCATTTCGAAATCCGTAAAATCCAGCTATTCCGCACATTCTTCATGTAGCACGAAACGCGAAACATGTAACACTATTTTGGTTACATGCTACATGTTATATGTTACATTGATCTCAAGATTCTTATCCTTTCCTCAGCAGGTGGATGGGTACTGAAGAGATTCATAAGCCATGACCCCTTGGCTTTCCTG
The DNA here is from genome assembly GCA_001789355.1 of Candidatus Roizmanbacteria bacterium RIFCSPHIGHO2_01_FULL_39_8. Classification (GTDB taxonomy): domain Bacteria; phylum Patescibacteriota; class Microgenomatia; order UBA1406; family GWC2-37-13; genus O2-01-FULL-39-8. The sequence continues at coordinate 2,686 of MFZI01000018.1, forward strand.
AACGGATTAGCGATAAAGAGATGGGCTGTTGAATTAGTAGCTGTTTGTAAAACATTCCTATCCCCAGAAATCTTTTCAAGCGCCCGTGCTAATCCTTCCGGATAGCGAGTGAGAAGAACGCCTGAGGCATCGGCCAAGAACTCTCTCCGTCTTGATACGGCAAGCTGAATTAAGGTTGCAATAATCGGAGTAATGACTAAAACAACGATCAAAAAAATCATCATAAAGGGATTCCGCGAATTACGATCATCATCTTTGCGGAATCCTCCCCACCACAAACTTCGCATAATCCAATCAGATACCAAAGCCACTGTTCCGACGAGTACGGCCACCATCGAAGAAACCAGTATATCGTAATTTTTTACATGTGACAATTCATGAGCTATTACTCCCTCTAACTCTGTCCTGTCAAGTTTTTCAACTAGCCCAGTTGTTGCAGCAACTACTGCATGCTTTGGGTTCCTACCGGTTGCAAATGCGTTGGGAGCCGGATCATCGATCACATATAGTTTGGGCATGGGTATTCCTGTAGCCATTGCAAGATTTTCCGTCACAGTATATAAGTCAAAATAGTCCCGCTTATTTGCCGGCTTTGCTCCTGTAGTGAACAAAACGATCCTATCCGAATAAAAATAGCTTCCGATAGAAGACAAAAGAGTAAAAATAAACCCAAACGCAAAATAAGTCACCGGAGAATCAAAAAATTTCCCAATCAAAAAGAAAAAACCGGATACGATGACAATAAAGAGTCCGATGATTACGAATGTCCGAATTTTATTGCTTGCGATTTGGTCGTAAATGGTCATAAAAAATAAGTCTGTAAAGTCCATCAAGTCAAAAGTCCCTAAAGCTAAATCACTTTATGGACTTTAAGGACTTTATAGACTTTATGAACTTTGGACTTAGGAGAATTTGACTTCTACCTTTTTCCTCTCCTCTTCTGTAGCCGCGAAAAATTCTTCTTGCTTGAAACCGAATATATTTGCGACCAGATTGCTCGGGAATGTTTGGATTTTGGTGTTATAGTCCAAAACGTTACTGTTGTAAAATTGACGCGAATAGGCGATCTTATCTTCTGTGTCTTCTAGTTGTCTTTGTAGATCACGGAAATTCTCGCTCGCTTTCAAATCTGGATACGCCTCTGCAACGGCAAATAAGGATTTCAAGGCGTCGGTTAACATATTATTGGCTTCTGCTTTGTCTGCTGGTGTTTTGGCCGACATCAAAGCGGAACGGGCTTTGGTTACTTCCTCAAATACGCCTTTTTCGTGCTTAGCATACCCTTTCACCGTTTCTACCAGGTTAGGAATCAAGTCTGCTCTTCGCTTAAGTTGTACGTCAATACCTGATAGAGCTTCTTTAATTCTTGTTCGTAAAATAACAAATCCGTTATAGGTAGCAACAAAGTAAACAACTAAAAGTATTCCTACTCCGATTATGATAAATAATGGATTCATCTATATTTTCACCCCCTAAGTAAATATTAATTGTTAAATCCTAATTCTTAAACAAATTTTAATAATTAAAGTTTAAAAGTTTATTTAATAATTGACATTTAATATTTAAGACTTGTCTATAATCCATTCTTTAAATTTTTGGTAGGGTAATGTATTTATTATATCACTTTTCTGACACCAGCCTCTGCGGGCTACCGAAACTCCATAAAACATATTACCCATCTGGTCATTTGCGTGGGCATCACTATTAATAACAAATTTGACTCCGTTTTTTAGACCGTCTCTCACCAGCGTATCCGAAAGATCAAGCCTCTCAGGCCAAGAATTAATCTCTACCGCAATATTTTTTTTCGTGCATATCTCAAATAGCAGATTCCAGTCTAGCTCATACCCCTCTCTCTTTCCTAATAATCTACCGGTGGGGTGTCCTAATATTTTGACCTTTGGATATTGGAGTGCACGCAGAACTCGCTTAGTCATTGTTTTCGTATCGAGATGAAAGACACTGTGAACCGAAACGATGAGATAGTCTACATACATTATTGCCCTTTCAGGCAGCGCAAGTCTTCCATCGGGAAGAATATCAGTTTCGAGACCTATGAAAAATTTCGTTTCCTTGTTTTCTAGTTTCTTGATTTCCTGTTGCCTTCTTTTCATAATTTCTATTATTTTCTTTTCAGACATGCCAGACGTTTTCGGATTGTGGTCGGCAAAACCAACATATTCGTATTTCAGTTTTTCCGCATAGTCCAAAACTTCTCGGTAACTATTTTTCCCGAAATCGTGGGAAGGTTTTAGATCATAGGAAGAATGAATATGCAAGTCACCTTTAATTTCTTTAGTTTCTATCAATTTCGGAATTTTCTGAATTTTTGCTAGCTCTATTTCATTCGTCCCCTCTCGTATCTCCGGCGGTATATACTGCAGCCCAAGAAAATGATAAAATTTCTCTTCTGTATTAAAAGTATGAAGATTTGAGTTTTGAGATTTGAGATTTTTAATACCGTATTCGTTGAGAGATAAATCTTTGTGAAGGGCAAATTCTCTAAGGTTAATATTATGAGCCTTGCTTCCTGTGAAATACTGCAGCATCGAACCGTAGCTCTTTGCATCCTGTACTCTCAAATCAACTCTTATATTTGGCGAAATGATTATAGATGCCTTCCTATCACCAGCATTATCCACCTTTATCGCCTTCGGATATTTCACAAAATAATCAACTATTTCTTTTTCCCTCTTAACACCTAACTCATAACTCTTAACTTGTATTGCTATATCAATATCCCCTATTGTCGCTACCATTCTCCGCAGCGACCCAAGTGCATCAACCCGTTTTACCGCAGGAAGCTGAAGAAGATATTTTTTTATCTCTTCTGCTTGCTCAAAGGCATACGGGAGCGGCATTCGTTCAACACGCTGGGACTTTTCCTTGAACATCGATATCGAATCGAGGATCTCCTTTTGCGACTTATCTCCGAATGTCTCAAGTTCTGCTATCTTTCCTTCTTGTGCTGCCTTCTTTAAATCTGCGACTGCACTACTCGGGCTGGTAAGATGCAGGTCTTTTACCAGTTTGAAGGCTTTCTTCGGACCGATCCCAGAAACATTCATCAATACAAAGACCGAGGTAGGAAGCTGTTTCAATATGGAATTGAAATGTTTAGACCGTCCTGTTTTGAAATATTCCTCCAAGTGGGATCCAATAGAGCCACCGATTCCCGGAATCTCATACAACTTTCCATCCTGCCATATATCTTTTAATTCCCGAGTAAGATGTTCTACTGCGTCCGCCGCTTTTTCATACGCGATGATTCGAAATCTATTTACTCCCGTGAGAACGTACGTCGCGGCAATATTGCGAAGAATTTGTGCAATTTCCTTATTTGAAAATTTACTCTGATCTACTGCCATAAATATTTTTTAACAGTTTATTATTTGAATAATGTAGACGTAATAGAACATTTTGGGAGTGCGGAACATAAGAAATTTTTATAAACAAAAATTTCAACGTTCCAGCCACGTTGAACGTTGGATTAAAAGTCAACGCCAACGTTCTTACGTGGCGCGACCAAAGGGGCTCGAACCCTCAACCTCTGCCGTGACAGGGCAGCGCTCTAACCAATTGAGCTATGATCGCAAGTATCCCTTTATTATAACTTTACTTTTACATTTCTTCAATCGTCGTTTTGATCCTTCTATACTTTAAAAACAACAAAGATCTTGATACAATATACTGCCATGACAAAAAATGATGGAGCAGTTTTAGACTATCGAAACGTTCTTCTTTCTAAAATCAAAGAAAATGCAATTTCTTTTTCTATCGGACTTACCCTGGTGACAGTTCTACTTCTCGGTGGAGTTCTTTATTCATGGTCTTACATCTCATCTCAATTTAAAGTGGAGAAGAAAACTCAGCCCTCCGTAGCATCAGCAACTAATAAAGTGAGAACCTATACGATCCAGGAAGGAGACCAACTCTGGCTCGTCGCCCAGAAGCTCTATGGCTCAGGGTTCAATATGGAAGACATCATGAGAGCAAATAGTATCAGTAATCCCGATCTTATCGAGGTAGGACAAAAGCTCGTGATCCCTGATGTCAAGCCAAAATTCCCAACGACGGGTGAAATCGCCTCTGGCATTGCAACCAGCAACAAGGTAACGAGCAACAAGCAACCAGCAACATATGTTGTAAAAGAGGGTGACAACCTCGCTTCGATAGCGCTTCAGGTCTATGGAGATAGCTATGCATGGACCAAGATCGCCGAAGCAAACAAATTGGTAAATCCGAATGTGCTCCAAGCTGGAATGGTATTGGTAATTCCCAAATAATCCTATCGAACGACGACTTATTTATCCAACTTCAAGAGAAATCAGGACCAGGAAAATTTTGGGTCCTTTGCTTCGTATTCCCTTAAGGGCAAGTGTCGAAGTTGATCAAGATAACATTGAAAAAACTAGGCAACTCGCAGCTGACGGATATGGTTTTTTAATTCTTGGAACACACTTTTCTTGGAGGGAAGGTTTTGATTTTATCGTCCAGACTCAGAGATACTTACCCATAAGTGACAAGCCCATCGTGATGCCGATATCTTTACATCAGTATGAGCGTCAGAAGGGACTCCTGGACCATTTTAGCGCAATTGCAGGAATCACTATTTCCCCGGTGGGAAATGAAGATGCAGTCAAATACGGCTACGAGTTGGGAGCAGGACTCCCGGAGTATGCAAGAAATACGAGAGAGGCACTCTTAGCTGGAGGTGCAGCTGGAATCGCTATCCAAACAGGAAGAAGGAACGAACTCGAACTTGGTCAGGTAAAAAAACAGCCCTTGAGATTCATGTTGAGTGCCACACGTACTAAGCCGAGCTCGAGCGTCGCCCTCCTCTTCCTTCCCATGACACCATTTGAAGAAAACGTGGATTATAAAGCGATATATGAGAAAAAAAATCTGTTCAAAAAGTATGATGTTCGATTCGGGCCGATCTTTACGATTGCTGAGATGTATCAGCTTCTCAAAGGCATAAATACTTCCCTCAGATCCCACCCCATTGCCTTAGAAAACGCAGATCGCCCAACTATAACTGAGATAACGATAGACGAATTAGCACTCGTTATCCTATCCATCGCAGTTGACCCTAAATATAATCATGTTCCGAAAGAATTGGGTCAAGAATTCTTGATTGAATATTTTTTTAACCCCGAAAATCGGTATCAATAGATAAATTCAAGTGACCTTTATCACTGCAATTACAAAATCATTCCTGTATTTTGTTGGGAATGATAACTCAAAGCTTGGAATCTTCTGCGCGATTGGATTGTGGAGGTCTACCTCCTAATCTTCAAGCGCTCGGAATATATGGACTTATGATGGCAAAAGGAGATACTCAGGATATAAGACCAAAACCTACCGAACGCCTTCCTCGTCCTCCACCAAGTCCAAGAAAATAATAAGTGGTAAAATATTACTGTACTAATTGGAAAAAATATTATAGCGGGATTAGTACAGTGGTAGTATGCCACCTTCCCAAGGTGGAGATGCGAGTTCGATTCTCGTATCCCGCTCAAAGGTGATAGAGGAGTCCCACATGGTGCCAACTGAAAATAAATTTATATCATAAATATGGTCAAAGCGGAAACCCACCAAACCCCAAATTACCGCGGGATAGAGCAAATTAATCGACTTGAGGTACCTCGTTATACCCACCAAACCTATTCTTCTACTGAAGGTCTGCATCAAGAACCTTGCCCATATAACGGACGACTTATGAGTCACTTTGGACCCAATGAAGGACCTATGTTGTTCACACCAGACGATTTAGATTTTGACGTGATTTGTAGCCTTCCTGCAACTAAGGAGAAATCATACAGAGGAGTAGTTAAGATGAAAGTGGAGCGAACAGGTAATAACTATAATAGAATTCTTCCTCCTTAATCGCCGTCTATAAATAATTTGCGTCTCCCGTTAAAATAGTTTTGCGGAGACTGGAGCAGTATCATTCACATGCCATGGCGGTGCAGGAGACCTGACCGTTTTGGCACGAGCAGGAGTTGCATTTATCGCTAAATCCCTCACCGTTTCGATAGCTCTGACCTTTGTAGTCGCAGGAAGAAGGAAGTTTCGGCGAAGAAGTGAAGATATTCACTTTTCCGAGATAAAAACCAATTGCTATCCCAAACAGAATGGAAAGAATAATTGGGAGAAAATTAGACTTCATAAACAAATGATATAACATTTGAGAACAAAATAAGCATCATCTGTTTCTAAGAAGTCAATTTTTTACGGTAACTATAAGAGGTGCAGATGAAATATTGATAGTGATTTTGCCATCACGACGGGCATCCAAATCTCCGGTCTTACCGTCTGTAATATCCTGACTTTTACCAAATGGATCTTCAGTATGAATACTTGTAGCAACAAATCTTTTTTGAATAGTAGGTGGAGCAGGCACCGGCTCACGAACATTACCCCAATTGGAGCCTTTTAGGCTACAAAAATCTGGCCTTGTGGGTATACTCCAGAGGATTTCTTTGGAATTATTTATAATGGAAGAAGGCTGATTTGCCAGATTTCCAGTTTTTATTTTGTTGGATGTGGACGATGCTGATACAGGCACAAAAAGATAGCCCTCGAGATTATCATAGTTACTAAAATCGATGGAATGGAATCCATACCCGTTCAGATTATTAAATAATCTTTGATACGCTCCAAATGCTGGACGCTTTCGAGGAAGATCGGGTTTTTTTTTAACCTCCAATAAACCAAACTGTGGATCTCCAAACCCGAGGTCATACCAGCGGACTTCTTCGGCGCCTGTCGAGAAACTTTGCGCAAATATCTTCCAGAGATTTATAGCCATCACTTCCTCTTGATGAGAACCAGCGCTAAAAGGATATGGATCGCTAATCTCGCTTAGCACAAAGGGCCGCTCGAGCAGTTTCCCCTCTTTACTGAACTTGGCAAAAATATTTTTCATCCAACTGATCTCTCCCCTTACCCCTCCTACTGAATACTCATCGTGCTCTTGGAATGGAGTATTACAGTGATAGACTTCATAGTAGTGTGCGTTCATGACATCAAAGTAAGGAAAACTTTGGGCAAATTTAGCATCTGAGGAAGAATAAGTCCTTTGTAGATGTGCTAACACTTTATAGAGAAATGTTTTTTCGTCTCCGTTATAATGTTGGTCAAGAATTTCAAAATTGCCGTAGGTACCGAAATTGACTTTCAAATTGGGATTTACTTCCTTGACCGCATAGTAGAAGTCTTTTTGTAGATCAGCGTAGTCCTGCCAATCCGGTTTACCGTTTTTGTTCAGATCGCCGTCTCTTCTGCCTTCAAAAGGTTTACCATCATCTTCGGGATGTTTCGTATTCCAGGGTGCCTGTCCACAATTTCTTTCATAATAATCCATTTCATTGTACATAAGGAACGACTGGACAGTGAGAGGTCTTCCGTTACTGCCTTTTGCATCATCTATACCATCGCCGTCGTAACGCTCCGCTGCTTTTTTGACAAAATCCAC
>MFZI01000019.1:0-4411 GCA_001789355.1 Candidatus Roizmanbacteria bacterium RIFCSPHIGHO2_01_FULL_39_8
TGTCTCAGGAAATATTTTGGAATCGGCCGAGTTTTAATTCGCGCGAGCCGCGGGTCACAGTCGCGATTCCCACGCCTAAGCTCTTTGCGATATTTTGCTGGTTTGCTCCACTCTTCAATTTTTTAATTATCTGCAATCGAGTAGGGAGCTGCTCCAACTCCTTAGGAGTCAGGATCCCTCTCAAGAAATCCAGCATTTCCCCCTTTGTTTTTATTTTCAACATAGTGCTTATCAGTTGATCGAGCCAGAGTGGGTTAATCATAATGTATACTAGTATACTAGTATGATAGTTAATTGTCAAGGGCAAAATAGAATTAAGAAGCAAGAAGTAAGTATTAAGAATAATTACGGAATTGGAGTAGGCACGTTGAAGTCCGGGGTGCAGTCGCTACAATAGGTAGAGAATTTGTCTCTGATAATTGTCTTCTCTTTCATCTCGTGGGCCGGGTCGTCGACCGTTGTCATCTTTCCCGTGTCGCGGTTGACGGGGACTACGGTTTTCTCCATCCGGGTTTCGTTGCTTACATTTTCGGTACCTTTAATCAGATACTCAAAGCGCGGCTTACAGCTTTCTGTCCCATCGGGATTTTTATTCATGATATTTCCGGTCTCCCAACAGACTTGTCTTCCGACGACGTCAGGCGGTTTCACCGGCCAAAGGTCAGGTTGATCCTTCAATACGTATGTCATAATTTTATTCCATATAGGTGCTGCACCAGTTACTCCTGAGGTAAGATACGGATTCATTGGAGTATTATCGTTATTTCCGACCCAGACTGCAGTCAAGAAATTTGGCGTATAGCCTATCGTCCAATTATCTTTGAGATCGTCGGTTGTCCCCGTTTTTACCGAAACCGTATGTTTAGGAATGACAAGAAGAGATGAGGGACCAAAAGCAGTAGATCGAGCATTATTATCTAATAATATATGCGAGATAATAAATGCGGTTTCTTGAGAGATAGCTTTTTTCCCTTGGATGGCAAAATAATTGGGAGAGGAAACCGGTTTGTCAACATTTTTTACTCTATTCGGATCATTAAATTTGTAGAGAGTCTTTCCTTGTTTGTCCTTGATTTCTAAAATGGAGGTAAGTTTTTTTGGAGTACCACGATTGGGAAAAGCCGAAAAAGCTTGGGCCATCTCGATCATGGTAACCTCTCCGCCTCCCAGAGTCAGCGACAGGCCATAGTTTTTTGGATCTTTAAACGATGCTATGGTGAAAGCCGACGCGGAAGCGACGAAATTTTCGACTCCATTGATGGCGAGCATCTTTACCGCAGGGATGTTATAGGAATTTCCGAGAGCGAATCGGAGTTGACTTGCCCCATGAAACGTCCCGTCATAATTATGCGGGCAATATTTGATAGGTTGTCCGGCTGCAAAGAAACAGGTAGGAATATCCAAAAAAGTAGTTGCTGCTGTCACCAATTTCCGGTCGATTCCGATGGCATAATTTATGGGTTTGATCGAGCTCCCCGGCTGTCTATGAGCAGTCGTAACATTAAAAGCCCCAGACGGTGAGGCGAAATAGTTTACTGATCCGAGCATTGCTAATATTTCGCCAGTAGGTGGTCTTGTTACTAATGCCGCGCCATTTGAGACTTTTAGATCTTCTACTTTTTCAAGTTCTTCTCGCATAATTTTCTCTGAAGCTTCCTGAATTTTGAGATCGAGAGTTGTTGTGACTTGCAATCCGCCTTCTTCAACTTGTTTTATTCCATATAAATCCTCCAGTTGTGACTTTACATAAAACACAAAATGAGGAGCTTTGATATTTTGTTTTTGCGGTTGAACAAATACTTTTTCCTTTACTGCTTTATCATAGGTATCTTTTTCGATATATTTTTGTTCAAGCATGGCCTTAAGGACTCTATCTCTTCTTCCTTTCGCAAGATCAGGATTAAGATAGGGCGAGTAAAGGGAAGGGGCTTGAGGCAGGCCGGCTAAAAGAGCCGCTTCCGAAAGTTTGATTTGTTTCGCGGATTTTCCGAAATAAGCTTGAGCTGCCTCTTCGATTCCGTAGGCTGCTCCACCATAAGGAATTTGGTTAAGATACAGTTCCAGTATTTCGTCTTTACTAAAGATAGTTTCTGTCCACAGCGCAAGAACAATCTCTCTCAGTTTTCTCCTGATGGTTCTTTCCGGGCTAAGGAGGGCTCCCTTGACAAGCTGCTGTGTAATTGTTGAACCACCCTGTACGCGTTGTTTCAAAAGCGTATCTTTGGCTGCTCGAAGCATTCCACCAACTACCGAAACCCCACCGTGCTTGTAAAAATCCTTGTCTTCTATGGCGATAGTTGCCTGCTTTACGTGTTGAGGCAAATCTTTGATTTTTACCGGGGTTCTTTTTTCATCTCGGAAAATTTCGTAAAGCAATTTTCCATTTCTATCAAGAATATGGGTCGAAAGGGGAATAACCTTATAATCCTTAAGGCTGTTTGGAGAGGGTAAATCATGAAAGATATACAGATAAATAAATATACAAATGAATAAAATAGGCAGGGCAACGAGTAAGAAATAAATCCTCTTGCTGTGTTTTGAGGAATCTATTTTCGTCTTAATTTGGGTATGGAGATCCTTTATTTTTTGATCCATAGTGATATATTGTATCAAACAAGTTAGTTGGTTAGTTGGTCCATGGTTAATTAGTCCAGGCGGGGAAAAAGGGGTGGGATTTTTTTGATTTTTCCGGATGTCAACTCAAGTATTTTCTCCGAGCTATTTGGTAAAAAAGGCTCTAGCTGGAAAGCTACATTTCTGATTCCGTCTAATACGATAAGAAGAAATTTTTTCCTTTCACTTGCTTGCTTATCCCATGGAGCGAATTCATTGACTTCTTTATTTATTGTTTTTATTTTTTTCCAGATATATTCAAGAGCTTCATTAAATTTATATTCTTCAAGATTCTGTCTAGTCTCTAGATCAAAATCATATTGAAATTTATCATCAATAACCAACTTGTCTTTTTCAACTAATGTTGTAATTCTTGAGACTAAATTGCCAAGTTCATTTGCTAGATCAGAGTTATAGAGTTCCTTCATCCGTAAATGGGAAAAATCCCCGTCGTCAGACGGAGGCAATTCTTTGAGGAGATAGTAGCGGACCGCATCGATGCCGTATTGTTTGACGAGATCGAATGGATCGATGACATTTCCGAGGCTTTTGCTCATTTTTTTCCCTTCGGAAGTAATAAATCCATGGATAAAAATCTGTTTCGTATTAGGTAAGCCGGCTGACATCAACATCGCTTGCCAGATGGCAGACTGCTGTCTCAAATTATCTTTGCCTGCTGCTTGCATCCCGGGCCAAAATTTTTGATATTCGGTCGATTTGCTTGGCCAACCCAACGTAGAGATATAAAACACCAAAGCATCGAACCAGACATACATTACATGGTCGGGATCATTGGGAACGTCGACTCCCCATGGCATCTTGGACTTTAAGCGCGAAATGCTGAAATCTTGCAATCCTTTTTTTACAAACGATTCGATCTCGGTGAGTCGATGATGTGGGAGGACAAAATCGTTATTTTTCTTATAGAATTCGAGAAGTTTTTGTTGATAGTTCGAAAATCTAAAAAAATAATTTTCCTCTTCGTATTGCTCTATTTTCAAATTCGGATGAATAGGACAAACCCCGTTTTCTAATTCGGAATCAGTTTTTTCCAGTTCACAGCCATAACAATATTTGATTCGGTAATTTTTTTTATAGATATCCCCCTTTTTGTAGCAGAGATTCCAGAATTCTTTGGCCGCTTTTACATGGAAAGGATCGGTCGAACGGATAAAGTGAGTGTTACTTAGGTTGAGAAGTTTTTTTAAATCTTTAAATTTTCCAACTTTTTCGTCACAGTAATCTTGAGGACTTTTTCCGGCCTCCTGTGCCTTTCTATAAATTTTTAAGCCATGTTCGTCAGTCCCATAGCCAAACGCAACCTCATAGTTTAGGAGTCTTTTAAATCGTGCCATTGCATCTGCCTGAATTAACTCCAGCGCATATCCGATGTGTGGATCAGCGTTGACATAAGACGAAGTTGTTGTGATATAGAAAGTTTTTTTGTTCATGGAGTATATTGTATCAAAGATTCATTTGTGAGAGCATTTCATTGCAATTAATACCATCTTGATGCCGATCAATGCAAGATGGTATCGGACTATTTTCTTAGGAGTATTAAGATTCCGAGAAAGAGACTTAACAATAAGATAAGATTAAAAGGATCGGCGAGTTTAGAAGCAAGAAGAAAGAACAAAAAAGTAAGGAAGAGAGAAAGAAAGAGAGACGCTTTTTTGGATAGCAAGAAGCGAGAAGTGAAGTAAGAAATGAGAGATAGAAGGAGAATAAAAGTGAGCTTGATTAAAAATGTTGCAGGCCGAACAAATAGTATCAAAGCCAAGAGAATAAGAACAAACGC
>MFZI01000019.1:4423-14491 GCA_001789355.1 Candidatus Roizmanbacteria bacterium RIFCSPHIGHO2_01_FULL_39_8
TTCTCAATTATAATATGAAGTTATGGTTAAGAAAGCAACAACGAAGAAAGCAGCTACGCAAAAAACTGCCCCGAAGAAAACGGATGCGAAAAAAATAGAATCTCCTGCCATTCTTCCGGATGATAAACAGAAAATTATTGAAGAGTTCGCCCAGAAAAAAGGCGATACAGGTTCCCCAGAAGTCCAGGTAGCTCTTCTTACTCATAAAATATATAAACTTTCGGATCATCTCGGAATCAATAAAAAAGATAACCACTCAAGGAGAGGACTGTTGAAAGTAATTGCTAAACGAAGAAGAATACTCAATTATCTTGGTAAGTTAGATGAGAAGCGCTATAAGGTATTGATTGGTAAGCTTGGGTTAAAGAAGTAAATTGTTACCATTCCGACTTCTATTTTCCAACATCAAAAACCAAAGCATCTATGAATATTGTTGAAAAATCTACAGAGATAGACGGTCAGAAATTAACACTACAATTTGGTAAATTTGCACAAGCAGTAGACACTTCTGTGTATGCAACACTGGGGGATACCGCAGTTCTTGTTACTATCGCTATCGGACCCGAAAATCCCAGCATTGATTACTTTCCCTTATCAGTAGAATTTGCCGAAAAACTGTATGCGGGGGGACTTATAAAAGGATCACGTTGGGTAAAACGAGAGGGAAGGCCGTCAGATGACGCGGTTTTAAAGGGAAGAATTATCGACAGATCAATACGCCCACTTTTTCCCAAAACATATAAAAAACAAGTGCAGGTAGTAGTGACACTTTTGTCTGTCGACGGGGTCAATGACTCAGAGATTCTCTCTGCAATAGCTGTTTCGGCAGGCCTCTCTGTTTCATCAATTCCTTGGGCAGGTCCTATTTCAACTGTTCGCGTAGGTTACATAACTTCAGGTGAAAATAAAGAAACAGCTTTTATTTTATATCCCAACGAAAACGAACAGGAGTTTTCCGACCTCGACCTTGTTGTTTCTTCAACGAATGATAAAGTTTTGATGATTGAAACCAAGGCTAACAGGATAAGTGAAGAAATAATTCAGGAAGGCATTGAAAAAGCAAAAGAGGAAAATAAAAAGATAGTTGAATTTATTGAAAAAATAGCGAAGGAAATCGGCAAAAAAAAAGATGTCGCTCCAGACGAAACCGACCATTCAGAAATTCTTAAGCTGATTAAATCCAAGTATGCAAAAGACGTGAGCGATGCAGTAAAACAGGCAGCTGCGACCGCAGGAAGCGAAGAGAAAATGCTTCATGAAGTTGCCTCTAAAATATATGAAGAACTGGAAAAAAAGTATGATGTAAAACAGATAATAAGCTCAATCACGAAATATAACTACCAAAATATTAAGGAGAATATTTTCAGCAAAAAACTTAGACCAGACGGGAGAAAATTTAACAAGGTGAGAGATCTGAATGTAGAAGTTTCGCTCTTACCACGGACTCATGGTTCTGCACTCTTTCAGAGAGGTCAGACTCAAGTGCTATCAATCGCTACCCTAGGCTCGACAACATTGGAACAGCTTATCGAAGGTCCAGAAGGAAAAGAAGTAAAAAGATATATTCATCACTATTCGGATGGCCCCTACTCATATGGACAGACAGGTCGGATGATGGGACCCTCCAGACGTGCAATCGGTCATGGAGCTTTGGCTGAAAAAGCTATCGAACCTGTTTTGCCCTCGACGGATGATTTTCCCTACGCGATCCGTGTCGTATCAGAAATTCTTTCGGAAAATGGATCTTCTTCTATGGGGAGTGTATCCGGATCTTCTCTGTCTCTTATGGATGCTGGTGTCCCTCTCAAAGATGCGGTAGCCGGAGTTGCTATGGGACTCGTTTCAAAATCCGATAAGGAATATGTGGTGTTAACCGATATTGTAGGTCTTGAAGATTTTGCCGGAGAGATGGATTTTAAAATTGCAGGTTCGAAGGATGGTATTACCGCTATCCAGTTGGATGTGAAAAACAAAGGTTTGACTTCCCAAATGATCCGCGACATTTTCAAACAAGGAAAAGAGGCAAGACTTGAGATACTTGAAGCGATGAATAAGGTTATAGCAAAACCGCGTAAGGAAGTCTCTCGCTACGCGCCCAAAGTGGTAGTTTTGACCCCGCCAGCAGATAAAATTGGAGAAATCATAGGACCGGGAGGAAAAAATATCAGAGCACTCATCGCTCGTACTCAAACTGAAATTAATGTCGAGGATGATGGACGCGTTACGGTAAGCGGTCTGGATCGTGCAAAGGTAGACGAGGCAGTAGCTCATATCGGCAATATTACCCGAGAAATCCAAGTAGGAGAGCAATTCGAAGGTGAAGTCAAACGAATATTACCCTTTGGAGCTTTCGTAGAGATGGTTCCCGGAAAAGAGGGATTGGTCCATGTATCAAAAATGGGTAAAGGATTTGTGCGTGATCCAAATCAAGTGGTGAAACTAGGTCAAAAAGTAAAGGTAAAAGTCTACCAAATCGACAATCAAGGGCGAGTCAATCTCCAGATGATATAAAAAAGTTCTACAGGCCATTGATTTTATATTGGGTAATCATTACAATCTTACTATGGCAAGAAGAAAGTCAATCATACGGCTTCCCTTTTTAAAATTCAAGATTAATAAACAAACTATTTTTAACATAACTGGTTTTATTTTAGTTGGAGGGGCGGGTGTACTTTTAATTTCATATTTGAAGAATTTTACCGGTGGTTCGGATGGAAAGATTCTTTTTCGCATCAATGAACTTTTAATCTCGAAGTTTGGCGGATTAGCGATATTTCTCCCTTTTATTATTTTGCTTTTCTCAGGCCATTTTTTTAACACAAAAAAGCTCAAGTTCGTTAAACCGAATATTACCGGTGGCCTCATACTCATTTTTCTTTCTTTGATCGGAGCATTTCAATCAGGTCTCTATGGTCAATTTATATTCACCAATTTAAGTCTTGATTTTTCTCTTGCAGGTGCCATTATCATCCTCATCGTCACCTTTTTCGTGGGGCTCATACTTTTTCTTGATACGTCGGTCGATGTATTCTTCCTTTTTGTCATAAGTCTCATCAAGGCATTACTTGCTTTTGCAAAGGAATACATCTTCAGGTCCTCTGGCAAAAAGCCGCTTATTAAAGATGAAAAAAAACAGCAGGAATTTATTAAAGAAGAGATGGTTCGAGAGCTCCCCTTGGAGAAAAAACTCGATTTAAGCCTGTCAAATGTACAAAAACCGCAAATCGATATTAAACCGCTTGCTCCCACTTCAAAAACAGCTTGGGTATATCCGCCTCTCTCACTACTGGCTGACATTTCTCAAAAAGAGGCAGATAGAGGAGATGTTAAAGCAAATGCTGATGTAATCGAGAAAACGCTTGACAGCTTTGGAATAAGAGCACGCGTCGCAGAAATTAACTATGGTCCAGCTGTTACTCAGTATGCGCTCGAGATAACCATGGGAACAAAGCTCTCGCGCATCACTTCTCTTGGTAATGATCTGGCGCTCGCTCTTGCGGCTCCTACAGGTCAAGTCAGAATTGAGGCACCGATTCCCGGAAGATCGATGGTCGGTATCGAAATCCCGAACAGATTGCCCGAAATAGTAACCCTTAAAAAATTACTTTCGTCTCCGAAATTTACCGAAAATCTAGACCCGCTCCTTGTTCCTTTGGGGCTAGATGTTTCGGGTCAACCGCAGTCCGCAACTATCGGAAAAATGCCGCATGTTCTTATAGCCGGAGCAACCGGATCAGGAAAATCTGTTTTATTAAACTCATGGATTACCACTTTCCTGTTTCGAACCAAGCCTGAAGATTTGCGGCTTATCTTAGTTGATCCAAAAAGGGTAGAATTAACACTTTATAATGGTATTCCTCACCTTTTGACCGAGGTTATCGTTGAATCGGATAAAATTATCTCCGCCCTCAAATGGACTGTTTCTGAAATGGAAAATCGCTATAAGGAATTTGCGAGTGTAGGCGTCAGGAATTTGGAAGGATATAACAGTCTTGAGGGAGTGCAGAAAAAACCATACATCATTTTCGTTATCGACGAGCTTGCAGATCTTATGATTTTTGCACCTGGCGACTCTGAGGATTTGATTACCCGTATCGCCCAGATGGCGCGCGCTACAGGAATTCATCTGGTTTTAGCTACACAGAGGCCCTCGGTTGACGTAATTACTGGTCTTATGAAAGCTAATATTCCCACCCGCGTCGCCTTTAATGTATCTTCTATGATCGACTCCCGCGTCATCATCGATATGCCGGGAGCAGAGAAATTATTAGGCAAGGGGGATATGTTATACCTTCCTCCGGATCAGGCAAAACCACGTCGTATTCAAGGCCCATTCCTCACTGAAAAAGAAGTAAATCAGCTGGTGAAGTTTCTTAAATCTCAAGTCCCTGAAGTTCATTACACCGAGGAAATAACAGAACAGCAGTATTATGCAGGTGGGGGAAGAGGAGGAACATTTGTCGCAAATGGGGCAGAGGGAGAAAGGGATCCACTTTTTGATCAAGCACTCGATCTGATTTCTCCTTTACCTACTGCATCGGCATCTCTTTTTCAAAGGAAATTTAAGATTGGTTATGCCCGTGCAGCTCGAATTCTTGACCAGATGGAACAAGCTGGGTATGTGGGACCATCAGAAGGTTCCAAGCCAAGAGAAGTGTTGAAAAGACAAGTTCGGGAAGTAAGCGAGTAAAACCAAGAAGATCCCTCGTCGGATAGCTTCTCGGGATGACTCGCTAATTTTTGAATTATGCAAGTCACTTCGCAAACGCTATCATTAGCCCAAGAATAGCAAAGAGTATAGAGATAATCCAAAGACGCATAACAATCTTCGGCTCTTCCCATCCTTTTGTCTGCAGCCACAGGTGAAAAGGGGCAACAGGAAATATTTTCTTACCCAAAAACTTTTTGGATAAAAGCTGAATGAACGAACTCGCAATTTCGATGATGAATACCCCACCCACTATCGGTAAGGCGAAAGCTTTTCCCAAAATAAGACCTACCACTGCGAAAGTTGCTCCAAATGACAAAGCTCCCGCATCGCCCAAAAAAATTCTCGCAGGGTAAATATTAAAGTAAAGAAATGCGATCAGTCCTCCCAGCCAGGCGGCGATAAACATGGATGTCGGGACATCGAGTATAGCCCGTGACACAACCCAGAAACTCGCGAGCGCAAAGAGGAGTATTCCTGAAGCAAGACCGTCGAGTCCATCTGTTATATTTACTGCATTGGCAAAAGCCACAATCACAAACGTAGAAAAGAGAATATAGAGATATGATATCTCGAAAACTCCGATGAAAGGTATATGAATAATATCTATTTTAAAATCAGTATATAACCAGTACGAAATGACAAGCGCAAGGATGATTTCAAGGATAAGTTTGTGCCTTAGCCGCAACCCAAAAAAATCCTGTTTCTGCAAGAGAAAAATCTTACTCAGATCGTCATAAATCCCTAAGAAACCGAATGAGAGAAAGGTGAAAAGCAAGATTTTTATTTCTGACACTGCTGACGGATAATTAGAAATAATTTTCTTATTAAAAAGAAAAAAAAGAATAAGCGAAGCAAAAAAGACAATTAATGTAGTAAAGATAAGAAGAATACCGCCTCCCACCGGTGTTCCCTTCTTGTGTTTGTGATACCTGTCAAAAATAGGAGTTGGTTTATCGAACGCGTCTTTAGTCGCTTGATCAGCACGCTGGAACTTTTTCCTATAGAGGAAGTTTATGAAAGGGATAATACAGACGAAATTGAGAATGAATGAAAAGAAAACTATGAACAAATAAGTCGACATTAATAAAAGTTTATAAAGTTATAAAGTCTATAAAGTTTATAAAGCGAATAATAGTAAAATCTTTGGTAAGAAAATCAGACAAGCGACGACGAATGCAGTAATAGCAAAGATGAGCATAGCTCCGGCAGAGACGTCTTTGGCTATTTTTATTGCTTCTGACCAGTCTTTGTGAATAGCATCGATCGCTTCTTCGATTGCTGTATTAACAGCTTCTAAGGCTAAACCCGTTCCGATAACGGTTAAAATAATGAGGAATTCAGTTTGACTTATTTCGAGCAAGAAACCAAATACGAGCGCAAGTAAAGAAAAAAAGAGATGGATTTTAAAATTAATTTGCGTTCTAGCGATCCATTTTAATCCGGAAAGTGCATTTTGAAATGAGTAAACGTGTTTTTTTAACATGAATTGAAATTTACTAAATAAGTGGAATTAGGGTTTTGGCTAATTTTTCCGAATCGTGACGCAAAATACTTCGTGTTAATTTGTCTGACGTCAATTTCTCAAAGTGGTGCATGTCGATAAAATTCTCAGCTATTATCTTTCCCTTGAATCCGTTATGTGCAAGATTGTTTTCAACTATTTTTTCATTATGGTCACTATACCATTGTAGGATGTCTGGGGAGATTTCGCCAGTGTTTATGATTACGACGTCGGGTTGTCTTCCTAGATATCTTTCCAGATCATTAAGATGGTCCAACGCCTTGTAATTGTTCGTTTGTCCGGATTTCGTCATCAGATTCATAATAAAGATTATCTTGGCAGTCGATTTTTGTAGTGCAGCTTTGATTTTATTCACCAGAAGCACGGGAATGATGCTGGTATAGAGATCCCCGGGTCCGATCACTATTACATCCGAGTGATTAATTCGTTGTATGCCTTTGGGGTTAGCCTCGCTATCCGGGTCAAGAAAGGCTTGTTGAATTTGACTTGTTTCATGAATATTTTCTTCGATGTGATGCTCTCCTTTTATTATTTTTCCATTTTTATACTGAACACAGAGATTTGTTTTTTCTAACGTAACAGGAATTACCTCGCCTTTTGTCTTGAGCACGTATGATGCGGTTTCGAGGACTTCTTCATAATCTTTTGAGACTTTTTCCAGTACCGATAAAAAGAGATTGCCAAAATTATGACCTGCAAAATCACCACTTTCAAAACGATAAAGAAACAACTTTCTCCAGAGAAGAGGGGCCTCAGAGAGAGCAACAAGACATTGTCTCAGATCCCCCGGCGGCAGGACCCCCATTTGATCTCGGAGCCTGCCGGTAGATCCTCCGGAATCCGTCATGGTAACTATTACTCCAAGATCCAGGGGATACTTTTTAAGACCGGAGAGAACTACAAATGTTCCGGTTCCGCCTCCAATGACTGTTATTTTTTTCATTGCGTATTACGAGTTAACGAGTCCACGTGTTTATTTTTAACTGTTTGTTTTCTTACGAACAGATTATCTCCAATATCCTCTGCAATAGTGTATCCAGGAGCAACCAAAGTGTGTGAACCTATTTTTACTCCCGGCAGGAGAGTGGTATTTACTCCGATTTTCGAATAAGCACCAATAATTGAACCAAATTTGAGTAATTGTGTGTCTATTTTCTTGCCGGAAACGACTGATTTCACCGCTTTTCCATCAAATCTAAAGTTTGCCGTCGTTGCCTCTGCTCCAAGAAGTACGCTATTATCGAGTACAGAGTCACCGACATAATTTCTATGGAGTGAAACATTATTTCCAAGATAGGACCGTGTAACCTCAGAGTAGCCTCCGATGATACAATTATTTCCTATATGACTTTGACGAACAAGAGCAAAATCACCAATTATCGTATTGTCGCCGATAAAACACGGTCCCACCACTTTCGCGGTCTGTGCAATTTTGACATTCTTACCTAGTCTGATTTCTTCGCCTAATCCAGATAAAAAATGATTCATCATCGGTAACACCTGCCAGGGATATTTGACTGTGTGCCAAAAATTATCATAGGCAACATAATGAGTTTTGTATTTTTTGATAAATTCTGTGAGAGCTATTTCAAATAGGTCATCTTTGCCTGAGTGAACATCCGCCAGAATTTGGATCAACTGAGCAGAATTTTTGAAATAGTCAATTACCAGATTCACTAAATCAGAGGGGAGTCTCGTCGGGTCTGGTTTTTCTATGATACCGGACAATTTTCCCTCCGGATCAAACGAAAGATACCCTCCAGGAAAATATGAGTTCATTTTTTTTGCTACGAAAGCGAAGTCGAGATCTTTTGCCAAGACTTCATCCAGTAATTTCAGCAATATAGTTTTACTAAATAGATCATTCCCATTGAGAATGAGAACATCTCCCTTCAAGTCGTTTTTACAGGATAAAACTGCTCCAGCCATTCCGTCCAGATCTTTTTGGACTAGTATGGTGGCCCGCGGTCTTAGTTCTTTAATCGCTTTGCTGTTGTTTGTACTCGCCACAACGATTATCTTCTCTCCCAGAGGTTCAACGAGATCAAAGATATACTCAATAAGAGACTTTCCCAAGAAAGAAAAAAGGACCTTTTCGTGGAGGGGCCAAAAACGAGTACTATCGCCACCGGCCAGAATGAGTATGTTTTTTACTTTTTTCATACATTCAGGAGAATTACATCTTCTCTATTTCTCCTCCTAGTTCTTTAATTTTATTAACGATGTTTTCATATCCCCGCTCGATGATAGACGCGCCGTTAACGACGGATTCATCTTGGGCAATCAAAGCTGCCAGTACCAACGTCGCACCCGCTCTCAAATCAGAGACATTTAAGACTCCACCATGGAGAGTTTGGGGTCCTTTGATCCGGATTGCTTGATTATATTTTTTACCGGAATCAAAATTGAAAAAGAAATATTCAGTTGGATCACGAACGGGGACTTTTACATAATCAATTTCTGCTCCAAGTTTTCTCAATTCCTCAACATAGGAAAATCTATTCTCAAAGACTCGTTCGTGGATGACTGACTCTCCCGCAGCTTGCGTCATGAGAACCGCCCAATTGGGTTGCCAATCCGTCATAAAACCAGGATGAGGGCTTGTTTCGATTTGTGACGATCTCAAAGGTCCAGAATAATAGAAACGAAGCGTTTTATCGTTAATTTTTTCGACTCCAGCGCCAACTCCTTTCATCTCTTTTATAAATGACTCTAGATGAGACGTGTCAGCCGCGCCTATGGTAACATCACCTTTTGTTAATATCGCGAGTGTAGCGAATGTTACTGCTTCATTACGATCGGAAGTAATAGCAAAAGGTGAAACAGATCTAAGATGTGTTACCGAGTCAATCGTAATTCTGCTTCCGTCCCTTTTTATTCTTGCCCCTCCGGCATTAAGAAAACGAATCAGTTCATCAATTTCTGGTTCCCGGGCGCAATTTTCTAATGTTATTCTATCTCTTCCAAACACTGACAAAAGTATGAGAAGCTCCGTTCCCGTATGGGAGGGTTTCTGGAATCGGTAAGAACCAGTGGGTTTTTGACTCATCCGCGCATCGTAGTAGCCGGTTTCAGAATCATAATCAATTTTGACTCCTAGTTTTTTCATCCCCTCAACGATGCGGTCAATAGGGCGTGCCCCAATTCTGCACCCTCCGGGATTGGGTACATAACAGGACATAAATTTGTAAAGTAGTGGGGCAAACAACATAAAGGAAACTCGTATTTTTGAAGCGTGAAGAAGGTCGACTCTGTTTTTTTTAAGGTTTTTGCCGTCTATCACCACGGTATTTTTTTCGATAAATTCCGCCCTGCCTCCCAATTCTTTTATTAGATCGAGCAATTCGACCACATCAGTTATTTTCGGTACGTTTTTCAGCATTACCTCTGTGTTATAGAGCAATGAAGCGATAATGACTTTCAGGGAAACATTTTTAGCTCCCGATAACAGCACTTCTCCTATGAGTTTTTTACCACCCGTTATGATAAATGCATCCTCCATATTTCATTCAACATAGAACATATAACATGTAACAAAAAATAAGCATTAATTCCAATGTTACATGATGATGACTTCTTCTTCTAATTTTACTCCAAACTTTTTGTAAACGGAATCCTTTATCAGACGTAATAGATTCTTCAGGTCCTGCGGATTTCCATTCCCGTCATTTATTATAAAATTGGCGTGCTTCTCCGAAACGTGATATTTACCGATTTTTCTTCCTTTTAGCCCTGCCTTATCGATGAGATTGCCGGCAGAGGTCGTGTGGACTTTGAGTCGAAGTTTATCTTGCTGGGAAATATTTCTAAAAAAACAACCGCTACAAAATACCCC
>MFZI01000019.1:14701-18188 GCA_001789355.1 Candidatus Roizmanbacteria bacterium RIFCSPHIGHO2_01_FULL_39_8
TGTTTCTTATCACAAGACCGGAAAGATTGGATTTCAAGACTGCCAAATTAGATCCTCCACCGATGATCATAAAGGGAATCCTCAATTCAAGTGAGACTTTTTTTGCCTTTATGAGGTCTTCCTTGCTTTCAGCTTCAAAATAATATTGGGCTACAGTTTTGGTACGCAAAGTAAGATAAGGCGAAAGATTGAAGTTTTCTTTTATCCGTCCTTTTCCTAGTATTTGTTCTAATTTATTTTTTTGCATAGAGTCTAATATTGTTTAAGCAAAGTAGATTCTGACCACTTCAAAACCTGTCACCTACTTTGCTTTATAGTTCTTGGTAATATCCTAGGTCGAAAAATGAGTAAGACCATAACTGCATTAATAATCATAATATAAAGCGGATAGGAAAATTCTTCTATAGTCCATACAGAAAGTGCAAGTAGGCTAAACAAAGCAGCAAAAACGTCGAGAAAATAAAAAACCCACGTTTCTGTATGAGGGAGTCGATAAGTCTTCGCTAGGGCAGGAATCATTCCGGTAAAATCTGCAAGGATAGCAAAGTATAAAGCGAGGACCGGCTGTTTTGTCGTCTGCCAAAGAAATATACCAATAAAAGCGATGAATAGACAGAGAATATCTGTTTTTGACCATCCACCCATACCGAATTTAAAGCTTAAAATAAAAATAAGGACAGACTGGATGGTAGAAACTCCTGCAAGCCAAATCGCAACTTTATTACCCTGAACGAAAAGCGACAGCGTGGTAAGCGAAGTGATCAAAAGAAGAACGAAGCGGGTAGTGCGATGGGGTTTGGATTCACCCTTAAGTATCGAATGTGAATACACGAGGGGGGAGATCAAAGCAAGTAAACTGCTTATAATGATAAGGGTTTTCTGCACAGCTCTAATTATAGCATTCTTAAGCTGCTTTTGAACGTAAAAGAGGTATGATTTCTTCTTTTAGTTTATACACATCCCCGGCTCCCATAGTGAAGATAACTTCAGATTGTTTGATGTAAGATGTGAGATGTTTTAAGAGTTCTCGTCTAGAATCAACATAGACAATTTTGTCAGGGTTGAGGCGGGCAATATCACTTGAGCTCACCTTAAAGCTTTTTACATTTTCTCTCGCCGAAGGGAATATGGGGAGGATGTACGTTTTATCTGCCAAACCTAAACTGGAGGCAAAGTCCGGAATGAAAGCTTGAGTGCGAGAATACGTATGGGGTTGAAATATAACTACAATTTTTCTTTTGGGAAAACGTACCCGTGCGGCCTTGATGGTGGCTGATATTTCTTTAGGATGATGAGCGTAATCGTCGAAAAGATAGGTTTCTCCGATCACGGATATAAGTTCAAAGCGCCTTTTTGCACCGGAAAAATCTTTAATCGCGTCTCTTATTTTTTCCGTGGAAAAACCGAGCTGTAGTAGGGTCAAAACTACTCCTGCAGTATTCGAAATATTTTTTTCTCCGGACAATTTAATCGTAAAACCAGCCTCAAGTACACCTCTGAGGTGTCCGCCTATAGTAAGTTTAAAGGAGGAGCCTTGTGCAATTGTTTTTACATGTGAAATTTCGGCATCAGCGTGATGAAGATAACCATAAGTAGTATATTGTTTTCTATCCAAAGAATTAACTGTCTGGATGGTTGGACCATCATCGGCGCAAAGGATTAGTTTTCTTTTATAAAAAAATTTTAGAAATACCTCTTGTGTGTGAGTTAGATCTTTATATACATCCGGGTGGTCGAAGTCAATGTTGGTACAGAGAATGTAATCTGGGTCGAGAAAGTGAAATTTGGGAGTAAGATCATAGGGGGGATTAACTCCATACTCGTCCGCTTCAACCACAAAATAATCATTTCCTTCATAATCTCCCCCGGGAAGATTATTGAACTGTGAGCTTCCCACCATATAACTGGGTTTTGCTCCTAATTTTTTTAGGGCGTATGCGAGAAGTGAGGAAGCAGTGGTTTTTCCGTGACAGCCGCATACCGCAATAGTTGTTCTGAATTGTTTTGCCAGTTCTCCTAAAAATTCGGCTTGGGTTATTGTTTTAATTGCTCTTTTTTTTGCTTCTAAAACTTGAGGATTTTCTTGACCTTGGTGGCCGGATGAATAGATAACAAGGTCTGTATTTTCAGGAAGATCCGAGGATAGGAATCCTCTCTGGACTCTGATACTGTTTTTCTTTAGAAGCTCCTCGGTGATGAATTCTTCGCTGACGTCTGATCCGAGGACTGATTTCCCCATTTTCTGCAAAATGGAGGCAAGATTGGCCATCGCCAC
Source organism: Candidatus Roizmanbacteria bacterium RIFCSPHIGHO2_01_FULL_39_8 (assembly GCA_001789355.1). Classification (GTDB taxonomy): domain Bacteria; phylum Patescibacteriota; class Microgenomatia; order UBA1406; family GWC2-37-13; genus O2-01-FULL-39-8. The sequence continues at coordinate 16,977 of MFZI01000019.1, forward strand.
ACCCTTTATCCCAACCAGAAAAATATTTTTGGCTTGATTTAACATTCTAATCATCAATTATACAATCTTTCCTTGCCTATGTTTGGGTATTATCTATTGATTTTGTCTGCCGGTTAAGTTATAAAATACACATGCAAGATGCAAATCCTACAAATGAAGTTTGTCCAAAATGTGGTTCACCTCTCGGTGAAATTGTTACGACAAAATCCGGCAAACAGATGCAACGTTGTTCTACAGGGAAATGGAATCCGGACACAAAGCAGACGGAGGGTTGCACGTATGTAAAATGGCTTGAGACACCCCCTCAACAACTCGACGAGAAGTGTCCCAAATGTGGATCACCACTTTTATTGGTCACGACCCGTTTTAATAAGAAGTTAAAACGTTGTTCAACAAACAAATGGGATCCTGATACAAGGACTAACTCCGGTTGTGATTATGTTGAGTGGCTCAAAGGAACTACAGAAGCTTTAGAAGAGGATTGTCCCAAATGCGGAAGCAAACTTGTTCTGTACACCTCTGCATCAGGAAAAAAGCTCAAAAAATGCTCTACGAGCAAGTGGGATCCCCAGACTCGTACCGCATCCGGGTGTGACTACACGATGTGGATGAACTAATCGAATACTACAAATGATAATTTATTTATCATTTGTCGGATTTGTAGTATTTGTTTATTTAAATTTAACGATAAAGTTGAACATCCTTTCAAAATCTTCATGTTTTGCTCTACGTCGGGAAAAGAAACGTTTTTGGTCGCACTTGGTGCAGAAAGGAAAAAAATCAATATTCACCTTTTTTACTCCAGCTTCCCTCAGTAGTAAGCAGTTTAACAAGGTCAAGTTAACGTGCCATCTGCCTTTTCTGAACTGAAATATCTGTTTGGCATAGATTTCGAATTCTCCCATAAATTCATAGTAAAAGTCTTCATCGACTTCATAACAACAAAGGCCAATTGCGGGACCTAAGGCACACGTGATATGTTCGATTTTGGATCCCAGACTTACCATTTTTTGTATCATCTTAGGTGCTAGTCTTTTTAGACTTCCTCTCCACCCATTGTGAGATATGCCAATATAACCCGCAATTTTGTCTACGTAGACTATTGGAACACAATCAGCATTTTTAACAATTAATGCAGCATTGGAGAGGTTAGTGATTGATCCATCTGCATCTGGCAAGTTCATCAGTTGTTCTTTCGTATTACTCACCGTT
>MFZI01000019.1:18200-21108 GCA_001789355.1 Candidatus Roizmanbacteria bacterium RIFCSPHIGHO2_01_FULL_39_8
AATTATTGTCTTCACGGGAAGACCCTGTCCTTGGAAAAAAGCCTGTAATGTTTGTAGAGTTCTCGCATCACCCAGGTCCTTAGTGCTAAAGCCGGATATAAATCGGTCATCATTGATCAAAGTGGAATAGAATATTTTTGAATCGGGGTTATAGGTAATCATGTTTTCTTTTTTAACGATTCTAATAGTACTTTTTTCTCGTTCCAGGGATATTCGATTTTACCTCTACATATGCTTTTCTCGTGTCCTTTTCCTGTTAACACGATAATGTCACCTGGATTTGCTATTTGCAAAGCTTTATCTATTGCCTCTTTTCGATTCGTCAGGGTGCAAAATGATTTTTCAGTTTTATTGATCAAATCGGATTCTGTAAATCCTTTCTTTACTAAACCGCGTGCGATTTCACGTGCTATCTTCTCAGGATTTTCATCCCGGCAATCTTCTTCTGTCAATATCACTGTATCAGCATAGTTTCCGCTTTCTTCACCCATTATGGGCCGTTTGCTTTCATCCCGCTTTGCTGCAGATCCAAATACATGGATAATTCGATTTTTATCGGTTTTAAATCGCTTTTTCACATCAGAAAGAATAGCCTTGATTCCGTTCGGGGTGTGAGCAAAATCGATGATAGCTATCACCGGTTCAGTTACAACAATTTCATACCTTCCAATGGGGAGAACAAATGTTCTGAGCGCTTTTAATATTGCGTCTGCGGGTATTCCAATTGTTAGGCACACTGCATAGGCCGCAAGATAATTATAGCGATTGAATTCGGCAAGATTCTCATCTAATTTATGAGCGAGATCTATATTAAAATCAGCTTTTTGTTTCATTCCATACGAAAGTATTTTTTGCTTGAGGTGGCGAGAGAGAAGAGGGTATGATGCATCGTCTTTGTTGGCAATTACGATATCTGCCTGTTGAAGTAGTTTAACTTTCGCACTAACATAATTATCGTATGTTTTATGGAAGTCTAAGTGTTCATGGGTGATGTTCGTAATTGCGCCAATTTGAAAATCTACAAACGAAACCCTGTTTTGAGACAATGCATGGGAAGTTGTCTCAAGAACAAAATACTCATCTCTAGCCTCTACACTTTCCGCAAGGAGGTGTTGGAGAGGAAAGACGTCCGGAGTTGTCACATGAAAGCCTGTATCATAAGTCCTCCCGGCAATATGAGCATATACGGACGAGACCATAGAAACTTTTTTTCCGGAGGATTTCAAAATATGATAGATGAGATGAGTCGTAGTAGTTTTTCCATCGGTTCCGGTGACACCAATTACTTTTAACTTCCGGCTTGGGAAGCCATAGTAAATATTGGCAAAAAGGGATTGAAAGAGGTGATAGAAATCTTTTAACTTTTGAAACATATAACTTGTAACTTATAACTTTTTAATTCAAGTTACAAGATACAAGTTGCAAGTTACAAGCGTTACTCTGGTGCTATATTATAGTAAACCAACAACTCCTTCGCTATTTCAAAAAAAAGAGGAGCGGCCGTTTCAGATCCCCAAGGTGAAGTCTTCGGCTCGCGTAAGACGACGAGCGCCAGGAATTTAGGGTTTGTTACGGGAGCAAAACCGATAAATGATGCTACTGTTTTTGAGGGGTCATAGTGTCCTTCTATAGGAATTTGAGCGGTGCCTGTTTTTCCAGCAATCTTATAGCCCTTTGGAATAAGCCATTTTACTTCGCCTTTTTCGACCGTAGACAAAAGCATCTTTTTGATGATATCAGATGTTTTTTTGCTGATAACAGTTCTTTTAACCGTAGGTTCAATAATTTTTTCCTCCTGTTGAAATACTACTTTTTTAACAATGTATGGCTCAAGCAATTTTCCACCATTTATAAGTGAAGAAAAAGCCTGCACCATTTGAATTGGAGTAACGGCTATTCCCTGCCCAAAAGTGACAGTGGCAAAATCAATCGGATACCAACTGTTTTTGGGTTTGAGATAGCCTGTTGCCTCGCCTTGTAGATCTATTCCTGTATCCTTCCCGAATCCATATTTTTCAAGATAGGAAAAAATCTTGTCATTACCAAGTCTCTGTCCCACATACACCATGCCCACATTCGAAGATTTCTCCAAAATGTGAGTCATAGAGATTTTTCCTTCATACTTATTGTTCCACGTACGGATGGTATACCCAGTTACCCCGATTGGTCCAGATTCGTTATAGAAGTCATCGGGCTTTATCTTTTTTTCCTCGAGGGCAGCTGACATGATGAGCGGTTTAAATGTAGAACCCGGTTCATACAGATTTGAAATTGCCGGATTCCTAAAAAAATCCTCAGTAAACTCATAGTAATGTTCTGCAGCAAAATCGGGAAGACACGTAAGCGCCAGAATTTCAAGAGTATTTGGATTAGTGACAATAACACATCCTTCTTTCGCCTTGTAGGTTTCTAAAGCAGCGATAAGTTTCTTTTTGACAAATTCTTGAATAGACGAATCGATCGTAAGATAGAGATCCCTCCCGTTTATTGGATCTAACTTTTGTTGGGTTCCTATCAAAATTGGTTTACCAAAGATATCTCGATCTGTTTTCATCACGCCGGGTAGACCCACAAGCTCTTTATCGTAAAATCCCTCGATACCGAAGTAGCCAACATCCTCACCTCCTGTATCTTTACCGACAAAACCGAGCAAATGAGCAGAAAGAGATCCTTCGGGATAGTATCTTTGATATTCGTCTTCAAATCCGATACCCTTAAGCCCGAGAGAAAGAATTTTTTGTTTTTGTTCTTTATCGAGTTTGCCTTGGACTGGCATCCAATCTTTCGTTTCATCAAATTTAGCCTCCAAAGTGGCGTCCCCAATGTGAAGCAAAGAATCAAGCTTGTATTTTGCTTCATCTTTGTTTTTAATAAGTTTAGGTTCTATATAGAGTAAGTAGGTTGTATT
>MFZI01000019.1:21123-21305 GCA_001789355.1 Candidatus Roizmanbacteria bacterium RIFCSPHIGHO2_01_FULL_39_8
CTCACCGTTTCTGTCATAAATCTTGCCTCTTTCAGGGGGAATTTTATTCGTTTTTAGATAAGTTACCTCCGTCGAGGATGTTTGAAAGACTTGAAGATAAAAAAGTTTTACGACTATGATGGTATAAAAAAGAAGAAATAGAATGAATAACAATTTAGGCTTTATCATTGATTTCTTGCATA
>MFZI01000020.1 GCA_001789355.1 Candidatus Roizmanbacteria bacterium RIFCSPHIGHO2_01_FULL_39_8
GGTCCCATTGAACAAATCACGTATCGATTGATCCGCGCATTCTCCTGCACAGTACCATTTCGAGTTATCATCAGGATTGGGACACGAGGTAGCCTCTAAGGCTTTAGAGGTGATCGTCTGTTTATTTCTTTGGAGAAGCGCAGTCGAAATAACGGTAGAAACTCCGATCACCACAAGCGAGATTACCATCAAAGCAGTCATTATTTCGCCTTTTTTATACTTCTTCATTTGATAATTTAAATTGGTTTGGAAATTGAAAATTCTTACTACTATATATAGTATTATTATAATAATGTTTAAGAAAGTCAAAGCATTAAAGGATTTTGTCAGTGATTTTTTAGGAAGAAAGACCTCACACCATATTAAAATAGCCCTTACCCTCATGCTTTCTTTCTTTATTACATCATTTTCTTCCCAAACCCTTTTCTTTTCTAACACTCCACGGATTGATAGTTATAAATTGGCCTCAGCGGTAAAACAACTCGGCTCTCTCCTGACAGGAAGCTTCCTTGCCGAATCTGCTCCCACAGACTCCACCTGTGTAACCTCAACTAATATAGATGCAGCAGGATCGTATAAATTCTGCGCTGAGTCACCTGAGCTTGCGCAAGGAATCACCATCGCAAGTCCAGACGTCTCACTCTACTGCGAAGATAAAATAATTAGCGGTAGCAAAGCCCCAGATAGTATCGGTATCACCATCAACCAAAGCAACGTATCTATCTTCGATTGTAACGTGAACGGATTTTTCATCGGGCTACTGGCTCAGAACGTAAACAATATAACTGTTAAAGGCGGGAACTATTCCGATAATTCATACGGCTCAGAAGTAGCAAGAGATAAGGGGAGTCAAAGTGATTTGAAAGAAAACCTTGGCAGACAGAATCAAAAAACAGGAGCAGGTGTTTTTTTTGAGCAAGTTTCGGATTCACACATAATAGATGTCGAGGCAAATGCATCTGTCGCCGGCCTTATTCTCTCAAACAGCAGTCGCATAGAAGTGGGCGGAGGAAACTTTTCTGACAATTCAGGCTGGGGAATCAAACTCGCAAGAAGTAGTAACAATACGATAACCGGCGTCAGCGCAAACAATAACTATCGCTGGTGCATCGATGGGGATGGAAAGCCGGGGGCAGGGTGTGAAACAGCTGGAATTCTTCTTGTTGATAATTCCGACTACAATACGATTCAGGATAGTACGTTTAATAATAACGGTGACGGATTCTATATCAATGGCTGCTCCGGTCATACTCCAAGTAGCAACAATAAAATCCTACGAAATACGGCGAACGGCTCTCAATACGGAAATGCCTTCGAGGCTACGTTTTCCTCGCTCAATACCTTTGAAGGGAACTCGACCTCAGACAGTCGATTTGGCTATTGGCTGGGCTATTCCAATAATACGATCGTCAAAAATAATTATGCCAAAGCCAATCTCGGCGGTATAAATATAGCCAATAGCAGTTGTAATCTGGTTGAGAATAACACCTCGATCAGCGGCGATGAGTCTCATAACAAGGTGTGGTTAGATTTGCAAAAACCCATCTGCCAAGAGAGATCCGAATTGATCGTGCAAAAATGCGAAAATACAAAACTTGTATCAAATAATCAAGAGCTTAACTCACAATCATGCGGCCTCGTCTCTACTCTTCCCGCATCATGTATCATCAAAAGTGATGGAGGCGACATCGTTCCCACCGAATCTCCCACCTGTTCTGATCCAACCGGTGCAGAATCATATAACGGTATTCTTGTCCTAGGGCCTCATGCGACAAACCACAGAGATGCTGGAAACTTGGTCCAAACGAGAAAGTTCTATAACTGCGACAACGCCGCAAGTAGCGAAGTCAAGTCGTCGTTCATACCCTATACGGTGATCTATGACCTTTTCTTTCTGAAAGGCGATGTCAATGCAATCAAACAAAACCTGGAGGATCTGAAAAAATACGGACTCTATCCTGTCATTCGTGTTGCCTCTTATACAAATGGTGCGGGGGTGTGGATTAAAGTAGGTCCGAGTGACGCTCGTATCATGGGACAGAATCTAGCAGCTGCTCTCAATCAAGTCAGTGGCTTTCCGAAAAGACCCATCGTTCTCTTTGGGAACGAAGTCAACCTGCATGCCGAGTGGGAAGGGCAAACGAATCCTGAAGAATTTACCCAGTCACTCGCTGCATTTATGGATGGGATGGGAAGCGGGAATTTTGACATTTACTATCCTGCTCTCTCATATGGAGCAGATGGAAACAATGGACTGCGGCCCGCAGATTTTCTTTCGCGATCATTCGGGAGTCAAGCTTTGGCGGGAAAAAAACTCGTAGGTGTAGGACTCAATATCTATGGAGCAGATAATGGAAGTATTCAATCCCAATTTGGCACACAAACCGGTGCTTTTTCCACATACGGAAGTTATTTCAATCAACCTCTCGCTGCAATCATTACCGAGATGGGGCCGACAGACGATCGCGGAGTAGTAGCGGATTGTTCATCGGAGGGCCCGTGGCCTGGTGCCGCAGTCAACGTGATCAACGGATATAAGAATGCACCTTCAGGTTCGCTCGCAACGATGACATGCTTCACAAATGACAGTCCCTTAACTGTAATACATTTTGATGATACTCCACCACGACTGATTGCTTTTGGAACAAATTATCCTACCCAACCTCCACAAGTCACCACCACCGGGCAGCCGACAACTCCTCTGGGACAACCAACTAATACTCCTGCTCCTACCCAACCTGGAGGAGCTACCTCTACTCCTCCTTCAAACCAGAGCGGAACGGTCACGATTGTTCTTCACAAAGATTCTCTTGATGGGCCTGTCTGGAATGAACAAACAAAAGCAGAAGTCTATATCGAAGGCCCGGCCCAAGCCGGAAGGACTCGCTTTGGAGAGCTTTTATATGCTTTGGGAAGCGCCGGAACTAACTGTAAATCTCGAGGTGGCTTTCCGTATGATTGTCCATCGGCAGGAACCGTAGTCTGGAAAGGGGCCGACGGGAAATCAGGGACATCTCCCGGAAGCTATAAAGCGATTCTCTTTCCACCCCAGGGGTGGAATGCGATATTAGAAACAACCAGCGGAACCTTAAATTCCGGAGGATCTCTCACTTTGAATCTAGTCATTTCGAATAAAAATCTACCTACGATTCCTCCTCCGACTCAAGGTCCGACTCCGACCGGTGGTGGGGGTGGAAATCTTTCATGTCCTACCACATCAAGCCAAGCTTACACTAGTATGCGGGTCAATGCGAACGACCCAAATAGGATTCAGCGTCCGGTTGAATCATCGCCTGATGTAAATTTGAGAAAAAGAGGGTGGGTGGAGGTTGATGAGAGCAAAGAGCTTCAGAGCCGGAATGGAAATAATGACGGATTGGATCCTCTTATGCCTCCACAAATTAGTTCACTGTATAACGGACCTATTCCCTCAATTATCAAGACGTATCGAATCTATGAGTGGGACTTTCAGAATAATAAAAGCCTTGCTCCTCAAACGGCTTCTCCCAAATTTAAAGTACATATGATCGGACTTGCCGCAAATTCCGGCCAACAACTCTACGGGCTAAAAGCCGGAAGAAGTATCGGTGACGGAAAAGTATTCCAGGTTTTGTACGCGACGAAAAATGATATCCTTTTTACCCACAGCGGCGGAAGTGATAACCTGGAGGATGGTTACCTCTATTATTTTATTGACATATGTGTAGACCCGAATCTTCTGGCAAGATATCAAAGCGACAATAGCGGCGGAAGACAGCAGCTTCCCGTGATAGCAACAGGACAAATATTTGGAACTGCAACGAGTAGCGATCCGAAAGTAGTGTATCGGGACAGTGGGTCATTCGTTGATCCCCGTGCCAAAGAAGACCTTTGGTTTTATCCTCAGTAAAGGAAATACTACAAATAAACAAATGATAAATACTACAGTAGTATTATTTTAGTTGTTGACAACTGCTATTTTTAATTTTATAATGCATACCATGTCTTTGAAAAACAAACTCTCACCAAGAGTATCACTTGCAGACTTACCCGATCTTCTTACCATTCGAGAGGTTGCCAGTCTTCTTCGCGTTTCTCCCCTCACGATAAAACGCTGGGGAAAAAAAGGAAAGCTTCCCGCAATACGAATCAACTCCCGCGGCGACAGAAGGTACAAAAAAGGTGTCGTCCAAAAACTTCTTGGCGTCGAAAATGACTAGTCACAACTCTTGTACGATCGTACATAAGTTGTATCAAGAAAGTTGGAAGAAAATCTTGGCTTGTTTTTCGTCTTCAATTCTATCTGCGATAATATATTTCATATATTTTGCGCTTTCTACTATTTTTTTAATCAGTTTGATCTCGTCTTCACACTCATAAGGAAATAAATAGACGCTTTTTTGGTATTGATAGAAACCGATCTTTCGTAATAACCTTCGTAAATAATCCCTTTTATTTCGCTGAATCTCGGGTACGTCGAAAAGTACCATAAACCACTTTCCATCCCACTTCTTTTTCCTCTTTTTAAAATCTAGAATTCCCTTCAAAGAATATTGCAGAATCTGTTGATTCCAGGCTTTTAGATGAACATAAGCGGTGCCATCTCTCTCCTCTATATAAATAATCTCTTTCTTTTCTAAGGCTTGTATTGTCCTTTTGATTTTCGCATTTGGAACTTTTTCTCCTTTTATCTCCTGAATTAATTTAATGATAGAACCTAATACAATCGGAAAATTGGGAGTAAGAAGAATGCTTCCTCCCAAAACTACGCTTATTCCTAACGCAGCAAAAAGGAGATCTTTTATTTCCCACTGTTTAAACGCAACCTCTTTATTTTTCGTTTCTTCTCGATCGCTCCGTTTAGGTTTTATTTTACTCTTTTCGATCATAAGTAAAGCTTTACATCTTTTGTACGATCGTTTCAATGTTGTAAATCACATTTATAAATGTGTGGAAGATATATAACATGTGCACGATCGTATATAAGTTGCTTGTTAGGGATCGAAACGGAGAATTATCATCATCGAAGATGCAAAATAGCCGTAGTCCAAAAACTCCTCGGGGTAGATGATGAGTAATGTCTTTATAGTTTTTGATCTAGGGAATTATTCAATTGAGTCAAAAATTCGTCGAAATTCAAACTGATAGCCCGACCTTTCTGTCTTTGTGACTCAATAAACAAATCATATTTCTCTCTCAAAAATTGTCTTGGGCTGACCCCAGACATGAGCATATCTCGTACGAAAACGTACATACCGTCACTGAATCCATTATCTGCTTCAACTACCGAATAAAGAATTCCTAAAACTTGAGCACCTGTTTCATCAGCTATATTTTGAATCTCACTATCTAACTGATTAATTTTTCTATGACGATCAGTGTCATCCACAATTTTTGATGCTTTAACCATCTGGTGTGTCAATCGTTTTACTCTTTGACGGGTTGATATCGCTTCACCTTCAACAACAAAGGCATCGTTGTCTATATGAAATCCTGTCACAGATCTTCGATCAAGATTCTCGTTTGCTACATCTATAATTCGTACAGGAGCATCTGAGACATGGCTTAATTGCTTTCCATAAACACCTTTAATGAATCTATCCAAACCTACCCTCTTTAAAACATTTCTTTCATTATAGTAAAATTGAATATCCTCTACCTTGACTCCAGGAGGCACTTTTATATTTACTAAAATTATTCTCAATGGTACATTCTTTCCTTCGTGCTGCAGGGTAGCGGTAAGGAGCATCTTTCCTTTTTCGAAAGCAATCGCGAGTCCTTCAATTGGTGGGAAAGATTCTCCTGCGGCTCTTGCTTGTACACTTACTTCCTCGAGTAAAATACCAAAATTGTTTTGGACAGCGTCTCTCTCCCATCTCTCCTGAAATCTACCACTTGTTGAATCAACCGGTTCTGCATCAATGCTTTGATACATTGGATTTCTTGTATCTATTGCCGTTTCCTTTTTAGTTGGAGTCGCAGGCTCAGCTGGTGACGAAGTTCTAGTAGATGGCCCTGGAGTTTGTGGAGATGTCTTCGGCGCGGTCGCAGCAGAGAATTGCGTTTCCAAATGATCAATTTGATCATTTATTCTACTTAATTCAAGTAAATCCTCATGCGATGCATTCTCTCCTTTTGCTTTCAACTCTTCTCTTTTATTTATGGCAGCGGACCATTGACTATATATCTCATCCGGAGTTTCTAGAGAACTGGGCATAGATCGCTGAACTGCCGTAGCAGGCGTTGATGACTCAGTCGAAGAAACTGATGTTGAAGGTGCAGGTGCAGCAGTCGAAGGAGTAACCGGATGAGTTGGAGGAATTATTTTGTCCTTTAATAAGTCCTGTTGGGTCGGGGCAGTTGGCGGAGCAAGAGTGGATGATGTAATAGGTTCTGGGAGATCCCACCAATCGTATTTACCATATTTTCCTGGTTTTCCGTCTGGCACAACTGTTCCTGTTGGGATAGAACTACTAGGAGAGACATCTACAGGGACTGAATGAAATCCGAATTTTTCAGCTACTGAATTGAAGACATTAATAAAAAGTGGAGTCGCCCGATCACTAAACATTTGTACTAACTGTTGCGGTTCTACATTGCTAAACAGAGCCTTAAGCACTTCCTGATCCTGTGTTCCTCCTACGAGCACCGCAACTGTTGATTCACTGGCCATATCGATCGGTACTTTTCCTCCATGAATCAATGCGCTAAATTCTCTTGTTTCAAGCAAAGCTCTCGCTACTGGAACAATTACCCTTCCTAAGGGAAATCTTTCAGGTAAAAAAGCAACGATATTGATACCTGTATGCACTATATAATTCGCAAGCGCCGCTTTGCCGATTGGATTTGCCAAGATTCTATCCAGTCTGCCTCCTATGTCTGCGTCTTCTGATACTTCTATTTCCTTTAACAATAAGAAATATTGATCGAGTTTATCTTTTTGATCAGGTTGATTAAAAGCTTCAAGCCCAGCCTCAATATCTCGCAGAAGTTCTTGGGCTTTCCTTAGGACGTTTTGACCTTCCTGTGTTTGATCATCGGATACAACGCCTTTTCCTTCTGCAGTTAAACCTGTACTATCTTGAGTATCATCCTTAATTACTGCTGGTGATGTGCCTTCTGCTCTAGTACCTGATGTGGAATCGTCTGAACCAGACGGTCCAGACATACTTGCTTTGACTTCTAGCGTTGCAATCAGGTCAGATCTTGTTTTATTTTCCAGAGTTGCTATCAGTTCTTGTCTAGCTGTATTAAGGTCGGCGTCTCCTTCATCTGTATTTTCCCCGTGCGCACCACCCACAGCTTCTCCACCGGTATTAGCTTCTTCCAACTTCCTTGCTCGCGCCTCAAGAGTTTGTATCAACTCACTTCTTGCTTTACTTTCTAATGTTTCGACTAATTCTTGTCGGACAGCATTAAGATCCGCATCTCTTTCTCTTGGTTTATCTGAAGGTTGTTCTGTATGTGAGAATTTACTTACTAACTCTCCTAGAGACCCTGCTCCTACACCCCATAAATCTAAATCCGGTCGTATTTTTCCCTGTTTTTGTAATTCGAGAGCTTTACTCAAAAGATCGCCTTGATCAGCTGGAATTTCAGAAGGTGAACCTTGCTCTTGCCGCTCTTGCCTTTCGAAAACATCATCTGATCGTTCTAACTCCGGCTCCGTCCTTACTCCGTGCTGCTCTTGTGCTTGTCTTAAAAGAGGACTTATATTACCTTCCTTCTTTTTTTCTCCGGTAATCTCTAATCGAAGCCTTCCCGGAAGTGGCACTTTAACAACAGGTTTTCTACCCGTCAACTCTTCCTCCACATCTTTTTTCATCGCTTCTCTCTCTTTTTTCATTTCAGCCTTTACGGCTCTTGCAGTCACGACATCATCTTTTATCCCCCGAAGTCTTCTTGCAACTCGCAGAGGCCCTCTTAGTTGCCCAACAATATTATCAGGATTAAGATCTTGAGCTGGCGCTTTCCCTACACTAAAATCAACCGGTGAATTATTAGCTGGTTGTTCTACCATATGTTTTTTTAGCAAAGAGTGAATTAAAAAAAGAACGAATCCATTCTGTAAACCTTGTAAGAATTCCTGGTCGTTCCAGACTATTAGACATTCTATGTGGAACACTTAATTTTTGCACACGACCGGTACCGTTTTGTTTTTCCGCCTGAAATTGTTTCAATTGAGTTAGTTGTTTAAGTACTTCAGCTAACTCTTCTGCGTTTGCTGGCTCGCCTACTTTTGGATTTGGCTCGCCAGAAAGAGAAATATCAGGAGTTTGAACAGGATTAGCAACTTCTGGAGACTTTACTGCTTGATTGGGGATATTCATTTCAGGTGAAGTAGGTTCTTCCATATTCTATTTTGGCTCCTGAATATATTTTTGTAACTTTTCTCTTACTTCTTCTATACCAAAGGCTGTGGTTTTTTTCGTCATATCCATCTCTATTTCTTTATCTGTTTCCTCCCGAATTCGTTTATAAAAATTCGGTCCAAAAGATTTCGCTCCTTCGCCCATTTCATACAAGCCCTTTTGAAAGTTTTTCTGATAATACAGATCACAGAGAGCGTCAAATGTTTCCCACAATTGATCCTCAAGTGATATACGAGTAGCTGAATCAATCTCTATTAATTGTCTTTTAATTTTTTGCCTATATTCTTCCTCAAAGGGCAGAAAGGCTATGATGTCTTGGATTGTTACTTTCATAGGTGTACTGAAAATTGTTAATTACTTAAAGCTAACGCTACCCTATTGTCTGTCAAATTCTGAACAGCCCGGCGCCAAAGAGCCGGATCAGATATTCTTCTTTGGTCAAATCGTTCGCGAACTCTTGTAAGGAATAGATTTGCGGTAAAAGGAGGAACAAGCCCCAAATTCAAGCTTTGATTAAAGCTTTCCATAACAAGCCGTGCCGGAAGTGCTCCGTTGGGACCTGTAATTCTTTGAAATCTTTCACCTCTATTTTCTCCTTCGAGCTGCTGATACGGAATAAGAAAATCAATCAAATTATCAACTCCGACGAGCCCCATCGCATCTAATTCCTGCTGTGAGTAATTTGCGGAAACTGTTGGATCGTTAACCTCAGTCACATCTGTGAAACGATTAATGTTACGGGCAATCTCCTGCATGTTATCCCGAAGAGTTGGATATTGCCTCAAAAAGTCTCTCAGAGCCTCTAGAGAACCTCTCTCCATATTCAAGGTTTCGGCCATATTTCTTCCTCTTACTTCAGTTTCCGTAATGATATTATTCAGGGTTGTTCTTTGTGCATTATATTGAATTCTCGTTAAATCAATCGTATCTTGGACTAAATTACGATGAATGTTGTTTGTGGGATCAAGATCTACCCCCAGCATAGCAATTCTCAACCCTCTTCGATTCAATTCACGCATCACGCCATTTACATTCCCCGTTCTTATGAAGTGATCGGTCACACCTGCGGCTGTTACGGTAGCTAGATCTCCAAATCGATTATTCGCATTTATGTTTGCCGGCAAACCGAGTTGTGTTGCAATGGTAGTATTTGTGCGGGCCTGTATTACCGCATGCATGAGTCTCATACGAAGTGCGTGATCGTTATTTTCTCCTTCACCCCATGCGTCAATATTGGTCAAACCCAACGTGCGAGCCCGTCTATTTGCTTCGTTTACCCTCTGTACGAGGACCTCAAACGGTTGAGTCGCAAGGTCGGCAGCGAGAAGACCAACCTGTTGGGCAACTGGCAAGGCTGCATCGATAGCAATTATCCTTTCATAGTCAGTATTCCAAGTTCTGGTTTCCTGAACAACTCTCTGGACAGGATCAGTAGTTGAGGCAAGAGCAGCTTCGGCATCGCGAAGAGTATTTCGCAGGCCTACTCTT